>JBMSSC010000070.1:0-14574 GCA_049424145.1 Bdellovibrionia bacterium
TTGAACCTCTTTTGCTTTGCCATGCTCATGTTGGTTTTAGGTGGTTCACTCCCCATTCTGTTTTTAGGATGGGAAGGCGTGGGGCTTTGCAGCTACCTCCTGATTGGCTATTGGTATCAAGATGAGGAGAAAGCCTCAGCCGGGAAAAAGGCGTTTATCGTCAATCGAGTGGGGGACTTTGGATTTTTAATCGGGATGTTTCTGATCTTCTCTGCTTTTGGAACGCTTGATTTTGCTGAGCTTCGCGCCCTGTTTTCTCACTCCGGGCACATTGCGCAGATTCCCTCAGGCGTCACACCCGAGATGATCACGGCCATCGGTCTTGCACTCTTTGTGGGCTGTATGGGAAAATCCGCTCAAATTCCTCTTTACGTCTGGTTACCCGACGCCATGGCAGGACCAACTCCCGTCTCTGCTCTCATTCACGCAGCCACCATGGTCACCTCAGGCATCTACATGCTCAGCCGGCTTAATTTTCTCTACAGCCTCTCTCCAACGGCGTTAGGCGTAGTGGCCACGGTGGGGGCATTGACCGCATTTTTTGCAGCTACCATTGCTTTGGTTCAGTCCGACATTAAAAAAGTCCTTGCCTACTCCACCGTCTCCCAACTGGGGTATATGTTTTTAGGCTGCGGCGTGGGAGCCTACTCCGCAGGGGTGTTTCATGTGATCACCCATGCCTTTTTTAAAGCCCTCCTGTTCTTAGGCGCAGGCAGCGTAATCCACGGCATGCACGAGGAACAAAACATTTGGAAGATGGGTGGACTCAAATCGAAGATGCCCAAGACGTTCTTCACTTTTGCCATCGGGTGGCTTGCGATTTGTGGACTCCCCCCGTTCTCTGGGTTTTTCTCCAAGGACGAGATCCTCTGGCAGGCCTTTAGCTCTTCCCATGGTTCGGTTGTTTTATGGGGCCTTGGGGCGGTGACAGCTGTGATGACGGCGTTTTATATGACTCGCTTGTTCTTCCTGACGTTTTTAGGAACCCCGCGCTTTCAAGAGGCGTCACATGCTCATGATCACAACGAGCATTCCCACGCTGCCCCTCATGCCTCTCACGACGCTCACGCTCACTCGTCCTCAGGCGGAGTTCACGTGCATGAGTCTCCGTGGGCAATGGTTTTGCCGCTTCAGGTTTTAGCCGTACTTAGTGCCGTTGGAGGTTGGATCGGAATTCCTCATCTGAGTTGGCTTGAACACTGGCTTGAGCCTGTGATCCCTGCTCATGAGGCAGCCCATGAGGCGCTGACGGCGTCTGGGGCAATGGAATGGGTTCTCATGGCCTTCAGTGTCCTGGGTGCCATCGCAGGCGTACTGGCTGCGTTTCGTGTTTATCAAAACTTGGATCTCGTGGCTCAGTTGGCAAGAAAATTCAGCGGAGTGCATCGGTTGCTTTCCAATAAGTGGCTTGTGGATGAGTTGTATGAGGCGATTTTGGTTCGCCCCATTCGATCCATTTCAAGCTTCCTTTGGAGCGGAATCGATGTGGCCTTGATTGATCGAGTGGTTTTAGGCTTTGGAAGACTCTCGGTTTGGACAGGGCAAGCCGCACGCACAATTCAAACCGGTGTTGTTCAATTTTATGCCTTAGCTATTCTTTTCGGAATCATAGCGATCGTGGGGTATTTTATTTATGGATGGGTTTAATTCCAATATGCTCTCAAAACTTGTGTTTTTCCCTCTGCTTTGGGCCGTCTTGGGTCTTTTGATCCCCTCGAAGCCCAAGGCTGCAAAGGCCCTGCAGCGCAGTTGGGCTTTGGCAGGAACCTTGATCACGTTTGTGGTTTCTTGCTCACTGTACTTTCAGTACGTGCCCTCAGGGGCTGAGTTTCAATTGAGTGAGACGTTGGCTTGGATCCCCGAGATGGGCATTTCCTACTCATTTGGGATGGATGGGATTAGCTTATGGCTGATTTTACTCACCACGTTTTTAATGCCCATTGCGGTTTTATCCTCATTTGATGCGATTCATCACCGTGAAAAGGAGTACTACTTTCTGCTTTTGGCTTTGGAAACGGGGATGCTCGGGGCTTTTGTGGCACTCGATGCGTTCCTTTTTTACGTTTTCTGGGAAGCCATGCTCATTCCGATGTACTTTTTAATTGGCATTTGGGGTGGAAAGGATCGCATCTACGCGGCCACGAAGTTCTTTCTGTACACTCTCGTGGGGTCCTTGTTGATGCTGGTGGCCGTTTTCTACCTGGCTTATCAACATAAGGTGCAATTTGGGTTTTACTCCACGGCTCTCACCGATCTCTATCGCCTGCAGCTGGCGGGGGGTTCGTTTTGGACACCTCAGAGCCTCTTGTTTCTGGCCTTTGCTTTGGCTTTTGCGATCAAAGTGCCTTTATTCCCATTTCACACCTGGTTGCCTGACGCCCACGTTCAAGCTCCCACAGCAGGAAGCGTGATTTTAGCAGCGATCCTTCTGAAAATGGGAGGCTACGGGTTCATGCGCTTGGCATTTCCTTTGTTTCCCCAAGCCGTCTCGTATTTTCAGATCCCATTTATGACCCTAGGCGCCGTGGCCATTGTTTATGGAGCTTGGGTGGCCCTTGTTCAGCCGGATATGAAGAAGCTTGTGGCCTACTCCTCCGTCAGTCACATGGGGTATGTCATTGTGGGATTGTTCTCGCTCAATGAGCTTGCCGTCACGGGCTCGTATTACCAAATGCTCAATCACGGGATCTCCACCGGAGCTTTATTTCTTTTAGTGGGAGTCATCTATGAGCGAAGGCATACGCGAGAGATCGCAGCCTATGGGGGGATCACTCGCGTGATGCCCCTTTTTGCAGTCGTGTTTTTGATTGCAACTCTCTCCTCTGTGGCACTTCCTGGAACCAATGGGTTTATTGGTGAGTTTTTAATTCTCCTGGGCTCTTGGCAGGTTAATCCCGTGCTTACGGCCATCTCAGCACTGGGGGTGATTTTTGGGGCCGTGTACATGCTCTGGATGTTCCAAAAAGTGATGTTCGGGCCCATTCGCCACGCCGAGAATCAGGAGCTCAAGGATCTAACGGTCCGAGAGGGGTTGGTTTTGCTGCCGCTCGTTATTGCGATTTTTGGCATGGGGGTTTTTCCTAACTTCTTTTTTGAAAAACTCGAGCCTTCCATTCATCGGTTGGTGGCCAGAAGTACAAATCAGCCCAAGAGTTCAGTGGCTCAACTTGAGCCTGAAGCCATCCCGGCTCCAGGCGTTGCAGCTCAAACCTCGGCCTGGGTTTCTGAAAATTAATCGAACCAATGAGAAGAAGATAAGAAAAGGAAGATGATCCGATGCAAACCTTAACCACCATTCGTCCTGAGCTCTTAAGTTTGAGTCCTGAGCAGATTCAATTGATTCTGCCACTGATCACGATGTTTCTAGGGGCCTTGGTGGCCATTTTGGCAGCCGTGGGAAAAACGATTCAGCCCAAGTGGTCCGTTTTTCTGGTGAGCTTAGGGACTGTCTTGGGCTCCTTAGTGCTTTCAGCCCAACTCTTGGGGCGGTTATTGGAGGATGTGTCTTCGGTCCCTTCAGGCGGAGCAGGACTGTTTCAGACCTGGGTTCTGTTTAACGGGATGATGGTGGTGGATCCTTATTCCCTGTTTTTTAACGTCCTGTTTTTGGTCTCAGCTTTGGTGACTCTGCTGGCCTCCTTGCGCTATTTGGATCGCGAGCAACTTCAGCATCCAGAGTACTACATTTTAGTTCTTTTTGCGTGCCTAGGGATGATGCTCATGAGCTCGTCGCTGGATCTGATTGTTCTGTTCGTTTCTTTAGAGCTCATGTCTCTTGCTGTTTACATTCTCGTGGGCTTCCGACGCGCGGATCGCCGATCCAATGAAGCGGCCATGAAGTACTTTATTTTGGGCTCCGTGGCCTCAGCCGTTTTACTCTATGGCTCTGCCCTGCTCTATGGAGCCACAGGCTCAACCTCTTTGGGTGAGATCTTTCGCTATGCCCACGCTCATCCAGAAAGCTTAAGTCCTTTGTTTATCCTGGGCTCGGTTTTGCTACTCTTAGGGTTTCTCTTCAAAGTGGCAGCGGCTCCCTTCCATATGTGGATGCCCGATGTGTATGAGGGCTCTCCTGTGCCCGTGACTGGTTTTATGACCACCGGTTTGAAAGCGGCTGCTTTTGCTACCTTACTTCGTGTCTTCATCATGATGGGCTATGGTAAGGGGCTTTCAAACTTGTTTCATGATCACATTCATCAGATTCTCTGGGTCTGTGCCGTGCTGACGATGCTCATTGGAAACTTAGTGGCACTCACACAGGTTAACTTAAAGCGCATCTTGGCTTATTCCTCCATTGCTCATACCGGATACTTACTCGTCGGAATTTTGGCAGGGGCGAAAAGTGAGCTGGGCTATGCACCCGTGATTTTTTACATCCTGATGTACGGACTCATGAATCTTGGCGCTTTTGTGGTGCTCACGGTGATTGCATCTCGTGGAGAAAACAACTTGAATTTTCAGGACTTATCCGGGTTTTCTCAGCGTCAACCCGCCTTGGCTTTTGCTCTAGCCGTCTTCCTGTTTTCCATGGCTGGGATTCCTCCCACCGGTGGTTTTGTGGCCAAATACTTCCTGTTTTACTCCGCCGTTCAGGCCGATGAGATTCCGTTGGTCGTGATTAGCGTTCTCAGTAGCGCAATTTCTGTGTATTATTATTTAAAAGTACTGGTTCACATGTACTTAAAAGAGCCCGTGGGCAGTGCCCCGGTGGTTCGCGTGTCAATGGGTTCTGCTTTTGCTTTGGTGGCTTTGGTGGTTCTGAATCTGCAGCTCGGGATGCTTCCTGCCGCAGTTTTTAACTTAACGAAGAAGGTTACGGTAGGACTTTTAAGTTAGTTTTTGAGTCCTACCCCAAAGAGGGACTCATCGGATGAGTAAATCTGACCAGGGAATGGGTCAACTGTACAAAGTCAAATTGGCCTCCGGGCGAATCTTGGGTCCTTTTGGCCTGGATCCCATTCGACGTCTGATTTTAAAAAATCAAATTCGAGGACAGGAGCTCGCTCGTCGCTATCCTGAAGAGGATTGGAGAGACATCAACTCCGTTTCAGAGATTGCGGATCTTTTGATTGCTCATGCCTCAGGGCGCTTAGCTCAGCAGGAGTCTTTGCCTGAACCTCCCGCTTATCAACCGCTCTTAGGCACCCAGGCTGAGCTCAGGAAACCCGTTGCTGAGACTCAAATTTTGGAGAATGAGGTTCAAGGGGAAGTTCAAGAAGCGGTTCAGGAGGAAGTTCAAAAGGCGGATCAAGAAGCTGAGCTCGCAGTTGAACCGGAGGTCCACGCACCCGTTGATGCCCAGTCCCAGTCCCAAATCCCCAGTTTTCGGTTGGATCAGCAGGAGGGTGAGCCCAGTGGCTTGAGCCCAAACTCAGAGGCTGATTCGGAGCGAACGATGGTCGGCTTGGGAGAAGAGGCCCGCCCCCTCGATGAGGATCGAACCTCCATGGTGGAGTCGGAGGACCGAATTGAGTTTGATGCTCCGGTTGAAGAGAGCTCCTTGGGAACCCCGGAGGTGAACTCTTTCTTAGAACTGAGTACCCCTCGCTCTCAGGAGCAAACCATCGTTTTGTCCAGACCAGTTCAGTCACTTTCCCAAAACTCCAATTCGTCTCGCAGACGAAATCCCGCTCGTCGAGCAATCCTGATGGCTCTTTTTGTGATGGGCTTGGGATACACTCTTTTCTTCGACGAGTCACCACCGCCAAAAAAAGAAGTTCAGATTGAATTTCTCCGACCGAAGCTTCCCCCGGTGAATCCTGCTGCTGCAGATCCAAAGCTCAGCTCTCAGGTGTATGGCGAGGGAATGAAGTTCTACATTCAGGATACAGCTTTAGGGTATCGACAGGCTGCCGAGCATTTCAGTCGTGCCGTGTCCTTAGATTCAGGGAACGTTAAAGCGCTTGCTCTTTTGGCCTCCAGTTATATCAACCTCATTGATTCCACCAATAAAGATGAAAATTACTTCTCCGTTCTCACCACTTTGATTGAAATGTCTCGCGCCAAATCCGTCGATCTTCCTGAAACCGTCATTGCAGATGTGGAATTTTTCTTGATGGTGAACAAACCCGAGGCGGCTCAACAGCGACTCGTGGATTACACAAAGACTCATCCAAGCTTTGGAGTTGAGCTGTTTTACTATCTCTCATTGGCCTTTTATGCTCGAGGAGATCACGAGTCGGCAGCCAAGTACTTGGCCCTCATTCCAGAACAGAAGGCCTTTAGTGCCAAGATTTTCTATCTCCGAGCCGAGCTTGCCGAGGCTTTTGGGCATGTGAATCAGGCCATTCAAGAGTATCACAAGGCCATTCAGTTGAACCCGAATCATGCAAAATCGAGGTTAAAAATTGCGCGCTTTTATCGGGATAACGCCCGGCTCTTGGATGCCAAACCCCACCTTGAGTTTTTAGTTTCTCATCTTAAACTTTTGTCTCCCCACGATCAGGCTCAAGTTTATTTTCTTCACTCCCAACTGTCCTCTATCGAGCAGAAGAGTCGAATGGCGCTTGAAGACATGGAAAAAGCGGTGGTCTTAGACCCGGAAAACCATGACTTTTTGCTTGAGCTCTACGCCCTGCGCGCAAAAAATGGGGAGTCCAATCAGGATTTTCAAAAGATCGCAAAAATGTACTACTTCTTAGGTGAAGGGGAAAAGCTAGTTAAAAAAGGTCAATTCCAAGACGCACTCATTCCATTTCTTCAGGCTCGATCAGTGAACGATAGCTCCCCTTTGCCTCTCATTAAAATGGGAGATATGTTCAGTTATTTGAACCATATTGAAAATGCCAAGGTCAATTACAAGTTAGCCGCGGATCGGGCGACCAATGACATTGCCATTTGGAGTAAGTACATTCGGACCCTCATTCAGAGCTATGAATGGGATGAAGCCATTGCAGCGATGGATCGCTTTAGAAAACTTCCTGTGAGTCAGAGTGCCTTAGATAAAGCAGCGGCCGATATGTATCAAAAGCAGGGGAACTTCATAGAGGCTCAACGCTTTTATAAAAAAGCCATGGCTCGTGACTCAATCGAATCGTCGGTATATGAAGCCTACGCAAAAAGTTTAATGGCGACCAAGAACTTCAAGGATGCCCCATTTTTTTTCTCCCTGGCTTTGCGATCAGATCCTCTCAACTTGGACATCAAAATTCATATTGCTCAATGCATCTCAGAGACGGACTCAATCGATCGGGCAATTTCCATGTTGGAGGATGAAAACAAACATCAAAAGACTCCGCGGGCAGAGCTCTTAGCTGCAATTGCTGAGCTGCAGATGAAAAAAGGATCCTGGGAGGAGGCGAAGTTTAACATTTCTGAAGCCATGAGGATCAATCCGGATTACCCTGAGTCATGGAGACTCCAAGCCCAGATTTACCTCAACTCGGAGGGCTCGGATCGAAATGCCCTGAATCAAGCCTTAGCGGCCTATCAATCCTTCTCCGAGCGAAACACATCAGATCCGAGTGGTTATTTGGAGCGTTACAAGATTTTTGCAAAAAAAGCACAGTTTGAGAAAGCCAAAGAAGAACTCGATCACATCTACTTGATTTATCCCAAGTACCCCAATCTGCACTACTACCTGGGGGCCCTCTATGCGCTCCAAGGAAATCACAAGGTGGCAGCCGAAGAGTTTAAAAAAGAGCTTCAAAACAACCCCAATAGTCAGCAAACGCTTTTGGCTTATGGGAAAGAATTGATGGAGCTCGGTGCTCACTCCGAAGCGTTAGTTGTTTTTACTAAATTAATGCAATTAAGTCCTCGGTCTGCCGAAGCCAAGCAACAGGCAGGATGGGCAAACTTAGCTTTAAAAAACTATCAAGCTTCTGTCAGTCTGATTCTCTCCGCCATTGATCTGGATCGAGCCAATCCACTCCTTTATAAAAGACTGGGGCTGGCTTATCGAACGATGGGAGACTTCAACGCGGCCTGTGCTTCCTTCCGAAAGTACTTAGAGATGGAGCCTGATGCGACGGATAAAGGTGATTTCTTATCCTGTTTTTAGCCGGATTTTGTGTTAAGCTTCCGCTCTATGCTGGACTCACGTTATTTTCAAGAGAATATTGGACTTCTAGAAAAAGCTTTGAAGCGAAGAAACGCCTCATCCGAGCTCCTCACTCAATTAAGAGAGCTCTCCACTCGTCGGGTTCAACTGATTCAAGAAACCGAAGCCCAAAGAGCTCAGCGAAACGCAGTGACTCAAGAAATTGCCAAACTCAAAGCAAAGGCTAAGGCGGATCCCCAAGCGGCCGCATTAGCAGAGACCAAAGTGCTCGCCAGTCGAGAGTTGGGTGAGCAAATTAAAGCCTTAGAAGAAAATCTCAAACTCGCGGAGGATAAACTTCAGGAGCTTGCTTTGGGAATTCCCAATATCCCTCACGAAAGTGTTCCCGATGGCGTGGACAGTGCGGGGAATCAAGAAGTGAGGCGATGGGGGATCCCAACCGATTTGGGTTTTCCGGCAAAAGAACACGTTGAGTTGGGTGAGCGCTTGGGGATCCTAGATTTTGAGCGAGCCACCAAGCTCTCCGGTGCCCGCTTTACTGTGTACCTAGGTGCCGCCGCGGCGTTAGAGCGCGCGCTGATCCAATTTATGCTCGATCTTCACACCCGTGAACATGGGTATCAAGAGGTGATCCCTCCATTTTTGGTGAATCGAGCCAGTCTCGTGGGGACTGGAAACCTTCCTAAGTTTGAAGAAGACTTGTTTAAAACAGCGGTGGCAGATCGAGAGCTCTTTTTAATTCCGACCTCAGAAGTCCCACTTACCAATATTTATCGCAATGAAATTCTCGATCGATCCGCTATGCCCGTTTACTTCACGGCTTACTCGCCCTGCTTTCGGAGTGAGGCAGGCTCGTATGGAAAAGATACGCGCGGTTTGATCCGTCAGCATCAGTTTCAGAAAGTGGAGATGGTGAAGTTAACCGAACCCAGTCAGTCCTACGCTGAGCTTGAGAAAATGGTTGCCAATGCAGAGAAGGTCCTTCAACTCTTGGGGCTGCCTTACCGAGTTCTCTTGCTTTGTTCAGGGGATATGGGGTTTCAATCCGCAAAGACCTATGATCTTGAGGTCTGGTTGCCCGGACAAAAGGCTTATCGGGAGATCTCCTCGTGCTCCAATTGTGAGGATTTTCAGGCTCGGCGTGCTCAAATTCGCTATCGACTGGATCCTCAGTCTAAGCCGCAATTGGTGCATACCCTCAATGGCTCAGGCCTTGCCGTAGGTCGAACTCTGATTGCAATTTTGGAGAATTATCAAAACGAGCAGGGAGATGTGCGAATTCCTCCTGTGCTTCATCGCTATTTAGACGGTGCCCCAGGTTTTGTTCGCGAAGGTCAAGATCTCTGGATCAAAAAAAAGGCATGATGCGTCATGGTTTCTGGTGAGGCGCGACTCCTGATCGGCGATTGCACCAAAGACTTCAAGGACAACCATGCGTGGGGATGCTCGGCAAAGATGGATGGTGGATTCTCATTGAACCAATTGCGACTCGGAAAATAAACAGGCGAGCTGCACTCAGGTGGGCGGGAGCAGGATTTTTGAGTTTACTCCCGCTTTCATTGGCTTGGAGGTGGATTATGGGAGCTAAGACAAGATCAGAGCGTATGCCGGTCCTCTTCTTTGGCCATGGATCGCCGATGAACGCCATCAGTGACAACGCATATACGCGGACGCTGGCACGTGTGGGACGAGAGCTTCCGAAGCCGAGAGCGATCCTGTGCGTTTCTGCGCATTGGATGACAGAAGGTACTTGGGTGACAGGGATGGACAAACCAAGGACCATTCACGACTTCTCTGGGTTTCCGGAAGATCTTTTTAAGGTCCAGTATCCGGCGCCAGGAGACCCAGAGACTGCGAAGCAGATTGCATCCTTGGTTTCCGATCCAAAAATTCACATTGATCAGGATATGTGGGGCCTCGATCACGGGACATGGGCAGTGCTTCGGCACATGTATCCGAATGCGGATGTGCCCGCCTTGCAGCTGAGTATCTATTTAGAACAGTCAGCCGAGTACCATTACTTGGTCGGTCAGCAACTCCGAGCCTTGCGTGAACAAGGGATACTGATCGTGGGAAGCGGCAACATCGTTCACAACCTCAGACGCATGAGGTGGGAAGACCATGCTAAACCTTACGACTGGGCAGTTGAATTCGACGAATGGGTGAAAACTCGTCTTGTCGCTCGAGACGATAACGCTCTGATTCGCGACTATTTATCGACCGCTGAAGGGAAGCTCAGCGTTCCCACGCCGGATCACTATTTCCCCTTGTTGACCATCTTGGGCGCGGCCGAACGGTCCGATGAACTGAAGTTCCTGTACGAAGGGGTCCCAAATGGATCCATCTCGATGCGTAGTCTCAGGCTCGGTTGATTTAAAAAAAAAGGAAAGTCTAATTTGAAATTTTGCGCGGCGGTTTTGGAAGCCCGTTTTGTTTCCAAAGTTGTTTCAGATTGATGAAATACACTTGGAAACACAACACGCAAGTCGGGTCGTTTGTCAGGCCTCCCCAACCCACTCAGGGTAGCCAGACTTGTAAAAAAGACAACGATCACCAGCTCTGTGAGTCGGGACTTTTCAGATTCATCAGTCAAAAAGACGAACATGCCCAAGCTGACAGATAGAAACCGAACGTAGCTAGAGAAGCGCTCCCATTATTGGCACAAAGGAATTTCAGACGTTTGCATTACCGTATAATTATGATATAATTATACGGTGCGCAGGGAAAAGCATTTCAAATTCAAGTGGGACGACCGAAAAGCACAGTCAAACCTCAAAAAAAACCGAATCTCGTTCGAGGAAGCCAAAAGTGTCTTTCTGGACGAGTATGCCCGCTTAATCCCTGATCCAGACCATTCGGAGGACGAGGATCGTTTCATTTTGCTCGGCCTGAGCGAGCGGCTTCAAATGCTCGTGGTTTGCTATTACTACCGCGAGGACGACTCAGTGATCCGGCTGATTTCGGCGCGAAAGGCGACGAAGCACGAACAACGCATGTACGAGGAGCAAAGACGATGAGGAAAGAGTACGATTTCTCAAAATCCAAAAAGAACCCCTATGCGAAGCACTTGAAGCAGCAAGTGACCATCCGCCTTGACCGTGAAGCGGTGGACTACTTCAAACGGCTGTCGTCAGACACAGGCATCCCGTATCAGGTGCTTATTAACCTGTTTCTGAAAGACTGCGCGGCACACAAACGGAAGCCCTCTCTTAAGTGGGATGATGAGGCAGCGTGACTGGCTTGCCCATGAAGCTCAGGCTCGACGTCTGCGCCGGTGACGATGTTGCTGAAGATGTCGTCCCTGCCGCTGATTTGTTCTTGGCGACAGAGTGCCAGGAAAATCTGTCCTTCTCCATGTCTTCGAGACTTTTGAACTCGACGGTCATCGTTTTAGTCTTCATGATGAACCACCTTTCTCACGTTGCTAAAAAAGACCCGGATCGCCTCGTTAGCAAACATGCCGTAAAACCTTCTGGTTTAGCAGGAGGATATAAGGCATCCGAACTTTAGTCCGGCGTTTCTTTTTTTCTCTAGTTAAGCTAAATCGAGTTCTCGTTCTTTGAAATTCAGATATCCGGTTCGAGCACCAAAAAACATTTTGTGCTCGGTAAAATCTGTAAAGTACAGAACGAAACCTTTGAGACGTTGAAAGTCTGATTTGTTCAAGAATATTTGCCAGAAGGCGGCTTGAACGTGAAAGAGAAGACGGGAGTCCAAAATTTAGACTTTCTCTCAGAGACACTGTCGAACTGCGGTGGGTAATGACCCTAGCGGTGTAACTCCTGAAAGTTTGTTCAGGATTGATTCGGACATGAATCGCCTTCGGGGAATCTCCCGCGTTCACGGCGGCGAGGATGTCAAACAAGAGGAGTCTATCGCCGCCGTCGTTGAAGCTGGCGTGGACCTCGGGATCTCTATAATTGATATCGGGGACGCTTTTGCAGTCCTAGAAGCCCACATTCTGGAGGGATTTAGGACTGTGCCGCCTGTGGTGGTGGGCGGAGTTCTGAAAATCACTTCACCAATGAAAGCTTCCTACCTTTCTGACGCTTTGGGCTGACCGAGCTTTGAAGCTCGAATAGCCGTTCACAAACGGCCGTACGCCTTGGCCCGGGACGAAGCCCCTTCAATTCTCTACGAATGGAGGTCAGCTCCGCCATCAGTGAGACAACTTCTTCGGTCATTGAATACTCACAAACCCAGTTGAGTTCTTCAGGAGTCCAAAGTTCGAGAATTTCAGGCGGGGCTTCATGCAAGTATTCTGGTTCATCAAAGTTACAGCCATATTCAATATCCCAGCGGTCCATGCTGTCGCCGCGAAGCCAATCCCAGATGTGTGGGTTTCTTGTTGCGGCTTCCTTCAGTTTGCGCTGAGCATCCTCGATCTTACCGGAACGGTAAGACGCAAGCGCCCAGGTCACATGATTAAGTGGCTCGACCCCATCTTCCGGAAACTTCTTGGTGTACCAGTCATAGAACTGCAGTGCTCCATCGTGATCTCCAAGAAGAAGATACATGTGCCCAACGAGAAAGCGCTTACCGTAACCGTCATCACAATTTGGCTTCGCGAGTGCGCGTTTATAGGCTCCAATCCTTGCTTTTAGCTTCTTTTTGTCGGTTGGAAAGAAATTCATAGTTCCCCTTCATCAGTCTTCAATACATCGAGGTACTTTTTATAGCCGAACACGCGGTTTCGCTTGCCTCCGGTCGTCTCCTGAAGAATTCCGGCATCCATCAGTACTTCGATTGCTTTTGCTGCGGTTGGCTTGGTTGTCTCGAGTAAGGCGACGACTTGATTGCTAGTTAAAACCGGATGGCTCGGAAGCTCTTCGAAAAGCCTAATTGCTGGCACCACGACTTTTTTATGACTGAGGAGCTTGCGTCGATCACGCTCAAGCGTTTTGAATAGCTCGCGGGCTGTCTTAACGGCTTCACCACAGGATTCACAAATCCCCGTGAGATAAAATTGCGTCCACCCTTCCCAGTCGCCAGAGGTACGCACTGCACTGAGGCGCTCATAATATTCTTGTTGATTACGGCGGAAATAGACACTGAGATAAAGCAAGCGAGAGTCGAGCAAATTCCATGCTTCGAGAAGTAACGCAATAAGAAGCCGCCCAACGCGCCCATTACCATTGAGAAATGGGTGTATGGTTTCGAACTGGACATGCGCGAGTCCGATGCGGATGAGTGGATGCTCCTGGTCTTTTTCGCGTGGTTCGTGAAGATAACTTTCCAGCTCTGAAAGACATCGTATGACTTCCGCCGGAGGTGGAGGCACAAAGGGGGCGTTCCCAGGTCGCGCTCCAGCAACCCAGTTCTGGCTTTCGCGAAAATGTCTGGGTTGCTTCGATGCACCACGAACACCTTTCATTAGTCGCATGTGCATTTCCTTGATGAGTCGCAACGAGACGGGGAGCCCCTTTGGATCTTGAAGCTGCTTGCGCGCAAAGTTCAATGCATCGAGATAATTACAAACTTCTTGGATATCGGCACTGGCCCGCTCCGGGTCAGCTTCGAAGTTGAGTAGATCACTAAGCGTTGCCTGAATCCCTTCGATCTGCGAGGACAGAACCGCTTCCTTGCGGATGAAGGCGTAGTTAAAAAAATCTGGGTTAGGAACCAAATCTGATGCGGTCTTAAGTTCTCTGATGGCGGCATCAGCGCTGAGGACCAGATCTTGGATTTTTGGTGTCCTCTCTAGCGGCGGAACAGGTGGAAGCGATGCTGGGACAAACGCTTTGACGGTCTCTCCCTCCGTAGTGGTTTCGATATAACGACCGGTTTGCCTGCTCATAAGATTAGTAAAGCACACTTTACTAAGGAAGGCCAGTAATAAAGGGAGCTTTACTAAAGACCCCGCACTGGCTGCAGGTGGCTGCAGCACGGGTGGATCAAAAAAATCTAATTTGAAATCAAAGGGATAAGTAGGAAATGGCGGAGAGAGAGGGATATGAAAACGCCCTTTTTAACCCCGCAACCCGATTGAGATTTTTCAATCATTCCAAAAACATGTCAAGTCACGACTTCTACTGAAATGTACCGACTTCCATGGAAATACAGTCGAGGTGGCTGCAGCAGCCAGTTGATTTGGCGGGGTGCTCGTCTCTCCGCCAGTGCTTGAAGGGTGGCTACAAACTGGCTGCAGTCGGTGGTCGCCCTGTTGGCGGAGAGGATATGTTTTCGTCATCGCTGTGATTTGGGGATTTGCAGCCACTTGGGCAGTGGTTCGAAAAATTCGAATAACTGAATCCCGGTTTTGGGTGCCAGTTTTCAGTATGTCGGGAATTCCGACGCACTCATGGTTTGGGCGTGGTGCGTTGCGGCGAACTATTCGAAGATTTCGAATGGTTCATGGCGAACGAAATGTGGTCGTGAAATTTTCGATAATCTTGTCACCATCTAAATATCCGTAGCCACGCATCTCTAGTCTGCCAAGCCAGTTCCCATGGGATGCAGTGAACACCTGCTTCTCTCCAGTTATAATCCAAAAAATGTCTAACCTTCGCTCTTTTAGAGTGAGCGCTTCATAAACCCTCCTGGAAATTAAAAGAGGAGTTCCCTAATGTCAG
>JBMSSC010000071.1:0-14285 GCA_049424145.1 Bdellovibrionia bacterium
AATCTAGAAGAGGAAAAAAAAAGGGACAAAGGAGAAAAGATTCTCCTTTGTCCGGATTCGATCCAGCTCAGAAATCGATTAGATCGTGTCTTGAGAAGGAGCGGAAGTCTGGTCGCCAGCTGGCTCAAGGGTGAGGATGGAGAGGCCGGTTTCAAAGCCGAATCCTAAGGAGCCAGAGACGCCGAGAGAAAGTCTCACGCCGTTCATTGGATTTTGGAAGTTCGAGCTCACGCCAGCGCCCAAGATCACAGCAGCTTGAACGTCAGTGGTCACGTAGTGGCCATAGAGGTCTTCCAGGCTGCCATTGAAGCCGAAGCTGCTTGAGAGGCCGTAGACGTGCAAGTAGCCAGCGCCCACGCGTGCAGAAACGGGGTGACCGCCAATGGTCACGTTGACAGCGCGTTGGCTTTCGTTGCCGTGAACGTCTTTGCAGGTCACCATGCCGGTGCCGCTGAGTTTGAAGTAACCGAGGCCGACTTGGAGTCCTCCGCCTTTTACATCATAAGCTAAACCGCAGGTGTAAGTGTGAGCCAGAGCAGGTGTGGTTGCACCGAGGGCAGCTAGCAAACCTAAAGCAGGAAGTAAAAACTTTCTCATAATTCACTCCTTATTTATTGATAATTGTATACCGCTACGTAGCAGTATAATTGGGCTCACTATTACAAAAATCGAATTTAGCTGTCTATTCTTTTTATGGATTTTTTAAAATTTTAGAAAAAAAACTGCTTCAGTATGTTTTGACATGGCGCAAAAATAGATGGAAATTTGATCTATTGAATTTAGTGATTTATTGTTGATTCAGCTTGGATTAATGTTTTACGAATTTTTGCAAATTGAAACATAGAAGTCTAAAATTCGATAGATTTGAGTCGTAAATAATCGGTCTCTCCAACGAATTTGACCTAAAAAACTAGGGTAAAAAGCAGTTGTTTTTTGATTCAAACTGAGCTTCACTTCTAGTTCTAAGAGGTCGACGCTTAAGCCTAGATCTAAGGCTTTGAGTAAGGCCTCTTTAGCAGTCCAGATCGCATAAAAAAGTGAAGGATCCGTTCGAATTTGGGCTTTCTCATGCTCAGTTAGCGCGATTGAAATTAAGTCCGAGTCAAGCGGGAGTTTGATTTTCTCAAGGTCGATTCCAATTTTTGGCTGAAGCCATCTGTGTTTACGTTCATCTCGAGTGTTCGATTGCTTGAGGCTTGGTTTTTTTTGGCAGGAGAGAAGTGCTGCGCAAGCCCATTCATTGGAATGAGAGATAGAAAGATCATTAAAAAATAGAGATAATATAGAATTGAAATTGGACCTTTTATCTGGGTTGAGTTGAGCTTGAGGTCTTCCACTCGGTGAGTTGATGATTTCAAAGGAATGAAGGCAATCCTGCAGCAAAGAATCAGTTCTGGGGCAGTCAATAAAGAAAGTAAAAGCAGAGTGGTTCACCCATTGAAGTACGACTTTCTTTGCCGCAATTCGTCCGGCAAGCCATTCGTTTTGTCTTTTTTTTGTTTTCAGTCGATAAAAGAGATCCAGCTCGCGCGGGCTGAGCGAAAACCAGCTCAGGGTCTTCGAGCGCATCAGCTCATTGAGATCTGCTGGAATAGGAGTGAACGCCCATTCGAGGTAAGTGTTAGGTTCTAGGTCATGAAACTCAGGTTTAAATCCACTGACAGCTGGAGAATCCACAGTCCACATAGAGGGTTTGACCCGTGATTTTTTTCGATCGATCGCTGCATAAAAATACGATCGTGTCGGCAACGTCCTGAGCTGTGATGGATTCCTGAATGGCGCTTTTGGACGCAAAGGCGGCTTGGATTTTTGTCCAGCAGGCTTTGGCAAATTGGAGCTCATCGGTTTCTTGTCCTAGTTCTTGTTCGACTTGTCTTAGGATTTCTAGAAGTTGTGGATCGGCCTGGAGGCGGAGGGCTTGTGGGTCACGCTTAAGTGCAATAATTTCCGAGAGCGAAGCGAGGGTTTCAATTGGGCCCGCTGAAACGGCATTGATCCGAACCTTGTTTTCTCGTCCAAGCTCGAGGGCGAGGAGTTTAACGAGGCTCTCCAAAGCTGCTTTAGCCACTCCCATCATGCCATAAAGGGGCATGGCTCGCTGTGAGGCCTGAAAGGTGAGGGTAACAATACTCGATCGGGGCCTCAAGTAGGGACGAGCAAATCGAACGAGCTTGGCAAGAGAATGGGTGGAGAGCTCCAGGGTTTCGGTGAAGTCAGTTGAGCTCACCTCCGAGGCTGCGCAGGTGAAAAGGCTAGAAGGAGCATAGGCAATGGAGTGAATCAGTAGATCGAGGCCATCCTCTTGAAAGCGCCAGAAGAAGTCCTCAAGCTCATCTGGATTTAAGACATCACACCGTTGTGCTTGAACTCCGGGATACTTCTCCAACAGAGGGCTGATGCGGCTTAAGAACTTGTGCTGATAGCCAAGGGTGACTTGCGCGCCTGCTTGGTGAAGGCTCTGAGCAATCGCCCAAGCGATGCTTTGGTGATCAGCCACACCCAGCACGGCTGCTTTTTTTCCAAGTAGAGGAAGGTTCTCATTTGAGTGGTTCATGTCAGAAGGCTCCGAAATGGGATCATTTTTAAGTCTGAAATTTCAGTGTGAAGCAGGAGATGATGAGGTGAGATCTGTGAAGGATCTGAAAACGGCGTTTTGGACTGATAGAGAAGGAGGTGAAACAAGCCAGGGGATGGGGTTCTTGCATGAAGGAGAAAAGGTCCTGTTCCTAAGCGTTCAGAAGCAGCCCCGGCTATGACCTTGAGTCTCCCAAGAGAGTGGGGAATGAGCGACTCTCCCTCTGTCTGACTATGAAGCCACGAGCAGAGGTGAAAGCCTGCTTCGTATGCCCAAGGCTCTGAGTGGTAGAGGTGTGCATCCGGCAGATGAACCAGTTGAGCGTGAGCCCAAGCTTCGGTTCGGTTCAGAGGTCGAATGGATCGTAAAACCTGAAACCTGGGGCCTAAGGGTATTTGAAGGCGCTCAGCACCGTAAATGGTTGAACGCAGCCAATCCGATGACGAACGCATCCCTTCGGGTAAACGGGGAGACTCGCCCGGGCATTCTGGGGCCTGGCCTAAATCCACTTGGGCTTCAAACAGGGGGGTGAGCTGGGTCTTTTGCTGCACGAATAACTCCACTCGAACCGAGCGCAGGTGAGGTTGAAGGCCAAAAGACGCCTGAGCTTTAATAAAAACTTCGACTGAGTGTTGATCGGGAATCTCTAGGCTTTGGAAAATTCTAAAATTTCTCACTCCAAGATACGGATGCTCGGGCAAAATAGCGCGTGCGGCTTGCACCATCATTTCCAGTGCAAACGTAGCAGGCAAGAGCAGAACCTGGGAGAATCGATGATCTTCAAGCCAGGGGAGCTCGCCTACGCTGATGGAAGTGCAGGCGTGGAGGGAGGATCCAGGGTAGAAACGGTGGATTTTTTGAAGAAAGCAGAATGAATCCAAGACGTAGGAATCCTGGAATGCTGGATGGCTTGGTGCTTCTTGCTTAGGACCAATGCTTTGAGTCTCTCGTTGAATGGTGAGCCCAAGAGCGGGGTTCTCAGGAGTCTTAGATTCAGCGCCCTTCAGGGGAAGAGGAATGGGATCCTGCTTCTTTTTTTCAATCACCACTTCGCCTGCTTCTCGTCCATAAAGAACCTCCTCGAAAAAAGCCTGTACGCCCTCTGCAGGATTCAGTGGCTCAGCCTCAGTGCCGCGGATGAGTTCAGCCACTCCGCTGCGGGCTGCCATTCCCACCTCATCCCAAGCACCCCAGGAAAGAGCCAGCCATCGCGTCTCGGGATAGCGGTGGCCCAGATCCTCAAGAAGGCTCACTGACGCAGCATTAGCAGCAGCGTAGTCACATTGCCCTGGGTTGCCAAAAGTCCCCGCCACGGAACTAAAGACACAAAAAAGTTTTGCCTTTTTCTTGCCTCCCCATTCCCCGAGGTGCTTCAACCCTTGTACTTTGCTTTGGTAAACGCGTAAGAAGGAATCGAAGGTTTTTTTTTCAAACCTCTGGTCTTCGAGAATTCCTGCGGCATGGATCACCAGGTCGATGGACTCGGGATCGAGTCGTTCTGCTGTCTTGTTCCAGCATTCGTTTTGCGAGAGGTCACAGCTGATGTATTGAACCTGAGCTCCCGCCTTGAGCAAGGATTCGAGTTTGAGGATCACCTGAGGGTCACTGGCTGGGGTTCTCCCCAGGAGAATGATTCGCAGGTCGGGTGCGTGTTGAGTCAGAGCAAGAGCAATCTTGTGTCCCAATCCTCCTAATCCTCCTGAGATCAATACCGTACTTCTGGAGGTGATCTCAAAAGACGCAGAGAGGGAAAAATCAATCTCACTGGGGTGAAGCGTGGGAGTGAGAAATTCGGTCGGAGCCCCTCCGTCCGTGATCATGCGGACTTCGGAAACACTTCCTCCAGTCAGGAGCTTCTTCAGTAGGGTAGGAATCGCCTCTGAGGAAGGCTGCAGCGCTTTTTGTTCTTCGACTTCAGCGCGGAGTTCTCGTTGCTCGATCCAGATGAACTGAGAAGTGGGGAATTCCCATCGGAGCGTTCTGAGTAGACCTTGGGTTGCTCCTGCGAGCTCAGTCATTGCCGAGAAATTCGGTGAGCCGAGAGGGGGAGTTTTTAAGATGACGGCCACCTGGGCTTGACCTTGGATTTCCTTTAATCGTCTGCTGAGCTCATGAAAGAGCGTGTCTAAAATGGATTGGGCATGAAGGAGGCCAGTGGCTGGGGGCTCGCAGAGAAAGACCAGTCTTGAGCTCGGGTGTGGTTTAAGAGCTGAGTCATCTTCTGCTGTTGGAATTTCCGAGGAAGCAGTGGGATGAAAGAAATTCACCGCTGCAAGCTGTCGCGTGAGGTGTTCGGTCCATGGGCTTAAGGCGCAAGTCAACGGGATCACACCACCTAAGTAGGGTTCGACTAACGGGATTTCTCCTCGGCTTTGAAGGGGAGTGTCCCAGGTGCCTCTCAGTGATGACCAACAGACGATGGCTCGTTTTTTTTGGGCCCGCTTTTTCTCCTCTCGGGGAGCGAGGCTCCCTTTTTCAATGAATCGCACCCAATGTCCAAGCGTAGGGAAATCCTTAATACGGAGGCCAGATTCAAACTGGAGAGCAAAGTACTTTCTTAACTGACCTGCAATCTGTGCTTGCTTAATGGTGTCAATCCCCAGGTCGGCCTCCAGGTCGGCATCCCGTTGTAACAGATTCAGGTCGTAGCCCGTGTGCGCTTGAGTGATTAAGCAAATCAAATGGAAGATCTCTTCAGCGGTGTAGACCTTTCCTGGTACTGGCTCAGGGAGGCAGACTCCGCCTAAGACAGAGGAGGAAGAAAGACCTGAGAAGAGGCTGAAGGAGGCTTGGGGGCGTTCGATTCTTCTTTGAGCTAAACGAGGGAAAAATCCCTCGAGGGTTTCGAGGAACTCGTTGAGAGTCTTTGCTTTTTCTAGAGCACTTGCTAGCTCGGAGAACGAGGGTTGCATCCAGCGGTGGAGTGAGGTTTGAGCTTCCAAATGCGAGAGGAAGCGCGCTAGAACCTTTCTTCGTTGAATGGAGCTCACGCCCAGGTCCTCTTTTAGGCCAAGCGGTCCTAAGAGATTTTCTCGGCCATATCCAGTCACTTCCGCTAGGGCTAACAGCAGGAGTTCTTGAAAACCCATGGGAGGATCCCCGGGATGGGTCGTGGTGCAGCGCTGGGAATCAGTCCATGCTTCCTCTGCAACACGGGATTTGATGAGGCGAGGCGAGTGATCAAGGCTAGGTTGCACGGTCGATCCTTGTGGAAAGCGTTCTTAAGGAGTCCATCCCACTGTCTGAGACAAAAGAGTGATGGGGTTTTGATTCTAAAATTTTCTCGGTAAATCGCGTGAGAATGGACTTGGGTCCGACCTCAACCCAGATGCGGACGCCCTGATGGAAGAGGGACTCGATGCATTGGGTCCAATTCATGGGGCTTCCGATTTGATTCACGAGGTTTTGACGGACCTCCGAACTGAGAGAGGAGGATTGGCGGTAGTCCAACTGAGTGAGGTTGCTCATGACGGAAACCCGAGGCGAAGTGATGGGGAGTTGGTCAAAAGCCATTCGGGCTTGGTCTTCTCCAAGGGCTTTGGCTAAGGGAGAGTGCCAGGCAACGTGGATACCCAGAGGCTCGGAGTCAATTTTGTGTTGGGAGAATAGAAGCCTGAGCGGGGTGATGAGCTCAGTGGGAGCTGCGATCACGGTTTGGGTTGAGCAGTTTTTCACGGCCAGGGTGGTCTGAGCGCTCAGGGGTTGAGACCCTTGCAGAATCGCTTGCGTCTGAGGAGCTGAGCAGAAAACAGCCATCATCCGGCCCGTGTCGCGTCCTTGGTTTTGGTGGGATTTAAAAATCCATCCCCGCTGGTAAGTGGCCACTAACGCCTCTTCAAAGGGCATCATCCCTCCTGCGACGCATGCGGCAAATTCTCCTACGCTGTGGCCTAAGTACACATCGCCTGATACGCCCAGTTCGCGAAGGAGACGGTAGTAGGCCAGGTTGAATGTCAGCAGAACCGGTTGAACCATATGAGTCTCGAGCAAATTCTTCTGAACCGATTCGCGCGAGCTCCACGAAGTGAAAACTAGTTTCTCCACGGTTTGACCCAGCAGAGGTTCAAGCACTGAGTTGGCCTCTTGGATCGTTCGGCGAAAGACAGGGAATCGCTCATAGAAGGCTCGACCCATGTCGGGATAAGGGGAGCCGTGTCCGGGGAATAAAAAGGCAATCCTGGGTTTTCTTCGGTGAGTTTTCCGGCGCGATGGACTGAAGTGTGGCTGGATGGGTTTTTCTCCAACAATCAGGCTCCAGTTGGTTCCCCCGAAGCCAAACGCGTGGACCGCAGCCTGGCGATTGCTTCCCTGATGGCCCGGAGCCCAAGGGATGAGGTTCTGTGCCACCTCTAAACCTCGTGCCTCGAGCTGAAGTGCAGGGTGGACTGCGTTTTCTACTCTCATGGGAGGGATTTGTTTTTTCTTTAGGCCTAAGATCACTTTCAGCAGAGCCACGGCCCCTGCAGCCCCGAGCGTATGACCCACCTGGGATTTTACGGATCCAATGAGTAACGGAGGGGAGGACCTTGGGCCATACACTTCTGAAAGAGCGCTGAGCTCGATGGAATCCCCTACAGGCGTTCCCGTTGCGTGGCACTCCACGTATTGAATCTGATCGGCTGATCCTTGAGCGCTCTCCAAAGCGCGTCTCATGGCTAAGGTTTGCCCGAAAACATCGGGTGCCATCATGGAGTGACCCCTGCCGTCGCTGGAGGCTCCGATGCCGAGAAGAACGGCGTGTACAGGGTCCCCATCTAAAAGCGCATCATCGAGTCGTTTTAGAATCAAAGTGGCCGTTGCTTCGCCCAGTAATATCCCATTGGCTTGCGTGTCAAAGGGTCTGCTTCCATCGGGCGACAGAGCATGGCATTGAGAGAATAAAATCTGAGTTCCTGGCGTGAGGCTGACGCCTGCTCCCCCGGCCAGGATCACGCGATGTTTTCTCATTTGTAAGCTGTGCATGGCTGCTCCGATGGCGGCTAGAGAAGAAGCACAGGCTGCATCGAGCGTGGAAAAGGAGCCCTTTTGAAGATCGAGAGTTTTTGCCACTCGGGCTACGACGGAGTGGAATTGAAGAGACGCTAAGGATTCCTCTGAGGGAAATAGGGACTTGAGTCCCAGTTGGGAAATGAGACTTTGAAACAAGGCCTCCTTCTCCGTAATGGAGATGACTTTCACTTGAGGAAGATAAAATTCGAGTCGAAACAGGAGGATCTGAAGGGAAAGCATCCAGCCTGCTTGATTGCAGCTTTTGGACTCCCCAATGAGGATTTCATCGATGGGAAGGGTGCTGAGTTCGGGGCTAGATCCAGGAGGGAGCCCGAATGGGTTTTTCGACGTCCCTAAGCCCCAGTGCTTAAGGCTCTGGAGGGTGGAGTCCAGAAATTGCCGTTGTATGGGATCGAGAATGCTTAGAACCGATGGCGGGATTCCTAGCCCAAGCTCCGGTAGAGTGGGAGTCCAGGTGAGTGCCGCTTGATCGGCTCGGGAGAGTGCCAGGTTCGTGGGTGCGTTGGGGTGCTTCTGGGAGTGAACAAAGAGCTCTTTGTGTTCTGCGTAAAAAGAGTCTGAAAGCGGTGCGATGAAGGACTTTTGAGATACGAGGTTCTCCCAGAAGTTCTCGGGATTTGAGCTTCCGGGAAGATTGGCGCCATATCCGATAACAGCAATGGGAGTTGGTTTTTGTTTGGGTCGCTGTTCTAAGCTGCTCCAGCGATTCTTCAGGACAAAATTTTTGGGGTTCCATTTTTCAATAATCAGATGGTAGGCCGATCCCCATCCTCCAAAACTGCTCAGGGCAGCTTGAATAGGCTTGTCAGGGCTCTCACCATGAGATCGGGGATGATCGGTGACCCAGGAAAACGGCAGCGGTGAAGCTGGGGGGAGTTCTGGAAACCACACGTCTTGATTGAATGCCAAGAGCACCTTGGCTAAAGAGGCCGCTGCGTGGGCTCCTGCCATAAAGCCGTGTTGACTCGCCAGGTGTCCAAGCTGAAGGTCCGGGTGTTTGCCGTACACCGATTCAAGTGCTTGCCGTTCTGCCTGATCCTCCCAGGGGACTCCAGATCCTTGGGTCTCCAGATGATGAATCTGCTGGGGATCGCTTTGGGCTTGATGAAGAGCCGACTGCATGGCTGAAATTAACGCTTGCGGGGAGGTCTCTTCAATTCCAAAGCTTCGCCCTGAGCTGCTTTGACCGAGGCCTCGGATCAATCCCCAAATGGGATCTCCTGCTTGTAAGGCTGAGGAGAGTTTTTTTAAGACAAACAGTCCGCATCCTTCAGAGGGAAGAATCCCTGAGCCTGAAAATGGAGAGTTCGGAGCGCCGCCCAATCGCTCCTCTAAAAAGAGGAGAAACCAATCTAACGGGTCAATGAGGGTGTGGGCTCCTCCGGTGATGACGGCCTCAGCCCCGTCCGTGCGAAGTAGCGTGATGGCGTGATCCAAGGCCGCCAATGTGGAGGAGTGTCCGGAGTTCACCACGTAGCTTGGCCCGTGAAAATCAAAGTGACTCATCACGCGACCGACAGCGACATTGAGGAGCCCTCCTGCAAGCGAGTCCTCCGTGCAGGCGATGGAGGGAGGGGCCATCAGTTGATCGAGGTGAGAAAGCTCCTCGGGGGAGAATCTTGGGAGACCCAAAGAGGATTGGGATTTGAGCAGGGATCCAATGAGTCGGAAGCCCAGTTGCTGATTTTGCAGATCGTCGACTTGCAAAAACGATTGACTGCAGCCTAAGACGAAGGCGGTTTTTAGCGGGGGGAGGCCCGAGGGAGGGATATCACTGAGGGCCTGATGAGCAGTGAGCAAAACGAGTTTTTGAATTCGATCCATGGCCTGAACGGTCAGAGGAGGAATCTTAAAGATTTCAGGATCCAAGTTGAGGGGATCGAGAAATCCTCCCCACTTCATGGGGCGCGCGGGGGTGGGACCGATCTTGGATTTTTCGAATCCCATGCGATCGAAGAACGCCTGCTCCCAATCTTTCCAGGCGTGAGGCGAGAGGGTGCGACGGGCGGAACGGAGGTTCTGCTCAAAGGCCCTTAGGTTTAAAGCTTGTGGAAACCTGCCTCCGAGTCCAACAATCGCAATGGGCTCGTTCTTGGGCTCTGGGGCTGACCTCGGGGCGCGTGACCCGTTTGAACTGACTTTGGAGGCGGCAAGGGGGGGAGGCAGGGGAGGGGCAAACGGGCAAGAGCCCAGCGGGGGGCGGGGTTCTTTCAATCTCCCCCATTGCGTTCGAATACAAAAATCCACCAAAACGGGGAGTGAATCCCGGATATTCGGAACCTCTAGTCCTGAGTCTTTTAAAGCCTCCCTGAGTTGTGAGTTGTCGTAGACGTAGGGATCAAACGCATAAGGAAGCAGTCGCATGAAGACCTGCCAGGATTCCCGCAAAATCGGATCCGCTTGAGCTAGGCTTGCTTTGAATTCCTCGGGCTTCACATCGGGAATCTCTTGCCACTCGGGTTGAGGTGGGACTTGAAGTCGAGATCTTTGGGCGTGGGCTTGAAAAACTTGAGCGCAGCGGCTGAGCCCCTCTTGAAGCCGGGTGGCTTGGTGGCCTGAGGTGAGGTGGTAGATCTGAAATCCCGGGTGCACGGGGCGTGTCCGCAAAACGAACAGGGCGTTAGTCACCCAATCCACGGTGACTGCATCAATTCGACTGCCTTGCGGTAAAACAATGGGATTGATCTTGCCCACAACCTCATAGAGGAAGAAGCGGACTCCGAGATAAAAGCTATCGAGTTTGGGCGTCCATCCGGTTTTTGAGTCTCCTCCGACCATCGATGCGCGATAAATGACGACGGGGATGAAGTGGCTTTGTTCGATGAGAACCGCTTCAGCTTCTACTTTGGTTTGTTCATAGGTGTTTTTAAACTCACGTGGAAATGTTGGAGGCAGTTCTTGAGCCTGTCCAGAAGGATCGATGGGTGCGACTGTGAATGTGCTTAAGTAGTGAAAACCGAGGAAAGATCCACTCTGCTGAGCGGCTTTTGCAAGTTCACAGAGGTTTTTAGTCGAGAGCACTTGGGAAATTCGTGCTTGATCGAGGGGTTGATCGAATCGAACGTCGGCAGCCAAATGGTAGATTGCTGAGACCTTGCGAGCTAAAGTCTCATAATCGGCCTCTGATAGACCTAAATGGGGGTCTTTGAGGTCGCAGGCAAGAAAGCTCAGTCGATTCAGCACGGGTTTGGGATCGGAAAGCTCACGAAAGAGTTCTTGAGCGAGGGTATCAAATTTCTGGGCAGCAGTTTGGCTTTGACCCTGAGTCCCATCGCGAATGAGAAGAATCACTTGGCAATGGGGATCCCAAAGGAGGAGTCTTCTTAAGAATTCGCTTCCAATAAATCCTGTGGCTCCAGTGATGAGAACGCAATGCTGCATGGCTGAGTCCTGCTTGGTTGCTCACCATCGCACAAAATGCGGGAGCTCGCAATTTGACTTCACTTGAAAAAAACGAGAGTCTGAACTCATGCGTGCAATTCTTTTTGTGATCGCGGGTCGCCCTGTGATTAGTTGGGCATTCTTTGCTGTTGTGGGGATGTGGGCCGCCTTTTTTAAGATTCAAGCAGAGCTCAGACGAAAAGGAATCTCTGACCTTCGTTTGATGGCCCTATTTTTAAGTGGCACCGTGGCGTGGTTTTTGGGCGCACGCCTGGCGCAGGGGCTGACCGTCGATCCGTCGTTTTCAATCAACCAGTTTTCTCTCTGGTGGAGAGCATCCACAGGCTATGTTTTGTATGGTGGGGTATTGGGTGTCTTCCTGGTGGGGTGGGTGTTTTGGTGGTTTTTGGGCTTAAAACGGGCATTATCTTTAAGTGAGTTTTGGGACTTTGGAGCCGCAGCCTTAGGGTGGGCTCTATTTTGGGGGCGGATTGGGTGTGGATTTTACGGGTGCTGCTATGGAACACCGGCAGGGCCTTGGCCTGGTTATGAGCTGCGTCCTGAGTATTGGGATTTTCAGAACCGTGAGTTTCCCTGGACTCTTCAAGGAGTGAGGCTTCATCCCACTCCTTTTTACGAAGCGCTGGGGATTTTTCTTTGTCTCGTGATCATCAGTCGTCTTCAACGCTGGGGAAGGGGGCAAGTCCGGCTCGTGCCGCCCGGGGTTTCTGGATGGCTGTTTTGGTTTTTGTATGGCGTGCTTCGATTTTTTTTGGAATGGATTCGATTAGATCTCAGGGGCATTGGATTTGCTGGGCTTTCACCCAGTCAATGGGTTTCGATCGGGCTCATGGGGATTGCGCCGGGTTTGATGGTTTTTGAGTGGTATCGAAATCAGGTTTCCACAGAGGGCCGTTGAGCCTTGGCGCTGATGCCTGGGGTTTTGCCTCCTTCCGCACGATTAGGCGATAGGTGAGTCGGTGGGAGAAGATCTCGTGGAGGAGTGAGTCAAGAAGCAGTCCTGCCAACACGTCAAACAGGGAGTGTTGCTTGAGGGTGAGCGTGGAGAAGCAAATGAGCACGCACCAGAGAATCATCAGGGGAAAGTAGGGTTTTTGATCCTCCCTAAAGCCTAAGGCGATTTGAAAAGCGAGGCTCACATGAAGGCTGGGCAGACAGTTCATGGGTCGATCCAGTTGCCAGAGTCCATTGACCATTTTTTTAGTCCACAGGGATCCAAGTGTGAAAAGGCTCCAAGGATTTTGGGGATCAGGTGAGATCTGAGAGAGAAACTCCTCTCGCGGATAAGTCGTGGGATAAACCCAAAAAATGAAGCAACTGCAGATCACTAAGGTTGCGAAAGAGTAAAGATGGATGTGCAGACTCACTAAGCAGCGATTCAGAGCAAATGCCGTGAGCACGAGCAGGAGCTCGCTGTCATAAATCCAAACCGACTCTGGGATGAAAGGAATTCTTTGATCCAGCTTGCCCAGAAAAACGGGATGAGGCGTTTTTTCAATGCCATGATTTGTGGCAAGATATGCGCTCAAGCCAAGAGCTAGTAATGTGGGTCCTGCGATCCATTTGTACTGCCAAGGGATCCAAAGAGGCAGCAGTCCGTCCTCGTGAATTCGATCCCAGAGAAAAATGGGAGGAGATTTACCGTTTTCTTGGCGTGGTGAGATCGGATTTTTTTTCGTTTTGTTTTTTGTCTTGGATGACCGGTGGAGTCTTTTTTGATCCAGGAAACTCAAGGACCTCAGTAGTGCCATTGCCTTTGACCTCCGTCTCAGGCGAAGTTGTAGAGGGGGAGGGATCAGGGATCAAGCGATTTTTTTTTGGCTTTTCAAATTCGATTTCTTTAGGAATTTGACTTCCATCTAAGATGGTTTCAGCTCGAGGAGACTGAGGAAGTCGGGGGGGTGATTTTTTTGTCTGAGTCTCGGTGTCTTGTGGATCGGGCTGATTCAAAGAATCAGCACTTGAACCTTTTGAGCCGGCTTCAGGCTGGCTCCCCATCAAACCCAAAAGCGATTTGGGGATAAATTCTCGAGAGAGGCTTTTAAAAATGGTTGATGCGATATCGCTTTGAGCTTGGCGATAAAATTGGGTGTATTTTTCATTCATCGAGCTGGCGTAGTTGAGAATTGCAGGTTCCAATAGCGTCTTTTTGAGTTGATTGATCTTTTCAGGCGTTCTCGAATCCCCAAGCTTGTTGAGTTCCGAGTAGTACTGATGGAAGGCTTGGTCTCTTGCTTTTAGGGCCTCAGTTGCCGATCGGGCGTGGGCAATTTCTAGGTCAAACAAGACACAGAGGATGCCTGAGCTGACTAAGGCGAAGACTTTGAGTAAGAAACGAAGGTAAAAAGACATAAGTATTCGGTTTATTCTGTTTCGCTAGATTCTTCTTTTTATTATTTTAATATAGTGTATTATAAATGTATAGTTTATATGTTGAAATTACTTTTTTTATTCCTTTTGATAGGCTCTGAGAAAGTGGTCTTAGCTCAAGCTCCGGTTGGATCAGCCGGAGGAAGTTCTTTAGGAAGTCCTACGCAGTCTGAGTCGATTGTTCCGGGTTCGTTTGTTCAGGCACCCTGCCTGGACTTAGATGAGAAGCAAGCTTTGTCGCCTCCTTTGTCCGCTCTTTTTATTCCCAAATGTTCGGAGTTTTTGAACAATCAGACCAAGGATGGATTTTTGAGTCGCTATAGTCAGTTCTTTCGCGAGCGAATCCAATGTTTTTATGAGGGGACGATTATTGAACTCTCTAAAGATGTGACTCTGATTTCGGGCCCTCAGAGCTGCTCACTGGGGAAGCCAATCTACCCTCCTCCTCTACCTAAGGCTGTGGTTTGTTCCATTGCTGATGGAGAGGGAGATCGTTTAGGGTCTTCATCGGGAGCAACCACCCCGAACTCCTTAAAGGAATCCTGTGGTGTTCTTGCTGACAGCTCGGGCCAGTGGGAGCGAGCACAGGAATTGGGTCTTGAGGTTCAAGCAACGAAGTTTTATAGAAACCAGCTCATCCAAGAGCTGCTGACTCGTAAGAGTTTTCAGCTCACCTCAGCCATGTGTCAATCCCAAGCCGACGATTACAGTCGTCTGTGGTTAGAAACCAAGGATCTGGTTCAAAAGAGCTTATTGAAGTTCTCCTCTGATCAGTTTGAAGCCTTTCGACAGTCGAAGTCCAATCTGTGTGCTGTGGAGTCGATTCAGCTGAAAAATGGAGCGGTTGCACCTCCGAGTCAAGCCTCTTGTTACTTAAAAAGTCTGATGGATCGGCTGGCTTTGGTTTTTTTCTACCTAGTTGAGTGTG
>JBMSSC010000072.1:0-13711 GCA_049424145.1 Bdellovibrionia bacterium
TCAAGTTCGGATGCCTGATATCCTCCTGCTAAACCAGGAGGTTTTACGGCATGTTCGATAAAAAAAAAGCTCCCTCCCCCCACTCGAGACGGGAGCTTCAGAGTCCATCAGACTCAGTGGGCTCACTTAGGATCCCACTTTTGCAAGCTCGGAAATCCCTTTTTTAATCGCCCTTTTGATCGCGCCCTCTCCTCGAGTCACGGATTTAGAACCCAAGGACGCAGAAGAGCGCGACTGAGCTAAGGGTGCCTTAGCCAGAGCCGGCGCTCTCAAATCACGCTTCCGCCGAGAGGGGGCAGCCGCCTTGAGACTCGCACGCTTGCGAGCAGAAGCAGGTTTTGCATTCTTTTTTAAACCAGTTCTTCCAGAAGTGGATCGAGTTGCCTTTTTTTGATTGGCCATGATGTGATCTCCTTTTCACTCGATCTCACATTGCAATCCATGGGCCGACCTTCCTCAATCCAAAACACGCCCACTCTTTAATTGAATCGACCAATCTGAATCAACTGCGAGGGATCCACAGACTCACTGGTTAAGATCGAGGTCTGCTGCGCAATCCTCTGGGCCAAGGCACGAAAGGCTCGACCGATCTCGGAGTTGGGATCCTGAAGAACTACAGGACGCCCTTCATCCCCCCCTTGGCGAACTTGGGGGACCACTGGCAGTTCCGCTAGCAACTCCACTTGAAACTTCTGAGCCAGCAGTTTGCCGCCTCCCTCGCCAAATAGGGGGTGCCGTTTCTCACACCCATCGCATTTAAAGTAACTCATATTCTCCACCACGCCTAAAACAGGAATTCTCACCTTTTCAAACATGTGGAAGGCCTTCCTTACATCCTGCAAGGACACCTCTTGAGGAGTGCTCACCATGACCGCCCCAGTGACGGGAACTAACTGCGCCAAAGAAAGCTGCACATCCCCAGTTCCTGGGGGCATATCGATGACCAAATAATCCAACTCACCCCATTGAACTTGATGACAGAACTGACTCACCACACTGTGGAGCATGGGTCCACGCCAGACCAAAGGCTGATCTCCTTGAATTAAAAACCCCATCGACATGACTTTTACTTGATGAGAGATCGGTGGGACAAAAAGCTCGCCCCTCTGAGGATCCTGAATCAACTTGGGTTGATCGGTCACTCCCATCATCGTCGGAACATTCGGACCATAAACGTCGGCATCCATGAGCCCCACGCGTGCCCCATCCATTGCAAGCGCAGTTGCAAGATTCACGGCCACCGTGCTTTTGCCAACCCCACCCTTTCCACTGGAAACAGCGATAATATGACTCACCCCTGCGATGGACTGAGTCCCCCCTGCTTTTCCCTGGACCCGTTTTGAGCGAACCTCAGCATCAAACTGAAGCGATACGTTTTGAACTCCAGAGACTGAACTAACCGCTTTTCGGCAATCTTCTTCAATCTTGGCCTTCAAGGGACAAGCAGGCGTGGTTAAAACCACTCGAAAGGATACCTCTCCTGCGGGGGTCACCACCAGATCGCGAATCATGTTCAGAGAAACCAAATCGCGCTTCAAATCAGGATCCTGGACCGTACTTAACGCCTTTAAAACGGAATCACGTAAGTTCAATGACATAGTTCCTCTCTCCTACCAAACCTTTGCTCCAAGAGCCAACGCTATTGCAGTCTAGAAGCTGAGATCTTTTTAAAAATTAGAAAACGAACGGAGCCAAGACCACTCCCCTCACGAGAACCAGGCAAGCGATCTCAAGCCTCACCCTGCCCCCTTTTTTTTTCAGAGCAAAACCAACCGAGCGAGTTCCCCGAGAAGCCAGTGGGAGGTGTGCCCTTGCCGTACGCATCCCACACGCTTAGCGGACCACACACATCACCGTGGCTCTTCCTGTATTCTTCGGCAAGGGAATCTCATTTAATCGCTCATCGAACGCAAAATCAAGCTGCCCTGAACGATCCCCAAGCCAAAACAAACCTGGTCCCCCAAGAATCTGAAGCTCAAAAAAATCTTGTACGGTTGGCTGCAGGCGACGCCCCATCAGCTCTCGGGTATCTAACAACTTTCTTAAAACCTTTAAATCCTTGCGCGTTAAAAGTCCTAAGGAGGGCATATCTGGATCTCGACACAGCTCCTCGGCCTGATCCCGATCCACATTTTCAAAAGCCAGTACCCCTTTGTCATTCAGAATCCGAGTAAAAAGCCTCAATCCCGTTTGAGGAATCCCGATCCAATTGAAGCGATCGGGAAACTTCCAACCCCCATCTAAAATCCTCGCCGATTGAGTCGTTGAGCCCTCCACAGCATACCCCGCAAGGGCCTTAATGCGCTCCATCGAGGGAGAATAAATCCAATTTTGACCTTGATGCAGTGGCAGCCGATGATGATGCACTTCAATGAGAGAGTCCTGTTTTTTCACCCACTCGAGGGATCCCACCAGGGAATAGTTCTTACGACAAATCGGGCAGGCGATCCTGGGATTGTTGTTTTTTGAAACCACCCATTTTTTCATGCAGGGTTTGCAAAACAAGTGGTGACACCGGGTGAGAATCCAGTGATCCTCCTCATCAAACGAACGATAGCAAATCGGACAGGTCGCCTCGTTCAGCTGAGTGAACCAATTTCCCTTAAGCTCCGTTTGAAATCTCTCGGTTAAGATTTTATGAAAACTGGCAGCGATTTTGAAAAAAACAAACGCCCCTTGCATCTGTTCACTTTGAAAATGAACAAACTCCCCCCTCCGCTCATGAAAACCCACAGGTTCCGGTAAAACTGCCCCCATTGAGGCATGAAGGCAAGATAGGTAGAAAAGCATGCCAAAGCTCATACCCCAGATCTTCGCGTGGATCTCCTGGAATTGTTGGATCATCTCGAGTACCCCACCTCTCAAAAATAACCGTTTTTTTAAAAATCAATGACCTGAAGAAATCTCTTGCTCCGATCAACGAATCCCCAATCTCCTGAATCACTCCATGAATCACTCGTCTTTTTAGCCAAGTCAGAGAGCTCATGAACTCCTCTTTTTCCTCTTAACAGATGTCCCTACTCCGAGCAGCAGAAATTCCCTCCCCCCCCAAAGCGGCATCAAAACCCTGAATCTTTTTTAGACACTTGAACCGATTTGCAACAGGTGTAAGGGAAGACACCCCTGGGAAATCAAGCACTTCCGTGCCTTTTTCGTTGGCATTCCGCTCGCAACTCTCTGCCCGTATGATGAATTTAAACAAGATGGGATTGGTTTCGATTCTCTTTTTTACAGCCTGGAGCAGCTCTCCTGCTCTGGCTGGGGCATCTCAAAGTCAGAACCGGACTCAATTCACCCAGCAGGAGCTCCAATCTCTGCACCACATCCTTCAAGACAAACTCTGCTCTGCCGACGCCTCTCGATTCGAGAAGTTTTTAGAAAAACTGCGCCTTAAACCCAGCAAGGCTCGCACCCTCCATCAACTTGAAAAGAACTTGGCCCAAGGAAATCCGTTTCTCTCGGCCCCGTTGGCTCGAGATCTCAAAACAATCTTGATCTCCACTGAGGAGAGGCTTCATACCGCTTATGCCCAGCAGAATGCGATTCAGCTCAAACGTGAACTCCAAGAGCAAGTCCGATTCCTCTCCTCGCTGCAAATTGTGCCTGAGCAGATGGATCGCTCGCTATTCCAGATTGAACAAGCGTGTGTCTTGCTCAAACACACCATCAAAACTGCACAAAACGACTCCCTCACCCGAAGGTCAGCCTTGAGAAAACTGGGACTCACCCCCCATCAGGTGGATCACGTCGTAGGTGCCGAAAACTACCTCTATTCCGATCTAAACGAACAAGTCTCCGCCGTGGTGGTTAAAAAGCTGATCGAATCCAGCTCAGTCATGCAAAGCTTCCACGTTGATCAACCCTCTTCTCCTGCTTCAGCAAAGCGGGCTGAATAGTGAACTTCGCCCCACAAAAGCAAGAGAGAGTAAAAAAAAATAGCCTGCTGCGCAACTCCAGATCGGCATCCCCACTTCCGTAATGGATTGAATGTTCTTCTGCCAATCGCCCCAGAAAGAGCAGTAGACATTTCTAGGATTTCATCTATAGTCCCGGCCTATCATGAAACGAAAACCCACAGATGAAACTCTCATGAAGAATGTCCACTCCATCCTCAGCGCACTTGGGGAAAACCCCAAACGGGAGGGCCTCAAATCCACTCCGAAGCGCTACGCGAAGGCGATGCAGTTTCTCACTTCAGGCTACAGCAAGAACATTGATGAGATTGTCAATGGCGCCTTGTTTCATGAATCAGCCAGTGAAATTGTCCTCGTTCGAGACATTGAGCTCTTCTCCCTCTGTGAGCATCACTTGCTTCCATTTTTTGGTAAAGCCCATGTGGCCTATATCCCCAATGGAACCATTATTGGACTCTCAAAAATCCCACGAATCGTGGATGTATTCTCACGCCGACTGCAAGTCCAAGAACGCCTCACCCAACAGATCTCAGAGGAGCTCATGCGGATTTTGAATCCCTTGGGTGTGGCCGTGATCATTGAGGCCGATCATCTTTGCATGATGATGAGAGGGGTAGAAAAACAAAACAGCCGAACGATCACAAGCTCCATGCTGGGAAACTTTAGGACAGACCCCATCACACGTAAAGAACTCCTCCACCTGCTCAGCGGCCTGCGTTAAGAAGACCAGTTAGAGCTCTCTCATCGTCTCAAAGAGCGGCTCTGGAACGAATAAGATCAAGGCGTGCCTGAGCCTCGGACAGACTTCGAAACGAAAAACACTCAATGGGTTTTCCCCCGCTTTGAGTCAGTTTCTGATTGAAGAGCTGAATGCAAACCTGCTCCAGGTGAGCTCTCCAGTTTTCACCTAAGGGTGCACAATCTGCCAATCGCGTCATCACCTCAGGGGCAAACCCACAGGGAGAGAAGGCATAAAAGGGCTTTAAATCATTCACACAATTCAGCGCCAGCCCATGAAAACTCACCCACTTGCGAATCGCAATTCCAATGGAGGCCACCTTTCGATCCCCGATCCAAACCCCGGTGGCATGGGATCGCGTCTCCGCTCTGACCCCGTAGTGAGCCAAAAGGGCCACACACACGGATTCAAGTTGCCGTAGAAAACCCTCCACATCCCGGTGGGGTGCCCAGCCGTTTCCATCCAGCTTAAAGATCGGATAAATTACCCACTGACCGGGACCATGGTACGTTAAATCCCCACCGCGCTCCGTTTCAGAAAACGCCACGCCCTGGGGTAAACTCGGCAAAGGCATGTGCCTTGGGCGAGCCGCACCCGTAAACTGCAATCCGCGCCCCTGCGTGATGACGGGCTGATGCTCAAGCGCCAACACCGTATCGGGGATGAGCTCCAGATGCCGAAGTTCCACTAACTCTAATTGAAGCTGCCTGATGGCCCCATACTCCATCAGGCCTTCAAACGACCAAAGTTGCAAAGCCTAAGTCCCAATGCGAGGCTGCTGCACTGGAGAGGCCGCCTTTTTTTGAAAAATATGGATCGCATGACCCAAAGTGGCCTCCGCTGCCTCCATGAGCGTTTCAGGAAGCGTCGGATGAGGATGAACAGTCAAAGCCAGGTCTTCCACATGCGCTCCCATCTCAAGCGCTAAAGCCGCCTCGGAGATGAGGTTGGACGCCTCAGCTCCAACGATGTGCACCCCTAAGAGTCTGCCCGTCTTTTGATCACCAATCATCTTCACGAAGCCCTCGGGCTCAGACACACAAAGCGCTCGACCATTGGCACCGTAGGGGAACTGTCCCACTTGCACGGCAATCCCCTGCGCCTTGGCCTCAGCCTCCGTCATCCCCACCGTTGCGATCTCAGGATCGGTGAAGATCACTGCAGGCATCGCCACCACGTCGTAGGCGACTTTTAGACCACTGATGGCCTCGGCAGCCACGATTCCTTCTTTTGAGCCTTTATGAGCCAAAAGCGGCTGACCCGCAATATCACCGATGGCGTAAATATGAGGCACCTGCGTTCGCCGCTGAGCATCTACGGGAATAAAGCCCTTGGCGTCGACTTTCACTCCTGCCTTTTCAAGCCCTAGGCCTTGAGAATTGGGAACTCGACCAATGGTCACCAGTACGGCCTCAGCCTGAAGCTTTTGCTGCCCGGTGTTGGTTTGAACCGTCACCTCAACGGATTGAGCCTGCTTGGTGCAGCTTTTGACTTGAGTCTGAGTCAGGAGGGTCACACCGTTTTTTTCCAGCTTCTTAGAAACCACCTTGGTTAAATCCGGATCCACTCCACTTAAGAGCTGAGGCGAGGCTTCAACGACCGTGACCTGGGATCCCATTTTGGCGTAGAAACTCCCTAACTCAAGACCAATGTAACCTCCCCCAATGCAAATTAAAGATTGAGGAATCCGATTCAAGCTCAGAGCACCCGTGCTATCGAGGATCTGCTTTTGATCGACTTCAAACCCAGGTAAATTCATGGGGCGAGAGCCCGTAGCAATCACACACTTTTGAAACTTCAACTGAGAAACCGAGCCATCGGCGGCCTGAATTTTAAGTTCATGCGGCCCCACAAATTGAGCGTCCCCCGAGATCACTTGACAGCCATTGGCCTTCAGTAAGCCTGCAACCCCTCCTGTGAGCTTCTGAACCACGGAGTCCTTCCACTTCATTAAGGTGGGCAAATGAACCGTTGCCTTCTCCACTTGAATTCCCATGTGAGAGGAGTGCTGGATCTTTTCATAAACGCTACCTGCGTAAATGAGCGCCTTGGACGGAATACAGCCTCGGTTTAAGCACACACCGCCCACCTCGGCTCGATCCACAACGGTGACTTTCTTTCCCAACTGGGCCAATCGGATGGCACACACATAGCCTGCAGGACCGGCCCCTAAAACGACAACTTCTGTTTCTTTGATCATGTTGACAACTCCGTACTGAAAAACCCAGTTCTTGGGCAAAGCACCGAAGAACTGGGTGGACTACCGGTTGAACCTCTTAAAAACTCTCCAAAAGCAAAAGACTTGGGTTTTCAATCATTTGAATGAAAGCCTTCATGAACTCGGCTCCAATGGCTCCATCAACAACCCGATGATCCAAGGAGATGGAAAAATAGGTCCAGTCGCGAATGACAATCTGCTCCTGACCGGAAATCGTCTTCACCACAGGCTTGCGGAAAATCTTATTGAGTCCCAAGATGGCCACCTCAGGGTAGTTAATCACGGGAGTCGCAAAAAGCCCGCCAATGGACCCTGCGTTGGTTAACGTGATCGTTCCTCCTTGGAGGTCTTCTAAACTCAAGCGCTTGGAGCGAGCCTTTTCCACCAAAATTTGGATCTCTTTGGCAATCTCGAGGACTGATTTATTGGCCACGTCTTTGACCACAGGAGCTGTCAGCCCATCCTCCGTTTGAACGGAGAGCCCAATGTTGTAGTAGTGCTTGTAAACCAACTCGCCTTTTTGCTCATCCAAAGAGGAGTTGAGGATCGGATACTGCCTTAAGGCTGCGACCATGGCCTTCATCACAAAGGGCAAGTAAGTGAGCTTCACACCCTGTCGAGACGCCATTTCCTTAGCCTGATTCCTCAGTTGCACCAACTGAGTTGCATCGGCCTCCTCGACGTAGGTGAAGTGCGCCGCATGGTCTTTGGAGAGTCTCATTTTCTCCGAAATCTTCTTACGAAGCCCGCGGAAAGCTACGCGCTCCTCTGAGCCTAAGACTGAACCCATCCGCATTCCTGCCTGAATGCCCGCACTGCCTAGCAAGAGCCCTGAGGACGGCAAAGACCCGGACTGAGTTAAATCCTCTCTCATCACGCGACCATGAGGCCCTGAGCCTTGCACTTGCGAAAGATCAATTCCCATCTCCCGAGCGACACGACGAGTCGAGGGGGCGGCCAAGACGCGCGAAGCGGGCGAGGAAGGTGCCTCAACTGAAACCGAGGCAGGAGAAGGTGAGGGTGCGACTTTCTCCTGCGTTGCGCACACAGCAGAACGGGTTGCTCCCGCAGCAGGGGTCGAAGCCTTCTCAGGCGCAGCTGCATTGGCCGAGCCTTGACCTTCAAAGCTGAGCATCAATTGGCCCACATGGACGGTTTTGCCCTCTTGAACGTGGAGCTCACCGACTTTCCCCTGAAACGCAGAGGGGATCTCCACCGTTGCTTTGTCAGTCATAATTTCACAGAGCGGTTGATCGTACTTGACTTGGTCTCCGACCTTCACACGCCACTTCACTAACTCGCCTTCATGAACACCTTCGCCTAATTCTGGAAGCTTAAATTGCATTTTTTTCTTCTCCGTTTCTCAGTCTTTGTTGTTCTGTAAGTCTTCGTTTTTCAATGATTCCTTGAATAAAAAACTCTCCTGCCCGATAACTGGATCGCACCATGGGACCTGCAGCCACATAGAGAAACCCGTAAGTCCTGGCTCGATCAGCGAGGGCTTCAAACTCCTGGGGCTCAAGGTAGCGTTCGACTGGAAGGTGTGTCATCGAGGGCCGCAAATACTGACCCAACGTGAGCACATCGACACCGAACGCCCTTAAATCCTCAAACGCCTCTTCTAACTCGTCGTGGGTCTCTCCTAAGCCCAGCATGATGGAGCTTTTTGTAAACACCTCTTGGCCGAGGGATGCGGCCTGAGTTTTTGCGTCTTTTAACGTTTGCAGGGACTGGAGATAAGACGCTCGGGGATCCCGCACTCGATACTGCAGGCGTTTGACCGTCTCAATGTTATGCGCATACACATCTAAGCCCGAGCGAACAATCTGCTCCACACAGGAGGGGTCGCCTTGAAAGTCAGGCACTAAGGCCTCCACAATGATCTTCGGATCTAATCGTTTGATTTCAGCAATCGTTGCAGCAAAATGCCCTGCCCCTTGATCCTCCAGATCATCACGATCGACGGAGGTGAGAACCACATAATGCAATCCTAGGGCTGCAATACTTTGGGCAATATGAAATGGCTCCTGGGGATCCAAAGGAGGCGGTCTACGACTCGTTTTAATGGCACAAAATCGGCACGCTCGCGTACAGGTGTCCCCCCCTAACATGAACGTTGCAGTGCCTGTAGCCCAGCACTCAGCCACGTTTGGGCAATGAGCCTCTTCGCATACGGTGTGAAGTTTTCTCTCACGCAGCATGCCTTTGATTTGAAGATAAGCCTCTCCTGCAGGAGGCCGAATCCTCAACCACTCTGGTTTTCGAGAGGCAGGAATTTGAGCTGCTTTTGAGGGCAAAAGGGGCCGTGCCAAGCCCTGAGTACTCCGAGCAGACTCGGAACTCAAATCGGAATTTGAATCCAAAACAGGAAGTTCTTTAAAAATCGCCATAGATAGATTGCCATTTATAGTGATTTGGCAGGGCTTTATCAAATTAAAAAAAGCCCTCCGGAACTAGCCGGAGGGCTCTGAGAGAGAGGAGTAGTATGAGCCGCATCCTGCGGACCCCTCTGAGCAGTGCAGTTTGAGTGCCACCGAAGATCGAAGTAAAAAAATCAGGTAATCACATTTTCTTTGAGGCAAGGCATCCGTCATGAGAATGGGCTCTTCCCCGGAGGCGCTCAAACTCCATCTTTAATAAATTCTATTCCTAATAAATAATAGAAAGATGAGATCTAAACCGTTTAAGAAGGCTCTTCAAAACCAACCCGCTTGGATCTTCCTGCTCTTTGCCATCTGGGGAGCTCTGATTTACGGGCACTCCCTCACTTTTGGCTTCATTTTAGACGATCAGCACCAGATTTTAGATCATCCGCTCGTGCATTCTTTCGATCGAATTCCTGAGATTTTCTCTCACTCCAGCCTCTTTTATGAGGGTCAACCGGCCGGAGTTTATTACAAGCCTGTGATGATCTTGATTTACAATCTGATTTGGCACCTTTCGCCAGAAAATGCCTTTGGATTCCATCTGTTTCAACTCGTGATCCATACCCTCAATGGCTGGCTCGTTTTTCTGCTCTTTAGTAAACTCCTCAAGCACCCCTTGATCAGTTTACTCACAGGACTCGTCTTTCTCGTGCATCCCATGAACTCAGAAGTCGTCTTAATGATTGCTAATCTTCAAGATGGTCTATTTACCTTTTTTGGACTCCTGGCTTTGCTGCAGATTGGTCGGTCAAACCGCTTGCATTTGAAAGAGGGGCTGTTTGCCTTTGTTCTTTTACTCCTCTCGCTTCTTTCCAAAGAAACAGGAGCGCTCTACTGCTGGATGGCCTTAGTTTGGGGCATCCTAGATCCACCCTCTTGGGACTTCCCCTTTTCTCCTGAAGGAAACCCGCTCAAGACGTCTACAATCTCAGCTCCCCCTCAGGAGAGGAAGAGCCAACTCATGAGACCCTGGAGGGAGCAGCGGCCGTTTTGGGTCCTTTTTGGATCTGTCCTCTGCGCTTACCTCAGTCTCAGATGGGGAGTGGCGCACTTAGGTTTTTTTGAGAACCACCAGACGCAAATGATGAGGGCCTCTTTTTTTGAACGACTCCTCTGCTTGCCTCAGATCCTCTCGCACTACTTTTTCCTTTTCTTCTTTCCAAAAGACCTCACCCTCACTCAGGATTGGGGAGTGACCACCGCAAACTGGGAGCAGTGGGGACTTCCTTGGATTTGTTTCACGGGCGGATGCTTCGTTTTGTGGAAACTTTGGCTCAAACCTAAGCCTCCCTCCAAATCATCCACCTGGATCCATTCAAGGCTCAACCTCTTTTTTCTGCTTTGGGTGGTCTTTGGAATGGGCCTACACGCCCAACTGATCCCCTTAGATGGGACCGTTTCCGATCGATGGTTTACCTTTCCCATGATTGGCTTCCTAGGACTTCTCAGCCAAGGACTTCTCCAACCCACTGGCACAGCAGAACCCTCACCTCAGTCATTGCCTGGGGCACTCGACCTTCTTCCTACGAGGATTCGATCCCAAAAATTTTTTTTAAGCCTAGGCCTCCTGCTTGCCCTCTCGGCTCGTTCCTGGGTACGAAGCCTGAACTGGAGCTCTCCCCTCACTCTTTACTCGCACGACGTCCAAATCATTCCGAACACCTTTTATATCCAAAACAATCTGGGGCTCGAACTACTTCAAATCGGGCAAATTGACCAGGCGCGAGACCATTTCCTTAAAACGATCGAACTGAGCATCCCCCGCTCGGACAACTGGTCAACGGCTTGGAGAAATCTTGCAGCCACTGAATTGAGACAAAAAAAATGGAAACAGGCCCTAGAAGCGTTTGAAAAAGCCATGGAAAATCCCGCAGATTCATTAGCGCACTTGGGCTTTGCTCTCACTCTGTTTCAAGCCGGTCAGATTCCCCTCGCCCAAGATTTTTTACAAAAAGTCGCCCTCCAGCGCTTTCCTGAAAACCCGAGACTCCTTCGTTTCAAACAAGAATTAGACTTTCTGACTCAAGAAAAGAACCTCCCGTCAGTGAACCAAAAAAATCAACATTAACCCCCACACCCCCTCACCACTCAATTGGACTTTCCCGCTTGGGTCTGAGAAAATCAATGAGATGAAACTCACCCAGCGCGGTCAGATCAGCTTCATGATCAGCATCATGTTAAGCACGTTCATTCTTTTTTTTGCCTTCGTCATCAATACAGGGATGCTGGTGAATGCGAAAATCAACCTTCAAAATGCAGCAGACTTAGCGGCCTACTCAGGTGCCTCGGTTCAGGCCAGACAACTCGATCAGATTTCTTATCTGAACTATGAAATGCGTCGACAGTGGAAAAAGTTTCTCTTTCGGCTTTACGTACTCGGAAACTACAGTTACGACTCGTTTCCCCTGAATTCCGGGAGCAACTCACCCACGTTTACGATTCAGCCTAATTCCAGTGGGACAGTGGACTTGCAATTTCCCACCACCTGCATTTTCTTTGACTCCAATCAGTGCCGAGTCGACACGCTGCCAGCCATTCAACTTCCCCCACGAAACGTCATGGATGCGATTTCAGAGATTTTAAGGGGAACCTTAGAGAACATCGAAAAAATGCGTCAAGGCAACTGCGCGATCATTGGAATGACCAACCTGATCCTCAACAGCTACTGGATGTTCAATACAGATCCAGCGCTACAATCCATTTCTCTCCTAGGCACCTCAGCCTCGAGTCTCAACGGAGCTCAGGCGGCAGCCTTGAACCTGGTTAGACTTCAAGCCACGGGCCTGGGAATTGTGCCCAAAGAAATCCTTCTCAAAATGCGTGTGAAAACACTGGAAAAATACGTCAATGCTCCACCTCAAACCGGCCTGACCTTCAGTAAAATGAACTCCACACTGGCCCAATCGGCGGATCCCCTGGCCTATGAACGCTCCATCTCCGCCATGAACAGTGCGTATTACACGCTAGGAAACTACACGTTTCCCCAGGACCAAATTGTTTTAGATGAAATCATCCCCACTACGGTATTAGCTCTGAAGGAAATAAAAACCAAATTTAACACGTACGCAATGGACTTTGTCATCAATACCGCTACCCAAGCCTGCGATGCCACTCAGTTTACGATTCCTTTTCCCTCGGAGCTCACCTTAGGATTTTACAAAGACCCTAAATTCCTCACCTACTATGCCGTACGACTCAAAGCTCAGGCCAAGATTTTATTCTCTCCCTTTGGCCCGATTGACTTGCAAGCCTACTCGGCTGCTCAGCCTTTTGGAAGCCGCATTGGACCCACAGAACAGGAAGTGGGATTCACAGTCGAGGGGCGAGGCAATGTACCTGGACTCGCAGTCCAGGAAAGCGATTCAGGAAAACCAGGCACTACCAATGGGTGGTTTAATGCTGAGGTCATTCGATCCTTAGCCTCCATTTCTGGAATGCCTGGAACCATTGATCTTGGAAAAGCCTACCTCAGCGCGATGCTGCCCAACCCCTGGGAAGCCAACCGCTACAACATCATTCATGATTGGCCTGGAGACTCATATGTTAGAAATTTCTCAGATGGAGAATTTGCTCCCATCTGGGCTCCTTTAAGCAGCGGAGGAGCCCAAAGCACCTCAGAGGTTGAGCAAGAAATCTCGCTAGCAATTGATCAAGCCCTCCTGTCTCCACCTCAGAAAACCTCATCCAACGACCCCTTTAATAGTCAGAACGCAAACATGAACGCCAACGGAGGCATGCAAGCCCTTTCTGAAACCCTCAAAAAAGGGCTTAAAACTTACGTTGGGCTCCTACAAAACGGGAAAGGCGAAGACGGAGAAGGCCTTCGAGTGATTCGCCTGGCCAATCCCTTTGCGATTTTTAGCCCGAACTCAAAGTATTCGCCACCGTCCCAAGGTGTTCCTAACTTTTTTCTCCGCAGCCCAGAATCGTTGCGATCCTCCTGGAGCGCCCCTGCCAATCCCATGCTAGCCGCGCAAGGGAGAACTGGATACAGCGTCAAATTTGTCTCCTTTAAATCCTTGGGCATTACCCAAAGCAACAATGCGGGCGAAAGCCCCATGAACTCTAAGCCCGGATTCATCGGAGACCAACTGTTCACAGACCAAGTTCTTCCGTTCATCGCCCACTAAAATCGCGCCACCTAAGCCTCACTTGGGACTCTCTTCTGGGTGACTAAACTGAACTCCGGCTTTGTTTTGAGTGAATTCGAGTAACTTTTCGTATTTAAGAGTTGCAAAGCGAACGGGTGTGGCGCTATTTTTGTTACTAAGAATTTTCTAAAAGAAATTGGAGAAAAAAAATGGCAAAAAAACCAGCAAAAAAAGCAATGAAGAAAAAACCCGCAGCAAAAAAAGCTGCTCCTAAAAAAGCTGCTCCTAAAAAAGCTGCTCCTAAAAAGGCTGCTCCTAAAAAG
>JBMSSC010000073.1:0-13585 GCA_049424145.1 Bdellovibrionia bacterium
GGCAGACGACTGGAAGGGGAGTCCCGAGGAGAGCGTCTTAAGTGTGGGCGGGTTAGCGGGCCTAGGGATGGTCAACTCCACGACGGGACTGGCCGTTTTAGGAACGGTGAGTAAGAAGATTCTTCCTCAAGGGTTCATTTCGGAGATTACTAATTCAGCTTCGGTTGAAGCCCAAGTGGGACCGGTTTTAGGAGGTCTCGGGGGGGCTGCTTGGATCTACAGTCTTCACCTGCGTTGGGACTTTGAAAAGGATAAAAACTGGACCCTCTACGCATTAGGCGGTCTGGGTGGTGTCACTCAGGGGATCTTATCTTCGGTCACCCCTCGATTTGGGGTTGGGGCCTTTTGGAAAATGTCAGGGCCACTTAATATTCGAGCCGAACTCTCTCATAACCTCATTGCCGTTGGCGTGAACCTGCCGTTTTATTGAGACGGATCTGAGCAAACCGACTCATGCCCTCCTCATTTGATTTCGTCGTTTGGGGGAGCTGCTTAAAGCACCATCAAGGCGCCAGGGATCTTCGAGAGCTGCTCGTAGGCATCAATAATGGGATCTGCAGACTGGGCTTGAAGCTCAAGCGTGAAGGAGACGTGCTTTTGGTGAGCACTTTCCGCTTTTGACTTCAAAATAAACTCAGGGTGATCCTGGGTGAATTGCTGGATCCCGTTGACGAAGGTAGGGGAGTTTTTTCCGATCACTTTAAATGGAAATGAAAGAGGAAACTTCTCACGCTCTAAGAGTTCTTTGAGCTGGGTGTAACGGGTCATCATGGGGCTCGACTTCTGGTCCCCGGAATATCAGGGGTTGCATGGAAATAAATCATGGCTCTCATTTTTGGTTCTTTTTTTTGGCGGTGCCCTGACGCGCTTTTTTCACACCCTCTTCAGAGCGGTGAAAGGCCACATAGGCTCCTCCAATGAGGCCTGAGTGGTTTTTTAACTTGGAAACAACGAGTTTTGGCATCGGATTAGTCTTCAGCTCTCGCTCCATGAGGCGCTTTAAGTGGGCCTTTGCGTGCGGGAGAAATAAAGGGGCTGCCTGAGCAAAGCTGCCGGCAAAGATAAAAATTTCAGGGCAATAGATCTTAGTGTAACTGTAGAGGGCGACAGCCAGGACTTCGGAGTACTCCTCAAAAGCAGCCAGCGCTCTTGGGTCGTGGCGCTTGGCTAAATCCACGATGTCCTTGGCAGTGAGGTCGGATCGTCCCAAGCGCTGCTGAGCGCGTCGGCCAAAGTTTCTGCCCGAGAGGTAGGCTTCGGCACATCCCAGGTTTCCACAACCACAGGGTGCTGAGAGATCCTGAAAGTGAAGGATGATATGACCTGCTTCCGTGTGGCGGTGTTTGCCCGCACGAGCCAGTTCACCATTGCAGAGGATGCCCGTTCCCAATCCCGTGCCCAGCGTCAAAATCATGGCATCCTGATGATTGCGAGCTGAGCCCACCCAATGCTCGGCTAAAATGGCGGCCGCAGCGTCGTTTTCTAAAAAAACTGGAATCTTTAACTGCTTGCTCAAGATCTGAGTCAGGGGCACTTTGCCCCAGGTGCCCTGGGGGCCTGCAAAGTTCGTGGGGTCTAAGAGAAGCCCTTTGACCGGATCCAGGGGCCCAGCCGAAGCGATCCCCGCCCTTTGGACCGTGGGGTGCTTTTTGATGAGCTCTTTGCCCCAGTGAGTCAATTGTTGAATCACGGCTTGTTTGCCTTGTTCCATGAGAACAGGAACTTGGATGGACTCTAAGACTTCTCCGCGCCGGTTGACGATACCCACGGCCAGTTTCGTTCCGCCAAGATCATAAGAGAGGACTTTCTGAGTCATGCCTAAGGATGTAGCATAGAGACATGGGAAATCGAAAAAATATTGGTGTGGAAATAGGAAGTATTCTTATTTTTGCTCTGGGGGTATTTGTGTTTTTCTCGCTCGTGAGCTTTCACGAGAGTGACCCAGGGTTTTGGATTAAAACCGCAGGGTTGGCTAAGAACGCTTGCGGCAGGATCGGAGCGAGCCTAGCGCGGGGGATTTTCAGTGTGCTCGGGATGGGGGCCTTTTTGATTCCCATGGCCCTGTTTTTGAGTTCTGCTGCAATTCATCGAAAGCAGAAACCCACGGAGCTTCTGCTCACCCTAGGAGGTCTGAGTAGTGCAGTGGTCTCCCTAACGGTTTTCCTCTCGCTTCAATGGAGTCATTGGTTGTTTGGGGGGGCACAGCTCAGTACCGGGGGAAAACTTGGGGATTGGATCAGTCACAGCTTAAGCAGTCAATTGAACTCCGTGGGAGCCTCCCTGGTGGCGCTTTTGATTTTTCTTTTGGCCGTGTCTCTTTCCACTTCGATTCAGATTTCGGATCTGGGAGCCCGAGTGATTTCTTGGGTCATGAATTTGCTCCTCCACGCAGGCCGAGCGATGGGGAGAGCGCTGATGAGTCTGGGACTAAAACTGGTGACCCCGATCGTTGACGGAGTGAAAACTCGAGTTCAAAGCGTCACTCAATCGGTAAACCAGTTTTTTAGGCGTTCTTTTTTCGATCTATTTCAGTCCTCTTTGTGGAGGAAATCAAATGGTCCTCTGCCACCGCAAGTGGGGGGATTCCTTGAGGACTCCTTGGGAAGTGATGCGGCGTTAAAAAAACCGGAGGGGATCGAAGGAGGCGATTTGTTTTCCTCGGCCTCCCCTGAGGTTTTGGGCTCTGCTCAGGCTCCAACTCAGATCACTTCGGCTCTAAGCCTCAAAGAGCAAGAGGTCACTGGCGGAACGGGGATTCAGATCCTTCCTCGCTCTAAAGAGCTTCACTCCAGTGCATCGCCCACTCAGAGAGCTTCCAAGCCGATCTTTCGGCCTAAGACGGGGCAATGGAAGCTCCCCACGGTGGAGTTTTTAAAAAAACCTCCTCATGTGGAGTCTTCGGTCGACCGAGCCCGACTCATTTCCAACTCTCAGATCTTAAAGCAAAAGTTTGCTGACTTCGGGATTGATGGGGAAGTCACAGCCGTGAGACCGGGTCCCGTGATCACGCTCTATGAGTTTAAGCCTGGCCCTGGGGTGAAGGTCTCCCGCATTGCCGCATTAGCCGATGACCTCTCCATGGCGTTATCTGCTCAAAGCGTGCGCATCTTGGCTCCTTTGCCTGGAAAATCGGTGGTGGGTATTGAGATCCCAAGCGACGTGAGAGAAACCGTCTACCTCCGGGAATTTTTGCAGCACCCCGATTTTTACGGACCCAAGCACTCCATTCCCGTGGTCATGGGGAAAGATATTGGTGGTCAAACCTACCTTTCTGATTTGGCCCGCATGCCCCATCTCCTGTGCGCCGGTCAAACCGGATCAGGAAAATCAGTGTTTATGAATGGCTTGATCTGCTCGTTGTTTTATCGCTTTACGCCCGATGAGCTGCGAATGATTTTAGTGGATCCCAAATTCATTGAGTTTCGGGCTTATCAGGACATGCCTCACCTGCTGTTGCCCGTGGTCGATGACCCAAAGCAAGCCAACACAGCCCTAAAGTGGGCCGTGCGTGAAATGGACCGAAGGTATCGCATCTTGGCTAAGGTGGGTGCTCGAAACCTGGCCGCGTTTAATCAAAAAATCGAAGAAATGGGCGCCTCCGTCGTGGCTGATTTGCTCAACGCTCAGGAGTCTGAAAACGAGAGTTCCCTGGCCTCTGTATCCGGTCGGGATTGGATCGAAGCCTTTGAGCCCGACGATCAAGGAGCTCCTAAGGTTGGAAAACTCCCCTACATTGTCATTATCATTGACGAGTTGGCTGATTTAATGATGCTGGCTAAAAAAGAGGTGGAAATTTCCATTGCTCGGATTGCTCAAAAAGCAAGAGCAGCCGGAATTCACCTCATCATCGCAACGCAAAGGCCTTCCACCGATGTGGTCACCGGGCTGATTATAGCGAAGTTGCCATCTCGCGTTTCGTTTCAGTTGGCCAGTTTCGTTGATTCCAAAACCATCTTGGATCGAGCCGGTGCGGAGCGACTTTTGGGGCAAGGCGATATGCTCTTTGTTCCTCCCGGAGTCTCTCAGACGCTCAGGCTTCATGGGGCCTTCTTAGAGGATGAGGAGATTAATAAGATTACCTCCTTTCTTAAGTCTCAAGGTAAGCCTGTCTATCGGGATGAGATTCTTTTGTCCGATGATGAGGAAGAGGGGCAGGATGCTCAAGACGCTGAGGCGGAGGATGAATTGTTTCGAGATGCCATTGAGGTGGTTAAAACCTCAGGTCATGCCTCGGCTAGTTTTCTGCAGCGGCATTTTAAGATCGGTTACAATCGAGCCGCAAGAATGATAGAAACCATGGAGTCGCGTGGAATTGTGGGACCCCAAGATGGCGCGCGGCCCAGAGAAATTTTCATTAGGTAGGCCCTATGCAAACCAACATTCATCGAGTTGTAGGAATCATGAGCTTAGTCCTCACTTTGCCGGTGGCCTTTGCCGATGACGCGGTGGGAGAAAAAAAATCGGAGCCAGTGATCGGGGGGGAGAAAGCCCCTTTGACTCGCCGCGCTCCTCCCGGGGATGCGGGTCATTTAAAAAGTCAAAGGAGTACAGCACGTGAAAAAGAAGCCGAAGGAACGCACGCTCCCAACCGCTTTGATTCCGACACCTTCATCAAAAGTCGATACGAGTACAACGGACAGTCCCTCGAAGTGGATACGGATTGAGCGCCCGTTTCCGCTTCCCTCCTATGTAAAAGATGCACTCTACCGTCTGAGTAACGCAGGACATCTTGCGTATTTAGTTGGGGGCAGTGTTCGGGACTTTCTCTTAGGGCATGAAGTGAAGGATCATGACATTGCCACCAGTGCTCATCCCAATGAGCTTTGTCAGCTATTTCCCAATGCCATTGAAGTGGGAAAAGCCTTTGGCGTGATCAAGGTCCCCACAGGAACCTATCCGCCCCTTTTGGAGATCGCAACGTTTAGGCAGGACCTCGATTATCAAGATTTTCGAAGACCCAAGGGTGTGGTTTTCTCAGGCCCTGCTCAGGACGCACTTCGTCGAGACTTCACCATTAATGCGCTTTTTTTTGACCCCAAGACGTCTCGAATTCTTGATTTCACCTCCGGGGTCGAGGATCTGAAGAATAAAAAAATTCGAGCCATTGGAAGCCCCTCAGAGCGATTGAAGGAGGACGCCTTAAGGTTGCTCAGAGCCGTTCGCTTTAAAACGCGATTGGGTTTTCAGATTGAGGCAAAAACTGCTGAGGCCATTCGTTTGCGAGCAAAGCTCATCACGAAGGTGAGCGCCGAGCGCATCCGAGACGAGCTCACCCTGATGTGGAGAGGGCCTAATCCCGGGGTTGCCTTAGAGATGCTCTCTGAGTTTGGGTTATTAGGGTTGCTTTTGCCCGAGTTAGAAGCCTTGCGTGGGGTTCCTCAGATCCCATCCTCCCATCGACATGAGACTCTTTGGGATCATGAGTTGCGTATGCTGCGAGTTCTGGCTGAGCAAACGCCTGAGCGGTCTCAAGCGCTGGCCTGGGCTGCAATCCTCCATGATGTCGGAAAGCCTGAGGCCCTTCGTTTAACGCATGGGAAAAACTTTAACGGCCACGAGCAGGAGAGTGTGAAGCTGATCCGAAAAATCACCGAGCGCTTAAGAATGTCTCGCGCTGATTCTGAACTGATTTCCGACCTAGTCGAAGAGCTAACTCAGTTTAAAGAAGTTTTTCAGATGCGAGAATCCACACTGCAGCGCTTCATTAGACGCCCTTATTTTGAAGAGCTTCTAGCTCTTTATAAAGCCGATGCTGTGGCTACAGACGGAAACCTAGCCTTCTATGAGTTTGCTTTCAGCCGATTTGAGGCGTTTCGGCAAACCCCTCATCTTCAGAGTCCTAAGCTGATTGATGGCCATGATTTACTTCAGTTGGGTTTTCAACCCGGACCCGAGTTCTCAGAAATTCTTCGCGTTCTGGAGGACCTGGTGTTTGAGAAAAAAATTTCAACCAAAGAAGAGGCTTTAGATTACGTCATTTCTCACTGGGCGAAATAGAGACTCTTTTCATATTAAGATCATGCAAATCCTTATAAAAAATGGTTTATCACAGTTCATTTTCTAGGCTACAGTCATGAGATGAAAATGAAAAAAATAAATATTAGTAATTTATTTTTTCTATCTATTTTTTTACTTTCATCTCCCCGTTGTTTGGCTGAAGTGAGTCATTACGAATTCAAAGGGGTCCATTCGCTTCTTCATCCTGATTTTGAGTTTCTATCCCCTCTGCATGGACTAAGACTTCTTCAGACGCGTGAGCTCGAAAATCGTAGGTTTTTTGGAAACTATGGAGCAGCTCGAGAGGAAACCGCATGTGGGAGCGTTTCAGGCTCTCGTTTAAGGCGCTTATTTGTTGAAAATCAAGACTGTCCTCAGGATCGGATGAGTGAGTGGATTCAGCGTCTTTTTCCCTCGCCCGATGGACTCAGCCTAGTGGCCAATCACGTAGCCTCAGATCCGATCTCTGAGCTCAACTCTGAGACCCTAGGGCAGCTTTTAGGGATGCTCACTTTGGGTCTAAAGGAGCGTCCACTCACCGAGCGCATCCAAGATCTTTTGTATCAGGGCATTCACCCCAAGCGTTATTATGGTGGGTTGAATTTAAAAAAGCAGAGGCTTGAGAAAACCCTTCTTAAGCGCCTGCAAGGATGCAAAGACCCCCTGCGAATTCATGAGCTTCATTGTGAAATTGCTCGGTTAGGAAATTTGCTCGAAGCCTCAAAGACTGAGCACGTAGGCAAACGGTCCGAAGCCAAGGCCCGAGAAAAAGAGTTTCATCAGCTGGCTCAGCTTTTCGTAGGTGCTCTTGAAGAACAGCGCTTAGGCCTTTACCCTCCTCATTTTCTGGAGCAATCGCTGCTGGCTTTTTTTTGGAAAAAAAGTCAGAGCAAGCATGATTTTTTGGAGCTTTTTTCAGGCATGCATCAACAGAATCCCAGAATCCTATCGGACCCAAGCGTGATCCAAGCACACTCCGCTCGACAGATCCAATTTCTCGCTTCCCGCTATCAGCCTCAAGACTTGAATCGGAACCTCCTCGCTCAGAACTCGGCGAGTCGAGCGCGAGAGCTTTTTTCTGATCCTGAAAAAATGGCCTTTTTTTTGATGGAAGATCAGATGCAGGATCGAAAGCTTCCTTCTTTGATTTCTTATGAAACCGCTCGCCATCCCAGTCTGAAAGGCCTCACTTACGCCGATTGTGGGGAGTCGAGCTTGAGAAATTTTTTGAACCTCGTTTTCTATGCCCCTGAGACAGGACGGTTTGATCCCGCAGCCATAGCTCAGCAGAAGAAAAATGAGCTGAGCTTTCATCCGAATCTCTTGAAGTTTTATCGGAAGTACCCGTTACCGGCTTTATCCAAGAGCCAAGAAAGCCGAGATGAGTGGAGTGAGCTGGTCTCATCGAGTCAGCCGGGTGTGAAGTACTTAAAACCCTTCTCCACTCCTCAGTGTGAGATGGACTCAGGGATCGATAATATGATGAGGCTTTTAGAGAACCTGGTTTTCTATGATCAACCAGAGAACCCTCTGAGCCAAGCCCGATCTCGAAAGGAAAAGTGGGTCGTTCTGTGTCGCGCTCTCTCCCGAGAGGGGCTGAAGCTGCAGTGTATTCCACAAGCCTCCGGCGCCTTGGATATTCCCAACGTTGGCCTTAGCATTGAGCTCATCGTGAATGAAACAGACCCCTTCATCTGGGAGTTCCTCCAGGGGCACTTTATATTTCAAAAAAAAAATCACACGGATGACTCGGATTGGAAAATTGCTTTTGTGGATCGCTTGATTCAAGAGTTGCGGGGAAATTCCTCCTCTTCAGTTGGCCCGTGGTTGACTTGGCTTACAACTCGCAATCATTTTCATGCTTTCAAGGAGCTGTTAACGCCTCTTGCCCACGGGACTGAATCCCTTTTTTACTCCCTGCCGTTAACCGATTCTGAGGAGAAGCTGAAAACATTTCCCCTTTTTGACTTCCAGGATCCAAAGCAAGTGGCCCTTGCGCAGCGTTTGTTCCAGAAGCTACCCGAATCGCATTATACGACTTCTCGTGCCTTTGAACTTCTATTGAAGCAAAATATGCCGATGGAGAGCCTTCCACTGATGACCTCCAGGCAAAGGCAGCTCGCCTTGCGTGTCTTAGCGGGAGCAGGACGAGTCAGTGATCTTCAGTGGATGGAAGAACGATTCCCCGATGTGCTTGAAGAACGAGGAGAGTTTGGGGAGACATTGGCTCATTGGGCCGCACTGAAAGGACAAGTCAAGGTTCTGCAGTGGATGGACGCGCGATTTCCCGAAGCAGTCAGACAGTCGGTGAGCGATACCTCAACCATTGCCCATATGGCAGCCCTAGGTGGCCATGTCGAGGTCTTTCAATGGATTGAACAAAACGCCCCTGAACTCCTTTATCAGAAATACCAAGGCGATCTCAGTATTGCTCACATGGCAGCGCTGGAGGGGCGGATTGAGGCCCTGCAGTGGATCGCAGAGCAAGTGCCCGAGGTCTTTGAGCAAAAAACTCAAGATGGCTGCACCATCGCTCACATGGCAGCGCTGGAGGGGAATGTTGAGGGACTCCAGTGGATTGCCGAGATTCTACCGGAGACCCTTTTTGCAAAAAATTTCGATGGGAAAACTCCAGCTGATGTGGCTGCGGAGGCAGGTCATGCCTCATCCATTCAGATGATTGCCCAATACGCCCCCGAAGTCATCACGCAGGGAGTCCTCCAGGCGCTCCGAAGTCATTTCATCTCGGAGGATCGGATTCGAAAAATCATTGAAGTCCGAAATCAGTTTTTTAGAAAAAAGCTGAAACAGCGAAGTTTGTGGATTCAGGAGCTGGAGTGAGAGCCCCGGGATTCTCTAGGCGTTCTGCATTGAGTTGAGCGGAGAAGTCTAGGATTTGCCCATTTGGTCCAATAGACGTTTGATGCGCGCCTGATCTGGAGTGATCAAAAGAGTCTTGTTATGCGTGTAGCTGGCCTCAGTGGAGTCTTTGATTCGCTTGACGTATTTTTTAAACGTATAGTCCACTTCTGTTTTTCCCCAGTGCGAGCCGCCACTGTAGTGAATGGCTAAGTGGGCCGCATCGATGAGGGTTTCAAGGGGAGCGGACTTTCCCGAGGGAATGGGGATGAGCACGTGGGCACCGGGCTTGCCGCGAACGTGCATCCAAACATCGTTTCCCTTAGAGCATTGAAACGTTAGTTCTAAGTTCTCCTGACGGTCTCGTCCGACCCAGATGGCCATTCCATCGGCGGAGGTAAACGTTTTTCCAAGCCAGCTCCGATGAGAGCTTTTTTTTATTCGGCCCGATGCTCCCCGTGTGGGCAGGGAGGCTTGCTCACTCGGAAGGGAAGTCCCTCGGTGACTCGCTCGTTCGAGTTTTTCAAGTGCCCCCCAGTTACCCTCTTGGATCGGCGCGAGTGTGTAGGCTTTTAGTTCTTCGAGCGTTTGAGTGAATCGCTCGCATCGAGTGTTGGCCTCAGAAATTCTTCGCTGCTTTCGTTTGGCGTTTTGATAAAATTTTTCAACCTGTTGAGAAAGCGAGAGTTTAGGATCACAGGGAATCAATACGCTCTGTCCAGTTTCATAATCGGTGACCGAACGAGTTTTACCCATCAAAGGAGGGTTCTCGTGCAAACAGGCCTTTAATAAGTCCCCGCGCTTTTGCCAATCAGGCTCGTGGGAAGCTTCACGGGCTGCTGTCTGACTTTGCTCAATGCGCTCTTGAGCTTGTTTGATCAGAGCGTTTAAAGCCTTCAGTGCGCTTTGATGTCTTAGTTCGAAGGCTTCTTTTTTTAATTCTCTTTCAATCTCCTGTGAAAACTGGGAGATCCCCAAGTCAAGACCAAAGCGAACCGGAGGGTTCTGCGGGGCTAAGGATCGGTTGCCGCTGGGGGGAAGCTCAAAGCGCAGGTTCTCCGGTTTTTCCTCTTTCACAGTTCGGCTTCGAGCCAAGACCTTAGATCCGACCAGGGGGGGAGAGGTCGCGGGGTCGTCAAACCCCTGGGATTCTGAGAGAATGAGGAAGGCTTCAGGCACCGCAGGGATCAGAAACAGAACAAGGCCCAGGCAAGGCTGGGATGAGCGGTGGGCCGAGTCCGCTTGCGCTTCGGCTGAAAACCAAAAGACCAGGATTCTCTCCTGATGTAAGGCCTGGATCCCTAAAATCCGGGATCCTTTCAGCGCCTTAGAGAGGCTTAGGCTCAATGGTGACCAGGTGGCCTGTGAGGCTGCTTTTGGTCCTTTTCCTGGGCGGAGTGTGACATAAGGATGCCTGGGGCGAATGCTGAACAGCAAGTCAGAGGGACCCTTACGGCAGGTCAAGCGAAGGATCCACTCGCCTTTGAGGTAGCCTGAGGGAAACTCAGCGCGCTCAGGCACAAGGATTCGGTCCACGAACATGCCCTTGAGCTCGGACTCTAGGCAGTGAGCTAGGAGGGCAAGTTCTTTCCAATTTAATGTGGGCGCTAGAGCCATGAAGTGCACCCTAGCACCTTTTGGTCCTCGTTTCAAAAAACCAATCCATGATTCACGAGCCGTATCCCAAACGATCCTGACTGGGGTGTGCGGGGACTCCGGTTCATCACTGTCTCCTCATTAATTGGTTTTGTTGCAGGGACTCATTTCTCAGGAAATTTTGCAGTTTTGGGTCCTCTACCTGCGGACGTTAAATTGCGTCTCTCCTCTCTTTTAAAAAGACTTCATCAGTTGCCCGATTTTTTGCTCCCCTAGGCACGATCGATGATTCAAGGATCTGCTCGGCTGCGCGGACGGATGGCTTAAGTCCATGCTCAATAGCTCCAATTCGGTGATTGCCTGCAGCGAGATGACCGATTTTTTCAGCTACTTTCAAAGTTCCGCAAGTGAAATTTCCGACGCCCAGAGAGGCGAGATTCACTCCTGCTAGGGTTCGATCAAAATCAGAAAGCTCGTTCCCAGTGATTAGGTTTTTTCCCGTAATGAGTTCGTAGGCATCTCGAGCCGTGGAGACCCCTGGAGCAACCGAGGTGCCGACGTCAACTAAGGTTAACGCGATCTCTCGTGCCATGTCGGCGTACTCAAGAGAGTGAGCAATTGACTCCAGATCTGAAGGACGAGTCAGCGCTTTTGCTGCGGAGGTGAGCTCATGCAGACTGAGTCCTAATGCCTCTTTGGCAATTTCATGAGCGGAGAGAAGAGTTTCCGAGGCTTTCTGCTCCGAGTAGGCGGTGGCTTGCGCAAGGTTCTCTGCTGTGCAGGCCGCCGCAATCATTTCAGGGCCGGCCTTGCGGTAATCCCATCGCGTCATGGCGCGATTGAGGGCGTTGGCCTCTTTGGGGTTAATGCTGGAGAGGTGCTCCCGGATGGTCTCCTGGATGGCTTTGGTCTTTTCAAAAAACTGTTTTTGGTTCTGAAAGGATTGAGCCAGATCTTTTAAGCAGACTTCATGAGATTTTTTTTCCTTCTCCTGTTCTTCAGTGGCTCTTTGAGTTCTCTTTTGATGCGCCTGAGATTCTTGTTCAATTGGTTTTGCGACTTTTTTGACATCCGGCAAAGGGACACGTTCGGGTGCGATCTGATGGTGCGTTGGATTTGGATCTGCCGTTTTCTCCGAGAAAAATAAGGCTCCTCCAAATCGCGCCATCTCATCGTTCAGGTTGAGCTCTTCAACGGCGTCAGAGTGAGTCTCCTGCCTGTGTTTCCACCATTCACAGGCGATTTCGTAGTTTTTACGCCAGGAGTGAGTATCATCTAAATCATAGACTGCCGGTGGGCGAGCGGGTTTTTCACAGCTTGGGCAGTGAGATTTTCCTGGGAAGTCGCCATTCGAGTTTGAGGAGGTGGGATAATCTTTGCCAGCAAATGCACATGGAAGGTTGCTCACCATCAGAAGAAGGTGAATGAGTGCAAGCAGGCCTATCACAGTTTTCTTGGTCTTAGTCTGAATGATTTGATTCATTTCGAATCGCTTTCTTGAGTTGAATGAAAAAAGACCCTTTGGGACAAAGGCTTAGAAATACCATTGATTTCATTGAGGTGCGAGTTCAATGGATAGGTTCTTAGGGAGATGAGGACACGATCGAGGGTGCTGTCAAACCAGAGGATCTGAATTCGAATCCGTCTTAGATGGGATCCGAAGGGAAGCGGGAGTCAGGGGAGAAAGAGGGGTGGTAAAAACGCTGCTTTTTTGATCCGCTTTCTGTTAGAACCCGTGTCATGAAAAGCAGTGCAGGTGCAGTTTGGCAGATTCGAAAAGGGATGGATCGACGGTTTCGCGCGGGACATCCTTGGGTTTACTCCAATGAGTTGGTGGGGACTCCGAAAGGAGTGGAGCCTGGAAGTCTTGTCGAGCTCCGAGATGCAGCAGGTCGGTTTTTGGCCCGAGGTTTTGGTAATCCAAACTCTTTGATCTCATTCCGAGCTTTAAGTCGAGATCCTGAGGTCTTGGATCCCTCAGCTCCTGAGTCCTTGCTGAAGCGCCTTCAGGCGGCAGGGGCACTGAGGAAAAAATTAGGCCTAGGGAAAGTCAGTCATCGGCTGTGTTTTGGGGAGTCAGATTTTCTTCCTGGTCTTGTGGTGGATTGTTATCAAATGCCTTCGGGGCAGGTATTTGTCGCCCAAGCGCATACGGCCGGAGCGGATCGCTGGGTGAAGCATCTGCTTGCGGTCCTGGAGTCGATGGTGAAAAGCAGGGATGGAGGGGGGGCTCAGGCTTGGGAGAGGACTTCCGTTGTGCTTCGAAACGATGTTTCCGTGAGGAAGCTTGAGGGGCTTGCCGTGGACGTACCGCAAGTGCTCAAGCACGCCAATGGCGTCGACTTAAGGCAGGCTGAGATTTGGGTTTTAGCTGCCACGGCCAGTGGGGGATCCACTCGGGATGAAGAAACTCGAGTTCCTTTTGAGGTGGATTTAGTGGAGGGTCAAAAAACAGGATTCTTCCTGGATCAAGCGGCCAATATTGAGCTTGCTGTCCAAAAGCTCCGAAGCTATGGGGGCTCTCGACTGAAGATTTTAGACCTCTGCTGCTACGTGGGTCAGTGGGGAACCCAGCTGGGGCGAGCGTTTGCTCAGCGCGGGATCCAAGTGGAGGTGGTGGCCGTCGATGCGTCCAAGGCGGCGTTGGAGTTGGCCAAAAAGAATATGAAAGCCCAGGGAGTGGAAGTGCAAGGGGTTCAGGGGGATGTTTTAAAAGATTTAACCCAGTTTTCAGATCAAAGCTTTGACCTGGTGATCTCGGATCCCCCGGCATTTATCAAATCGAGAAAAGATACAGCAGTGGGAGCTCATGCCTACTTGCAGCTGGCCACGCAAGTGTTTCGGGTCTTAAAAAAAGGGGGCGGCGTCGTGAGTTGTTCGTGTTCCGCTTTATTCGAAGAAGAGGTGTTTGCTCAAACCCTGGCCAAAGCAGCCCTCAGAAATCAGCGCTCCGTCAGCTGGATTGGACGTGGGGGCCAGGCCTTGGATCACCCCGTTTTAGCGGAGTTTCCTGAGGGAAGGTACTTAAAGGCTTGGGTCGGTGTGGATCGAGAGTAGGAAAGGGATTGTTCAATTGACATCCTCTCCGGCGTGAACGCGGGAGATTCCCCGAAGGCGATTCATGTCCGAATCG
>JBMSSC010000074.1:0-13408 GCA_049424145.1 Bdellovibrionia bacterium
TCAGTGAGTTGATGCCGATTTGGCTAATGCTAATTGAGGCCACGTCTAATTTTTTTGTCCGCTGGTTTCGCTTGAGAAGTCTTTCTCTATTATTTAATTCTTATCTTTTTTAGAATAAAAATCTACAAAAAAATATTTTTTACCTGAAGATAAGATCAAAATTTTTTTGAGAAATTTTTCATTTTTTAATAGAGTTCAATTGGGGATAGGCAATAAAGCCTAATAAAGGGGGAATTTGTGTCTCAATTGAAACAACATAAATGGATTTTTTTGTTCTCTTTTCTTGCTGCGCCGCTTGCAATTGCCAGTGACGGTTTAACGCTGGTTCAGAAACCCAGTGGGAGAGTGTCTCAAAACTCAACGATGACTGAGAAGCTTTCAAAGAAGATTTTACTCAATTATCTCGGAATTTATCGTGGTGCTTCGCTTCAAAATCTATCGAGCCCGAGTCAGCCTACGGTCTCAGGGGAGGAGGATCCGAGTAATCCACAGGTACTCGATAGCTTTCTGACCGTAGGATATAAATTAGAGGAGGACTGGGCGCTGGGAATGACGGGACACTTCAAGTATGCACTTGCCCAAGACCCACTGAGTTCCTCTCAAAATTTAAGTCTTCTTGATCCAGTGCTGATGGTGCAAAAAAATCATCTCGTGAGTCAGGGAGGGTTCAATCTCAATGGGAAACTTACCCTGGAGCTTCCCGTGAGCTCGGAGGACTCTCTGCAACATTATCACTTAGCAACAGCCGTGACTCCTACTATCATGGCAAGCTACACGGTACCTGAGACTTCATTGACTTTGGGAGCTTTTACGTTCCTGAGAGCCTATGTTCCAGGCTCCGACGTCAGTGATGCAGCGATGACTTACCGCATCTTTATGGCCCCTCATCTGAATTATCAAATCACCCCAACTTTTGCAGCCACCCTCTGGGTCGATCTTTTAACGGCAACCCGGTATCGTGGGAGACCTTTTTTTACAGGAATGGAGGCTGAGACGATGGATATTCAGCCTGGCTTCAATTGGGATATAACACGCTCCATTAGCCTCAATCCTGTGTTGAACATTTATCCAGCTCATCCTACGCTCTCCTCGACCTCGATTGAGGCTTATTTGTCAATTAGAGCTCTTTAATCTGGGATCAAAGAGGGACGATTTTTAGCCTCAATCCATCGAGAGAAGTACTTATCACTTCGCTGCAGGTGATAAGTGAGCATTGCTCCGGTGAAGTTATCACGGCGGTGTTGATTTAAGTTGTTTTGGATCTTCAGGAGTCTCTGCATCAAAAAAGAGGCCTGGGGCTCCTCACTGTAAAGTTGTCTTAAGATTTCAGAGCCGGCCTGTTGGGCTCTCTGCCAATCCGGTAAGCTCTCGTGCAGCTCAACGGCCTTTGTGGCAAAATCCTCGGGGTCATCGGAGATTGCGCCACCCCAAGGCAGCCCATCAGCCATACCTTGGGCCCCTAGCGAGGTGGTGACTACAGGGGTTCCTGACCACCAGCCGTCGGTGATTTTACCCTTAATCCCCGCTCCAAATCGCAGTGGTGCCAAATTGACTCGATACTGCGCTAACGTTTGATGCTGATCAGGCGTGAAGCCTGGAATGAGAAAGCCTGTTTTTGGGTCATGAAGTGCCATGATTTCCTGAGGAGGATAGGCGCCATAGAGATGAACCTGAGCCTGGGGGAGCCTTTTGCGAATGGCAGGCCAGAGTTCTTTTTTGAGCCAAAAGACTCCATCAAAATTTGGAGCATGCCTGAAGTTCCCAATCATTGCGAAATGGATTCGGTTCTTAAACGGGAGTGTGGGTTTCATCTCGGGGTACTGGAAGCGATGTAAGTGCAGAAGTGCATCAGGGACATGAAAGCGGTTTTTCAAAAGATCCCTCTCAAAACTTGAAATAATCAACGAGCAATCACTTCGGAAGAGGGAGGCGATTTCCCGAAAAACACTCTCCTCATGAAATTCAAATCGGGCCTGGGTGAGCTGCTCGAGGGGGGCTTGTTTTTTTAATTCCCGCTGCCTGATTCTTCTGAGGAAGTGAAGGTCTTGAGTGTCAATGATTCGGACTGCATGAGGACAAGCGTCCTGAACTCTCCATCCAAACTGTTCCTCTGAGATGAAGCGATCAAAGAACACAAAATCAGGTTGAACTTCCGTGAGGAGCTGATCAAAGGAGGAGTCATTGGTTCGAATGCACTGAGTCTGAATCCCATGCTCGTGCAGGGATCGCGTGTGATCGTTTTCTTTGGCTGCCGAGGTAAAGAGGATCTCCCACGGATTTTTCCGTAAGGTATTCAGTAAGTTGTAGGTTCTCAGGCCAGCGGCCGATGACTGGGGTTCAGGCCAGATGTATCCAATGAAAAGCGCTTTTGGCATGAGGCTCCTTTTTGAAGTCTGAAAAAGAGCTGACCTTATTTTTTTTTCCTGATCCTTTCAAGCTGCTTTTGGATGAATGGGTTTTTGGGTTAACGAGGGGAGAGCAATGAGTAACGCTTCATCCATCCGCTCGACGAAGGCGACCTGAATCCCCATTTGAATGGATTCACTGAGTTCATTGAAATCCGTTTTGTTTTCCAGTGGGAGGATCACGGAGGTGATCCCAATGCGTTTGGCCGCGAGTATTTTCTCCTTGATTCCGCCAACGGGGAGAATGAGTCCGCTCAGGGTGATTTCACCCGTCATGGCTAGATCCGCTCGACAGGGGGTCTGAGTGAGGGCTGAGACCATGGCCACCACCAGAGCAAGCCCGGCTGAGGGGCCATCTTTTGGAGTGGCTCCTGCTGGAACGTGAATGTGGAGACCTCCTTTTTGAAGCAGAAAGGGTTGAATGTCCCACTTTTGGGCATGGGAGCTAATATAAGTCTGGGCAGCTTGAGCGGACTCCTTCATGACTTCCCCCAGCTGCCCCGTGAGTCGGAGCTCTTTGGTGTGAGGCAGATGGTGGGCCTCAATGTAAAGTATATCCCCTCCGGTGGGCGTCCAAGCCAGCGTGGTTGCCACTCCTGCAGGAAGCGCGTGACGCAATTTTTCAAATCGGAACTTCTCAGGCCCGAGTAGATCACCTAAAAGTTGAGTAGTAAGGACAACTGCTTCCGGATGACCCTCTGCAAATCGGCGTGCAATTTTACTGGATAAGCGCCCCAGAATCCTCTCTAACTCACGGACGCCCGCCTCCCGAGTGTAGGTCTGCACAATCGATAAAAGCACCTCTGGGGGAATATGAAAGTCTTTGGGCTGAAGACCTGCCTCTTTGAGCCGCAGAGGAATGAGATACCGTTGGGCAATCGCAACCTTTTCCTCCTCACTGTAGCCTGAGAGTCGAATGATCTCCATTCGATCTAGTAGGGGAGGAGGAATCGTTTCCAATTGATTTGCTGTGGTCATGAAGAAAACGGGAGATAGGTTAAAGGGTAAATCCAGGTAATGATCACGGAATGCATAGTTCTGAGCCGGATCGAGGATTTCCAAAAGCGCTGCGGCCGGGTCTCCTCTAAAGTCTCGTCCAATCTTATCAATTTCATCGAGCATTAAGATCGGATTGTTTGACTGTGAGCGTCGGATAGCTTGTAAAATCCTTCCAGGCATAGCACCGACATAAGTTTTTCGATGGCCCCTGAGCTCTGCTTCGTCATGTAGTCCTCCTAAACTCATGCGTTCAAATTTTCGACCCATTGCACGGGCAATGGATTGCCCAAGTGAGGTTTTTCCGACTCCCGGGGGACCAACAAAACAGAGAATGGGGGGGCGAGCCTGGGGATTGAGCTTCATGACGGATAAATGCTCGAGGATCCGTTCTTTCACCTCATCCAAGTCAAAGTGATCCTCATCTAAAACCTTTTTGGCTTGCGTTAAGTCCAAGTGATCCTGCGTTGATCGATTCCACGGCAACTCGGCAATGAACTCCAGGTGCGCTCGAAGTATCTGAAAATCAGGGGCTGAGGGAGTGAGCCGCTCAAAGCGATTGAGTTCTTTTTCAATCTCAGTGTGGATTGGATCCGGGATATTGGCCTCTTTTAATCGAGTCTTCAACTCTTCGATTTCAGATTTCTCAGTGCCTGACTCGCCCAACTCCTCTTGAATAGCCCGCAATTGTTGCCTCAGGAGGTATTCTTTTTGTTGCTTGCTGATTTCAGTTTGTGCATGGGATGTGATTTTTGCACGAAGCTCGAGGACCTCGAGTTCATTGAGTAGATCCGCATATAACATCTTTAAGACGTGAAGTGTGGAGTCTGCCTCAAGGATCTTCTGTTCTTTCTCAATCCCTAAGTTTAAAATCGAACTGAGCATGTAAGCCAGTTGAAGAGCATCCGGCGTTTTCTCCATGAGTTGCTCAAGATTAACGCTCAGCTTCAATGGACTGAATTGAAAGATCTGCGTTGCAAGATCCACGATGGAGCGTTTGAGTGCCTCGACCTCTTGGTTTTCCTCAAAGCGAAAAGGCATGGGTGTCGATCGACCGATGAGATAAGGGGCGGTTTGTTCAAAATTTTTGAGTAAGACTCGCTCTAAGCCTTGAACCAAAAAGTCGATCCGGTCATCCGTGTGAGCGGCCTTTTTGATCACCACTTGAGTCCCCACATGAAAGAGATCATTGAATTCAGGGCTTTCAATGCTCGGGTCGCGCTGAGCAATGACGAGAAGCGTTTTGTTCTCATTGAGTAATGCAGCTTCCACGGCTTGAACCGATGCTATGCGCCCTGCAGACAGAGGGACAAAAAGAGATGGAAAGACTACAGTATTTTTGAGAGGGAGAATGGGAAGGATAAGATCCATCTCAGGTTGATTATGAGAATCAGAAGAGGAGGAAGAAGAGGTTAAATGAGTCACATTGGTGGATTCTATGAAAGAGTTGTGCCGATCTGGCTTTCAAGCAGCCCATTTGGGAAGAGCCGCCGTGTGGGGGCCTCACCAGTTGAGATTGATGCAGCGATTTCTAAAGTTTCAGGGTAAGCTTTTCACAAGGCAGCTTATTGCCGGTTTGATTGTGATCTCTCGAAGGGGGAGAGGGGCCCTCTCTGATGGTTTCAAATTCTAAGCCTGTATTTCCTTCTCAGCAACTTCAATCGGATCAGTCTCCATTTGAGGCCTATCGGGACTATTATTATTCCATCCATGAGGCTGATCGCTCGGAGGCCATTGAGTTTCTAGCAACCCTCGGAGAGCCCGAGGCGGCTCGAGAATTGATCCATATTTTCCACGAGTGTGAGTGGCGAACCACGCGATTTCAGGTGATCCAGGCTTTGGGCCGACTTCCGACGGAGCGGACCCTTGAGTTTTTGTTTCGGATTGCACGCGACACTGGGGATCTGCCCATGGCTGAAGCGGCTATTCGATCCTGTGGTCAATCCCAGAATCGTCTTGCAGCAGGGTTTCTCAAAAATTATTGGCGAAATGCTCCATCAACCCTTCGAGCCGCCATTGTCGGTGCTTTGGGCCAAATCCCGGATCGATCTTTGAGCGATGAGTTTTTAGCTGAGCTTCCCCAAGCAATCAAAGCCCAGCAAGTGGACTTGGTGAGAAATCTTGTTTTTAGCTTGGGTGAACTGAGGGTGTTTAAGAGTCTCAGTCCATTGATCGAGCTAGCAGCAACGACACCCATTTCTTCGCTCGCTCTTTGTGCCCTAGTCGCCATTGGGAAGTTGGCGTCGGATCCAAGCGTGCTGAAGGATTTAAGCAAGCGCTTTTCAAACGATGTGTTGGATCTACAGATCTTTCGCAGCGTGCACGATCAGATTACGCTTCGCTCGCAATTCACCCTGGATCAAGCGATCCAAAGGATTGTTACCGCGGAGAGCTTTCATCCCGTGAATGCCTATGAACTCCATCAGTTCGATGCTCTGCAAGTGAGGGAGAAGTTAAAACAGCTCGCTCAGTCATCATCCCCGGATCAGCGCAAGAAAGTTGCGCTGACTCTTGAAGAACTGAATTTTCCAGCCTTTCAAAGCGGGTCAGAAGAGTTCGGTGTGTCGATCAAGGAGGGGGATAAAACCCAGGACTCTGAAGATCAACGGGGAGAGAATCATTCCTCCGATCAGACGGAGGAGCTAGGCTCGCTCTTTTGGACTGACGCCATCCAGGGTCAAACCCTGAGCCTCAGTGCTGGGATTGCCCCCTTTAAAACAGTGGTGGAGCAGGGACAGTACCGTGCTCTTTCCATCGAAGAACGAGGGAAGCTGATTCATTCCCTCTATCTCTATGGTCTTTCCGTTCAGAGTGATTCCCAATTCCAATCAGAAATGAATCCGATTCTAGAGCAGCTCTTTGGGCAAGAGGAGTCGGATCTTCTTCAAGCCCGAATGATTCGGGCTTTGGCAGTTTTAGGATTAAGATCAAAGAAGATCAATTCGTTTATTGGTCACCTGCTCGAGGACGTGCAGAAGGCTAACTCTTTAGCTTCGTTGGATAAGGGAAATCTAGGGAATCTCTTGAAGAGTGCACTTCAGTTTTTGGAGTGCAATCCAGAACCCGGGTTCTTAAAGAGTCTGATCCCCTTTGGCGTTGACCTTCTGAGCTTCAAGAAGTGGGACGAGGCGACTCAAGTCGGTTTGGAAATCGCCTATTTTAAAGCCCTCTGCTCCTATCCTCAGATGAGTCAGACGCAGTGCTTAACTCTTTTGCCCTTTGTAAAAACGAGGCTAGAAAAAAAAGAGACCCATCGCGAGCTTATTCTCTGTCTTTTGAAGTGGATCCGGTCCGTTCCTCATCCCTCCCTTCTTCAGCCCGTTCTCAGTTGCTTAGGCCAGGGGTTTCGTCTTCAGCTCGCAGCAATCATCACCCTGAAGTCCTTTGCTTCAGAGCAAGCCGTGGAACCGGTGGCATCGTTTTTAACCTCTCCCTCTGCATCTCTTGCGGGCCGAGCCTTAGATACCCTCAGTTCACTGCCTGGAATTCGAGCCAAGCGGATCTTAATCGATCACCTGGCCGATCAGATCCAGGACCTTGAGGTTTGTGCGAAGGTGATCCGCAGCTTCCGCTTGCCTGAATCGGGATCCGAGTATTTTATACAACTTCTTGACACCGTTCTTAAGGCGAATCCGGATCATCCGCTGATCGATGGGTTAATTCAAATGCGAGAAAAGCTGATGGAGAACCCTGCCGACCCCAGTGTTTTGAACCTGAGAAAGCCCTTTGGGCTCATTCAAATGACGGCAGATGTGGCTCTGTTGGATCAGGAGCTCAGAAAAAAGATCACTCACTATGATTCCTATGATGAGTCGATTAAGTCCGTCTTACGGTCGGCAGAGTTGCCCTACTTGCACCGTGAAATTTTTGACCAGTATGTGGATAAAGGGTCCTCAGTGGTTGAGTATTGTAAGGCCGTGGATCTCTTTTTAGAAAAGACGTTGGGAAAGCGACGACTTTTTCCAAAGTTGGAGCACTCCTTGGTTGAGTTTCAAAACGTGATTCATGCCTATGGACTCCATTCAGAGGATCCTGGGGCCAGGTATGTCCTAAAGACGATGGATCTTGAGAAGTTTTTTGACCCCTCAAGCTTTCCCCTTCATAAGATGCTGGGGATTGCACAGGCCATTGGGTCCGGGCGTGTGCTCAATGATCATTTTAAGGTCATCGATGGGCTTCGGGCCTGGGCAGTAGTGGTTTTACTTTTTTGTCGGGGGCCGCATCGCTCTAAGCCGTTGATTCCCATGAAAAACCTCAAGGATGAGCAGCTGATCTCAATTGCAAAAAGAATGATTAAGCTTCAAGACATTCGAAATCCGATTGCTCATCGTCAAACCGTCATCGATTTTTCGACCTTGGATGAGGTCCGTGCTCAGGCCTTCTCCATCTTAAATTTTTTTGACGCCTTGGAATAGATTAAAAATAAGTTTTAAAAAAAAATAAACAAATATAAAATAAAAAAAATCGTTCTATTTTTTGACTTCGAGGAAAAACCCATGTCGGATCAGACTGTAGACTCAGGCCTAGACGAGTTTTTTTCAGAATGTAAGGAAAACTTGCAGAGTTTTACAGCGAATCTTGCTCAGCTGGAGAAAGAAGCCTCTGTTAATCCGGTCCTGATTGATGCCATGTATCGGAGCATGCACACCATGAAGGGTTCAGCTCAGCTTTTTGGATTTGAATCCTTAGGGTGGGTTGGTCATGCCGTGGAGACCGCCTTAGAGCCCATTCGAAGGCTGAAGATGGTGATTCCTCCTGCGCTCATTGACTCTCTTTTCAATACCGTCGACCTGATTGAGTTGATTTTAAAAGAGATCTCAATGAATCCAAAAAACTCAGAGACTCGATTGGTTGCTGAAACCAAATCTCATGTGATTGGCCTATTGAGCCAAGTGGTTCAACTCTTTGGCGCAGAGATGTCTTTGATTCGAGATTCAGGCGTAGTTTCTCATTCCCCATCGGATGCGAGCTCCGGGTCTGCTGTGCGAGTGAAGGAGAAGGCTCAATCTCAGGCTCGGAATTCTAAGCAGCCCATCAAACAGGGTTTGGATCTGCGAGTTGAAAAAAACACAAGTTTTGCAAGCCCTCGCATCTCGAATCCAGCTCAAGTGAAGCCATCTCTGAATCGAACTCATGTGGACGTGAAACCCCCATCCACCAGCGAACCCCCGAAGACGGAATTGAAAGAGGATTTGAGTCCTTCCCTTCATGAGCAGAACTCCACGGTTAGGATCCAGGTGGCTCTTCTGGATAAACTCATGAACTTGGTGGGGGAGATGGTCTTGGTAAGAAATCAGCTGCTTCAATACTCTCAAAGAAAGGACATGGATTTTGAGTTTCTTAATCTCAGTCAGAGAATCGACCTAGTGACCTCGGAGCTTCAATCGGAGGTGATGAAGACACGAATGCAGCCTCTGGGTACAATCCTCGGGGCGTATCAGCGCATGATGAGGGATTTGGCGCGAAATCTCGGTAAGCAGATTGAGATGACGGTTCAGGGACTCGACACGGAGTTGGATAAGACCCTTATTGAGGCCATTAAGGACCCTCTGACTCACATGATCCGAAACTCCTGTGATCATGGAATTGAAACGGCCCAAGAGCGAATTGCTTTGGGAAAAAACCCGGTGGGCCATATTCGGATTTCAGCGTTTCAAGACGGTGGGTTTATTGTGATTGAGCTCTCCGATGACGGACGGGGACTCAACCATAAACGGATTGCTGAGAAAGCCATTGAACGAAAGCTCATCTCTGCTGAAGCGGTCAGCAAAATGAGTGAGCATGAAGTGGCACAGCTGATCTTTACTCCAGGCTTCTCAACAGCCGATTCGGTGAGTGCGATTTCGGGTCGAGGCGTTGGGATGGATATTGTGAAGATCAATCTCGAGAAGCTCGGTGGCCAAGTTGAACTTAAAAGCGAGTATTTAAAAGGCATGACCATCCGGATGCGAATTCCGCTCACCCTGGCTATTGTTCCGGCCTTAATTGTGAAAGTGGGCGGTGAGCAATTTGCCATTCCTCAATTTAAGCTTGCTGAACTGATTCGAGTGACTCGAGATGGGCATGGTCCTAGGCTGGAGTACCTTCAAGGCAAACCCGTCTTTCGTTTAAGAGGAAATCTCCTCTCAATCTTAGAGCTTTGCAAATTCATTCAGATGCAGTGCGTGGACTTAACCTCAGACACACTCAACATCGTGGTGCTGAATAGCGAGAACGGGGTTTTTGGTCTCCTCGTGGATGAGATCAAAGACTCAGCCGATATTGTTGTGAAACCTTTGCCTGAGTTCCTCAAGAGATTGAATCTCTACTCGGGAGCCACCATCATGGGAGATGGCTCCGTTTCCCTGATCCTGGACATCACCGGATTGTCAAAAAAGGCGAATTTTCTTCAAAAATCGAAGGCGAACCCCAATTTGGAAAATCTTCCTATGGGAGCCGAGCGCTTGCCTAATGCTGAGGCCCAAGACTATCTGTTCTTTCGGCTCGGCGGTCGTGAGGTCTATAGCGTTCCACTGTGCTTAGTGTACCGCTTAGAGGAGTTTAAGAAAGAGCAAGTGGAGCAGACTGCCTCTCAACGGGTCGTAAAATACCGTGATTCTCTTTTGCCGCTACTTCCTTTGCGAGACTTCATTCCCGTATCGCGTGGAGAAGCAGACCACATGACTCGAGACTCAGTATCAGTAGTGGTGGTCCAAAAGCAGGGAAAACTCTACGGCTTTGAGGTTGATGAGATTCGCGATATCCTCTCGGTGGAGCGACACCCTGAGGAGCCGATGAAAAGGACGTTTGGGGTTCTAGGAAATATATTGGTTGGTGATGAGATCGTCACTGTCGTTGATGTGTTGGAAATCATTGATTCTCTTTTAGGGCAACTACCGCAGGTCGGAATGGGAGAGCGAGGCCGCTCAGTTCAAATGCAGCCAACTCCTGCAGGACATGTTCTTTTTGCTGAAGATACGCCGTCCTTTTTTAAGCAAGTCAAAAAAATCCTGGAGAGTCATGGTTTTCAGGTCACTCACTTTAGTAACGGGCTGGAGGCTTGGGAGAGTTTAAGATCTGCTCCGGAGGGCCAGTATCATATCATTCTCTCGGATATTGAAATGCCCAAGATGAACGGCTACGAGCTTGCCAAGAAAATTCGATCCGATTCGCGATTCACTCATATTCCCCTGGTGGCGCTCACAACAAAATTCAGAGAGTCCGATATTCAAAAGGGGATGCAATCAGGATTCGATCAGTACTTAGAGAAGATCAAAGCCGATCAATTGGTGCATACCTTAGGTTCGTTGCTGAAGCTAGGAGACGAAAATGGCCACAAGTAAAACTCAATTCTCAACTTTTTATGTCGCAAAGAGACTATACGGGCTCAACGTGATCTCCGTTCAAGAGGTGACCAAGGCACTACCCGTGACTCGAGTTCCTCTTGCCCCAAAATTTGTCCGCGGTCTCATTAATCTGCGAGGACAAATTGCAACGGCCATCACCGTGAAAGATCTCTTTGAACTCAAAGACTCCTCCTTTGCAGAGCCGCCGATGAACGTGGTCTGTCGGGGAGATGGGCTCCTGATTTCCCTACTGGTGGATCAGATTGGAGATGTTGTCGAATTAGATGGAAGTTTGTTTGAACCCACTCCAGATACCATTGACCCTGGGGTGAGTCGATTTATGAGTGGTGTTTATAAGACCTCAGGAAATCTCTTGAGTGTTCTTGATATCAAAAAAATTGTTGAAGTCTTACAGAAATAAATATGAAAGTCTTTATCGTTGATGATTCATCGGTTTTTAGAACTCAGATTTCAAAGGCCTTAGCGGATGTGGAGGGAATTGAAGTCGTCGGTACGGCGTCAAATGGGAAGCTTGCATTACAAAAGCTCAGTTTGATGAACGTGGATGTTGTCACCTTGGACATGGAAATGCCCGAGATCAGTGGGCGCGAGGTGATTAAGGAAATGAAACTCAGGGGAATTCATTCCAGGGTGATTATCTTTTCCGCTCAGAGTGCTCAAGGAGCCGAAAGCGCCTTGATTGCATTGAATGAGGGAGCAGATGACTTCGTGCCTAAACCAACCGGAAGCTTCTCGTCGATTGATGAAGTGGCCGAGTTGATCCGAAAAAGCCTGGTTCCCAAGATTCAGCAATTCGTCTCCAAATTTGGGCGCAACTCAAACACGCGGATGGTACAATCAAACAGTTCTCCTGCATTGCCCGCTTTTTCCTCCCCGCTATCGGTCGCTCGGAGCTCACCTTCTGCGTTGCCAAAAAAAGAACTCTCTAAGTTTCAACCCTCCGTCTTAGTGATTGGCTCTTCGACAGGGGGACCTGCGGCGTTGGACAAGATCTTCTCAGGCTTAAAAGAGCCTGTGAATGTGCCGATTCTGATCACTCAGCACATGCCCCCGGTTTTTACGGCAAGTCTAGCCAAGCGTCTAGCTGAGGTCTCCGGTATCCCTGCCGCTGAAGCAAGATCCGGGGAGTTCCTTGAGCCAAATCGCATTTACGTGGCTCCGGGTGATTTTCACATGCTTCTAAGACTTCAGGACTCACGCCCGGCCATTCTCGTTACGAAGGATGCTCAAAGAAACTCCGTTCGCCCTGCTGTGGATTACCTATTTGAGACGGCGGCTCAAGTCTTCTCCCATCGTTGTTTGGGGCTCGTGCTGACGGGAATGGGTGAAGATGGATTGGCGGGATCCATTGAGATTAGAAAAAAAGGGGGCGCTGTCATGATTCAAGATGAGGAGTCTTGTGTGGTGTTTGGAATGCCCGGAGCGATCTATCATGCAAATGAGTACGACTCCATGGGTAGTCTTGAGGTGATCACAGCCAAGCTCAACCGGCTGATCAAACCCCCTATCTCAGGGGGGGTGAAATGAAGTATTTTAGTCACTACTTAGTCTCAAAAGGTGTGGTGTCCGAGGAGGTTTTAGTCAAGTGCCTCCTCAGGCAGGTCCAAGAGCTCCCTATCCTTGCTGAGGTCGTGTTGAGTGTGCACCTTTTAACCCCTCAACAGGTTCTAGAGGTTCTTTTGACTCAGAAAAAGCAGAAGATCGATTTTCAGCAAGCTTGTGCTGCCTTGGGCTTTTGGACAGAAGAGCTGAGTCAAGCCGTGGAGCGTGTTTTAGCGGAAAAACGACGACCGATCTTCAGTTACCTTCTCAATGAAGGAGTGGATCTGGCTGCCCTCATCAATGCCTTAGATGACTTTCTCTATCAAGTCGAACTGAGCTCAGATGCGACGGGGAGTCCAGCACTATGAATCTGAGAGATCGAAGAATGCAAGGTTCGGATTTGAAAGGGGATAAAAAGATGGGCGGAAGGAGGGGGAGCTCCTGCAGAGTTCAGGTTGAGCCACTTACCCTGACGTCAAAGCATGTTGATGCCTCTGTTTTGAGGTTCAATTCAAGTTTTCAATTTATGATCGTGAGAGGCTAAGGATGCAACAGAATCGTGAAATCTTAGAATTTTTTGCGCACTATATTGAAAAACAGATCGGGATTGTCTACCTCGAGGCCAATTATTTTCAATTGGAGCATCGTCTGAACGAGATTGTCTTTCAACTGGGTTTTACGGACTTAAAGCAGCTGCATGAGTTTGCCTTGGAAGGAGTGCAAGGTCAGCTCAAGGATCTCCTCTTAGACTTAGCCACCAATAATGAGACGAGCTTCTTTCGTGAGCAGTCAGCATTTACGGCCCTTGCTGAGTCAATCATCCCAAATATTTTTACTCACAATCCTTCTCTTCGTTACCTGAGGATTTGGAGTGCTGCAGGGAGCACAGGACAAGAGGCCTATTCCATTGCGATGTGCCTTGAGGGAGTGAAAAAAACTCAGCCTCAGCTACTGGGGTATGAAATTCTCATGACCGACTTTTCTGAGCGAGTCTTAACTCAAGCGCAAGGGGGCCTTTATTCGCAGCTTGAGCTCCAACGCGGGGTGCCGGAGAAGTATTTGAATGAATTTTTCGATCCAGAAAAAGAAGGCTCCTGGCGGATTAAGTCTGAGCTCAGA
>JBMSSC010000075.1:0-13335 GCA_049424145.1 Bdellovibrionia bacterium
AATCGCCCACATCGCTGCCACTTCCACCGTGTGCGGAGCAATGTGCTTGCCCTTAATCTTGCCTGCGTTGAAGTCTTTTTCATAAATCTTAATTTCTTCACGCAGCTTGGTGATGTAGGGCACGTCGATTTTCACGGTTCGATCCCGCAGGGCTTCCATGAACTCGTTGTTTTGAAGCTTCTTAAATTCAGGCTCGTTGGTGTGCCCAATGATCACCTCATCAATATCGGTCTGAGGGAATTTCTTAGGCTTAATCTTATGTTCCTGAGAGGCTCCCAGTAGGTCATACAGGAAGGCCACATCGAGCTTGAGCACCTCGATAAACTCCACGACCCCACGATTGGCGATGTTAAACTCTCCGTCGAAGTTAAACGCCCGAGGATCTGAGTCGGATCCATACTCAGCAATCTTACGGTAATTAATGTCCCCGGTGAGTTCCGTGGAGTCCTGGTTTTTTTCATCCTTAGGCTGAAAGGTTCCGATTCCTAAGCGGTCCTTTTCCGAGAGAATGAGGCGTTCCACACGAATGTGATTGAGGACTTTGGAGAGGTCTCCTTGGTAACGACGCATGAACTCGCGCTGCACATAACGACAAGCCGGGCAGAGGTCTCCTGTGATGGCCACCCGATAGGCGGCCTTATTGCCCTTATTGAACTCTTCAAGGAACCGCGGTCTCAACTCCACAGGAATGAGCTTCAAGGGTTCCTCATGCATGGGGCAAGCCATCTCCGTTTGATTCCCCAGGATCGACTCTAAGCCTGCGGATTTCCCACCGGCTTTTCCATCCACCCACTTAAAGGTGTACAGGGCCCCGTCGTGTTGTTTGGAGTAACGCTCTAAACCTTTTTTAATAAGCCTTGCAATGGTGGACTTAGCAGAGCCCCCTGGACCGTGAAGCAGCAACACGCGCTTTTCAGTTCCATAGCCATAAGCGGCTGATTTAAAAAAGTGCACCAACTTCATCAAAGTGACATCGAGGCCGTAAACGGCATCTTTGCCATGATCAATGGGGTCTTCGAAAAATTTATAGCGAATGATATTTTTTTTATATTCAACATAACTGGAGGTGCCCCAGGAGAGAATCATGTCATAGACGCGCTGAAAGGCGTTGCGACAAACGGATGGGTCCTTCTTGATGATCTCCAGGTAATCGGTAAAGCTCCCCTCCCAGTGAAAGTTGCGAAACTCCCGGATGGCATCACTGTCTCCTAACATTCTTACCCAATCATTATTTGCGCTTGTCGTTTCATGATTTGCCATTCGCATTCCACCTTCCTGAATCGATTTAACTTCCCAATTCTTATTTTACCTTTACATTTAGCCCTCTGTAAAGTTAGCGTATTTTTAAATTGGAGATTTATGATGCATTCGATTTTTCATGAGCACCCCTGCCTAAAGCAAGCCGCTCATTTGCTAAACCAACTCAATCCTGATCAATTTGAAGTTTACTTTCAGCGTTACCAACGCACCAAAATAGACTCAAAAGATCAACAAATCGACTCCCTCTCCAAATCCGAGGACGTGGGGCTTGCCATCCGACTGATTCAAGATCGCCGAATGGGATTTAGCTTTACGACTTCGCTTGAGCGTGAAGCCATTGCTCGAGCCGTGCAAACTGCATTTGAAATTTCACATCACATGCCTCAAGATCCTTTCGTTGGACTCCATTCAGTGAGCAGCGCAGTGTACCCAGCGGTAGACAACTGGGATCAAACGGGGGTTCAAGTCCCTTTGAGCGAGAAGATCCGGCTTGCCAAAAGCTTAGAAGCCTACTGTCGTCAAGCCGACTCTCGGATTACAGCAGTTCGCTCCGCGTCCATTAGTGAATCCTGCATTGAGACTCACCTTTTAGACTCAAGCGGAGAGCACATTCATCATCAGAGCACCAGCTATACGGCAAGTGTCACTTGCAAGGCGGAGTCCGAAGGGGAGAGTCAAACGGGAAGCGAGTTTGCCTTTTCAAACTACTTAGATAGCCTTCCTCTTCAGAGCGTAGGCGAATCCGCGGCTCGCTGGGCGGTTGAGCTGCTCGGGGCCAAAAGTGCCCCCACCATGAAGTGCCCTGCCCTGCTTCGAAACTCAGTGGTGGCCGATCTCGTGGATTTTCTCTCCGAGAGCTTTTCAGCCGAGCAAATTGACAAGGGCCGAAGCCTCCTCGCAGGAAAACTGGGTCAGCCGATCTTTGCGGAGTCCGTTCACCTGATCGACGACGGACTTTTAGCCGGAGGGATGGGAACCATGCCCTTTGACGGCGAAGGAGTCCCCTCGAAGAAAACCCACCTGGTGAGTGGAGGGTTTCTCTCGGGACTTTTGTACGATTGCTATTATGCCCGCAAAAACAACACTCAACCCACCGGGTGCGCTGTGCGGGGGATCAAAGCCCCCCCATCCATCGGCGTCTCCAACCTCTACTTGCAAGGAGGAAAAAAACCTCCTGAGGCGCTTGTTTCCGACATTTCTAAGGGCATCCTCATCACGGACTTCATGGGCCTACACACAGCCAATCCTGTGACCGGTGATTTTTCTTTAGGAGCTTCTGGGATTCTCATTGAAAATGGCAAATTATCCACTCCCGTTCGTGGATTTGCCGTAGCCGGAAATGTTTTAGACGTATTTCGAAGAATCACGGATCTTGGCAATGATTTGAAATTTTTTGGTAGAATTGGAGCACCCACCATCCGATTAAGTGAGATTTCCGTCGGAGGGGTTTAACTGCTGTTTTTGAACTCAAAGGAAACCACGATGGACTTGAAAGTCGGAGTTGGAACCGACATTGGACGCAGACGATCTCAGAACCAAGACAGTGTGGCTGTCGTCCAAGAGCTCGGTCTTTATATCGTTGCCGATGGAATGGGCGGACACAAGGGCGGTGAAATTGCCAGTGCCATTGCAGTAGACACGATCACTGAGTCCATTCGAAAAAAAGGGAAGAAAAGAAAATCGGATCTCCACCATGCCCTCAAAGAGGCGATTGAGGAGGCCAGCCAGGCGATTTTCTCAAGAGCCCTGAAAGAACCTACGCTCACAGGAATGGGGACCACGACCACGGCTCTTTATTTTCAGAAGAACACCCTCTGCATTGGACAAGTGGGGGACAGCCGGTGCTACTACAAAAAGGGCTCAGGACTGTGGCAAATCACCCGAGACCATTCATTAGTGCAAGAGCGCCTGAGAGCAGGACTCATCACCCGAGACCAGCTCAAAACGGATCAGATGAAAAACGTGATCACCCGCTCCGTCGGCTATGAACAGGAAGTGAATGTGGAGTTATTTCACATGAACATCTCCCCGGGTGATTGCTGGATGATCTGCTCCGATGGTTTATCGGGACTGGTGGATGACGAGCAGATCAATCAAATCCTCGATCAAAAACTAGGCTCCCTCTCGGATCCCCAGCAGGCAGTTCATGCTCTCATTGAGGCCGCCAACCAAAACGGCGGGGACGACAACATTTCAGCAATCGTCATTCAAGTGTGTTAGAAGGGCCCCGAAAAAACCCCAGGATGAACACCCAAAGAGGCTGAGGCAATCCTATGTCAAATCGATTCTATACGATTCTCGTTGTCCCGGAAAAGACGGCTCAAATTCGAAAAATCGTCCTTCCGAGCTGGCTCATCCACGGAGCCTCCGTGGGTCTTGCGTTTTTAATCCTCACTGCAGGAGCCATGGTGTTTAACTATGGGTACGTCATGAGCCAGATTGGAGAGAATCGCCAACTGAAGCTTGAAAACCGACGCCTCAGGCAGCAAGTCCAAATCTTTCAAAACAAAATGACGACCGTGGAAAACACCCTGGATAGGGTCAAGTCGTTTGCGACCCGACTGAAAGTGATCATGCACGTTGAAGATCAGGCTCCAAGCCTTCAGGGAAAACTCCCCCACGCCAATGCGGTTTTAAACCTGGCGCAAAACTCACCGCACCCTTCTGGGGAGAGCCCCTCATTGGCCGATACAGAGCGAGACCCTGAGAAAAAAGAACTCTTAAAAGACTACTCCCAGCTGGAGGGGCAAATCTCCAAGCTCACCTCCGACGCCTTTGAGACTGAGGAGATCCTCCAAGATGAGTACGAACTGCTTTATGACAAAAAGGCGTTCCTCGCTGCGCTGCCCACACGCCAGCCCGCTTCAGGCTACTTCACCTCAGGCTTCGGCATTCGCACCTCTCCGCTTGGAAACCGTGTCAAGATGCATGAGGGCTTAGACATTGCCAATCGAATCGGAACGGTGATTCGCGCTCCGGCGGATGGTGAGGTCGTCTATGCGGACTCCAAAGCGGGCTATGGCATGACCCTGATCCTCAATCACGGCTATGGGATTGAAACGTGGTATGGACACCTGCGTCAGTTTACTGTGAAAAAAGGAGAAGTGGTGAAACGCGGCACGAAGATTGCGCTCTTAGGCAATAGCGGACGATCCACCGGTCCTCATGTTCATTACGAAGTTCGAGTGCACGGATACCCTGTGGATCCCTTGTCTTATATTTTTGAGGACTCCTCCCCCTAACTCCACTGACCTGCGCCAAAAGAATTCACACTTCAGCTGGTGGCTTCGTATTTGACAGTTCTGTTAGAGCTCGTTAAAGTCAGGCCACAGTTATGCCGTTGCAAAAATTAGCAAAAAAAATATTTGGCACCCAAAACGATCGTGAACTGAAGTCGATTGCTCCGATCGTGGAGAAGATCAACCAGCTTGAACCCCAGGTTCGAGCCTTATCCGATGCTCAGCTGCAGGCGAAAACTCCCGAGTTTAAAGCCCGCCTGGCGCAAGGGGAAACTCTGGATCAGCTGCTTCCTGAAGCCTTCGCTGTGGTCCGAGAGGCCGCTTGGCGAGTGATTGGACAGCGTCACTACGACGTCCAGCTCATTGGAGGAATCACGCTGCATCGGGGCCGAATTGCCGAGATGAGAACCGGGGAAGGAAAAACCCTGGTTGCCACGCTGCCCTGCTATTTGAACGCACTGGCGGGCAAGGGTGTTCACGTCATCACAGTGAACGATTACTTGGCCAAGCGCGACTCCTCCTGGATGGGTCGAATTTATGGATTCTTAGGACTCAGCACGGGAATCATTGTTCACGGACTATCGGACGCCGAGCGAGCTCGCAACTACCGATGCGACATCACCTACGGAACCAACAATGAGTTTGGATTTGATTACTTAAGAGATAATATGAAGTTTCGCCTGGAGGACTATGTCCAGCGCGATTTGAACTTCTGTATTGTCGATGAAGTGGACTCCATTTTAATTGATGAAGCCAGAACACCTCTGATCATCAGCGGACCCACTGAGGACTCCACCGATCTTTACTACAGGATTGATCGACAATTGAGAGCCGAAGGGGGACTGATTCCCGAGACGGACTACACAATTGACGAGAAATCCAAGACTGCTGCCCTAACGGAAGCCGGTGTGGACAAGATGGAAAAGCGCTTAGGCGTCAGCAATCTCTATGACCCCACTCACATTGAGCTTTTACACCATGTGAATCAAGGCTTAAGAGCTCATGTTCTGTTTAAGCGAGACGTGGACTACGTGGTGAAGGACAATGAAGTGCTCATCGTCGATGAGTTCACCGGACGACTGATGCCCGGGCGCAGATGGTCCGATGGCTTACACCAAGCCATTGAGGCCAAAGAAGGGGTGGACATTGAAAACGAGAATCAAACGCTCGCCACCATCACGTTTCAAAACTATTTTCGGATGTACCAAAAGCTCAGCGGCATGACCGGTACGGCCGACACGGAGGCCACCGAGTTTAAGCAGATCTATAAACTCGACGTCACCGTGATCCCCACCAATCGAGGCATGGTCCGACAGGATCACGCCGATGTGATCTTCAAATCCGAAAATGGAAAGTTTAAAACCATTGTTGAGGAGATTAAGAAGATCCAGGCCAAAGGCCAGCCCATCTTAGTGGGAACGGTCTCTGTGGAGAAGTCCGAGAAGCTATCGGCCTTCTTAAAGCGTGAAAACATCAAGCACCACGTCTTAAACGCCAAGCAGCACGAGCGAGAAGCTGAGATCGTGGCTCAGGCTGGACGCATGGGCGCCCTGACGATTTCGACGAACATGGCAGGACGAGGAACCGACATTCTGCTCGGTGGGAACCCGGAGTTCTTGGCTAAGGCCGAAGTGGGAGCCTTAAAAAGTGAGGCCACTCCTGAGGAGAAAACAGCGTATCAGAGTCAATTTAGTGAGGCGCTGGAGAAGTGGCAGAAAAAGTGTGCCCAGGAGCGCGATGAGATTTTAAAAGCCGGCGGACTGTTCATTCTAGGAACGGAGCGCCACGAGTCCCGCCGCATCGACAACCAGCTCCGAGGTCGTGCAGGCCGACAAGGAGCCCCAGGAGAAAGCCGTTTCTTCCTCTCCTTTGATGACGATCTCATGCGAATCTTTGGCGGGGCCAACATTGGTCGCTTCATGGAAGAAGACATGCCGATTGAGCACCGATGGATCACTAAGGCCATTGAAAACGCCCAGCGCAAGGTCGAAGGTCACAACTACGACATTCGAAAGCACTTACTTGAGTACGACGACGTGATGAATCAGCAGAGAAAAGTCGTGTACGCCTGGCGCAAAGAGGTTTTATCGCGAACGGACTTAAAAGACATGATCTTCTCGATGACCGAGGAGATTGCTCGAGCCATTGGCGAGGATTTCTTCCCCAACGGGAAGCTCAAGCGAGTGTCAGGTGAACCCACCTTAGACTTAAAAGAGCTGAACGATGCCATCGAAGTGACGCTTCAAATCGAAGGCAAGGTCGAAGAAAATGAAATTGAGCCCTTCAACGGCTCAGGACTCACCGCCTTGATTCTGAAAAAAGCCCAAGCCGCCTATGAGCAAAAAGAAAAGTCCATGGGAACTGAGATGCTTCATCAGGTGGAGAAGATGATCCTGCTCACCACGATTGATCACCTCTGGAAGGATCACCTCCTAGCCATGGACCACTTACGCGAGGGCATTGGCTTACAGGGGTATGGACAAAAAGATCCGCTCATTGAGTATAAAAAACAGGGTTTCCGATTCTTTGAAATGATGATGAATCAGATCACAGGCGATGTGGTGAGAAAACTCTTTGCCGTGCAGATGAGCTCGTCAGACCACGCAGCCTTTTTAGAAGCTCAAGCCGAAGCATTGGACGAGCCCCTGGAGATCCCAAGCCCAGGCGGGGTTCAAAAAGCCCCTGCCATGCAGTATGCGATCAATGCAGCAGGAGAGCTCGAGCCCGCTTCTCAGAATCTGGCTCCTGAATCAGGAATCAGAGCCACGGCTGCTGCTACCCTGAACCGCCCGTCGGCTGAACCCGCCTTCTCGCTCAGCACGAGTGCGGATGCGGAGCGCGTGGGAAGAAACGACTTCTGTCCCTGTGGCAGTGGCAAGAAGTATAAAAAGTGCCACGGAGCTTAGCTCGAGGTGCCCAAGGTGCCAAAAGGACCCCAGGGTCATGACGCAAAGGGTGGCGCAGTGAGCTCATCGAGCTCAGCCACCCCGGACTTAACCGGGCTCATGCAGTACTCTCAGAAGCTTGAGGAGCAGGGTCTTGCGCCTCCCCCCGTGGAAGGCGCCCTCATGGAGGAAGCTCCGCTTGAGAAGATCAGCGAGTTTGAGAGCCTGGATGCGTATGCTGCGGCCCACCCCGTGCCTGAGGTTCCGGTGGAGCAACCCTCCGCGGCCGAGGATTTTCCTATCTCGGAGGCATCGGAGCTCCCCCCTGCCAACGCCTGGGTGAACGAGGCTGAGACCGCAATTGAAGCTGGGCCCGGGATCAGCGAAGCTCAGGGAGCCTCTGAAAGTGAATTCTCCCTTCCTCAGGAAGAAGGAGAAGACGCGTTCTCCCCACCTGCTGAATCGCTTCCGCTGCTTGAGCCAACGCCCCATCGAGACGAAGGCGCTCTTGAGTCATTCAATCCCCTTGAGAATTCTGTGAATTCCTCGCCTCAGGCCCCTGCTCCCTCGTCTCTTGATGCATCCCCTCCCCTCACCCCACGGGAGCCTGTTGAGAATTTAAGAAAGTTCTCCGAGCAACTGCCCATTGGAAAGCCCCATGTTCCTGCCTCCTTCCCGTTTAGTGTTTTAATTCGCGGGCGCCTCAACGATTGGGAGAAGGAAAAGCTTCTGAGTGTTCTGGAGAGTCACCAAATGGGGATCCGGCCCATGGACTTGGAGCCTCAGCTTGAGAATCACCAGATCTTAATCCCCCGAATCAGCGAGTACGCAGCCGTGCTCTTGGTTCAAGCCCTGCGCGGGGTGAGAGCTGAAATTCGAGTTGGCCCTTCTGATTCCATTTTTTCCACTGAGCTCACGCAACAGAGTGAAAGCGAAGGCTACGCTCAGGAGCACAACGAAGCGCACTTCGGAGTGGATGAATCCCACCCCGCTGAGAGCCTTCCTCTGAGCTCCTTGGACCACTTGCCTGGGATCGGACCCCAGAGCCGACTCCAAGTTCTCGATACACTCACCGCCTCCGCTTCGCTCAAAACTCAAGCCCTTGAAGTGGAGAGCTCGAGTCTGTTTCAACAAACGCTCGAGGCGCTAAAAAAAGAACTCAAGTACAAAGCCCATCGCAAAGGAGCAACCGCCATTTTAGACTTTAAGCTCCAGCTCATTCCCTTAACGATGGCCACCCACTATCGGCTCGTGGTCTCAGGCGTAGCGGTTGAACTGAAATCAGCCCCAAGCCCTGACTCCGCGCCCCTCCCACCCTTTCACCCTGAGAAGTAGTTTTCCCCATGACCCTGATTTTCCCCCGCGGTATTGACCCCAACCTTCTAGTCTCCCAAGTCAAAAACACGATGCCTTATCTATGGGATGAGCGCCGAGTGCACCTGGGCTGGGAGCGCACCACCCCAGGCCTCCGACCCATGGACGTCATTCTCCGCCAAGTAGAAAACCCCGAGCGCTCCCTCACGCACGTTGAGTACTTTGAGCTCTGCCTCAGTGCTCACTACTTAAGCTGTGCTACCCCGGTTCCCACCGACGTGGATCGCCAGATTCGCTTCAAACTCTGGCCCGAGAATCTCCCCGAGGAAATGGCCTTGGAGATGACTCAGATCGTCTTAGACAGTCGGCACTGGGATTTTACAAAAACCTCACGTCGCCACCTCTTTGGAGCCACTGAGAGCCCTTGGGAGCACCAGGGACTCTTCGGGCACCTGGGCGAATGGTTCACCGTCAGCACGGCAGCTTATTGCGCCTTAAGGCGCTCTGCTCAAAACACAACGCAGTCCAAAAGCCGCTTAGAAGCAGCGCAGGAGCAACTTTTTCAGGCAATCTCCTGCGAAGTGGAAACCGAAGCACAGATCTTTGGCTCCCTCTGGCGCGCTCGTGATGGGATCGGTTGCCTCAAAGCCTCCGCTCTGATTGCCCATAACCTAGGAGATCTCAACCGGGTCATGCAAATGTGGGAACTCCCCCAAGACGATCCCCTCTACCGCGAACACGGGGAGCTCACCAGCAAGCCCTTTGACTCGCACGGCAAACTGCGCCACCAAGGCAGACTCTGGGCTGCAGGAGAACTGTATAAAGCGCCCATTGAAGGGAGCTCCATGGCCTCAGAAAACCACCGGCACTTTGCCTTAAGAAAGCCCCGGATCTTGCGCGAACACCCGGACTTCTTAATTCCCTTAGGCCCATTTTTTGACGACTGGGGACACACCCTGAGTGCCGCATTAGGACGCTTAAGCGCCGACCCCAAGCAGGCTCTTGATGGGGCGGGATCCGTCATCGAAGCCTTAGGCCTGGGCCTAGTGAAACTCCCGGGAACCTGGGGATACGCTCGAGCCTTAAGGGCTCTACTTGAGGCATTCCCGCAGGCCGCCTCCACTCTACCTCCTACCTTGAACTCACACCCTCAGTGGAAAAAAACAAAGAAAACCCCTCAGGATCGCTTTGAGAGTCTCTGGGCCCAAGCTGCCCTCACGCACTTGGAGGAGATCCCCTCCAAAGCGCGCTAGACCCAGGATCCATCCTGATGACTCGCTTTTTTTTTAGCCCCCTGCGCTTTGGCTAAAAAAGTATTTCCCCAAACGCCTGAGCGCTGCCAAAATAGGGGCCATGAAGATCCAAGCCCAGAGCGTGTGCTTTTTTTTAGGAATCCTGTTACTGAGTCCCTGCGCTTGGGCTCAGCAGAGCTGCGGTCCTGAGTTTCAAGAATTTAGATCCCTGCTCAAATGCATTGAGCAGAACTCCCCTCGCATCTTAGAAGCCCAAGCCTCAAAGCATCAAGCTCAAGCCCTACCCGCGCAGGCCCGCCAGTGGATGAACCCGACCTTCAACTTAAACACCCTCTACTCCATCCCCAACAACCCTGACGGACATCAAGTGCAGGGTTCCCTTCAATTTCCCCTCGACCTAAGCCGCATCCGTGAAAGCCGCGAGAAAAAAGCCTGGCTCGAGCAAAAAGAACTCACCCTTCATGCCTCCCTCGAATCCCAGAGTGTTCTCACCCAAAGCTACTTAGACCTCCATCGGATTCGCGAACTCACTCAACAAATTCAACTGCTCGAGGACACTCAAAAGACCCTAAAAAACCTCCTTCAAACCTTTGAGCATCGCCCGCGGCTTTCGGCCGATCAGGAGACCACGCGAGAGTCCCTCACGTTAGCCTTAGAGGAGAACAAGAACCGCCTGGAACTGGAGAAACTCGAGCAGCACAGCCTCGTGCATCACATTGAAATGGAGATCAACGCAAGTTGGAGTGGATCCCTGGGCTCACTCCCCCCAGCACCCAGCCGCTGGCCCCGCCTTCCCACTGAGCTCAAAACGGATCAGAGTCTTCCTCTTCAGCGCGTCAAAGCCCATGCAGAAAAACAAGAACAAGCCCTTGCCGTTTTACAGGCTGAGAAAAACCCCATCCCCCTTGTGGGTCCGTACTTAGGCTACAGCACTCTTCCGGGAGCCATGGGGTTTCAAGTGGGCGTGGTGCTCACGATGCCTCTTCCCGTGGTGGAGAGCTACGCGGGAAGCCTGGAGCTTGCCAGTCGGACTTCCGCTCGCGCGCAGCTCATGGAGGCCATGGAAAAACGGAGACAGCACGGAGAAATCGAGCACAGCAAGGAAGTCTACACCCAAACCGTGGCACGGCTCACCCAGATGCAAAGTCAAGCGCTCGTCTCCCAGAGGATCGAGCGCTTAGGGCAACTTTTTTCCCAAGGACTCATCTCAGGACTAGGATTCCTCGAGGCCATGAGGCAGAACCTCCTGCTGGTTCAAAGTCACGATGAACTGGAGATCAAAGCCCTGGAGTCCTGGTGTCAGATCCAAGTGCTTCAGAACCAAATTGAGGATTGTTTTCTATGAGCCTAAACACGATCATTCAATGGAGTGTTCACCGCAGGTGGATGATTCTTTTTCTCACCAGCTTAGGGTGTATCTGGGGTGGGATCAGCTTCTTAAGTCTACCCATTGATGCGGTCCCGGACATCACGCCGGTTCAGGTGCAAATCAACGCCACGTCCCAGGGGCTCTCGCCTGAGGATCTCGAGTCCAAAGTCACTTATCCCATGGAAATTGCCGTACGTGGGATTCCAGGAGTTGAGCAAATTCGATCGCTCACCAAGTTTGGCCTCTCCCAAGTGACCATCCTCTTTGATGACTCAACGGACGTGTATCGCGCCCGGCAACTGGTCAGCGAGAAACTCCAGAACCTCAGGGAACTCCCCCCCGGCGTCACTTCGCCCACTCTCAGCCCCATCACCACGGGACTGGGGGAGATTTTTCACTACACGATTGAAATCAAAAACCAAGAGCCCACGGAAAACACGCTCATGCAGATCCGAGAAATTCAGGACTGGATCATCAAGCCCAGGCTCTTAAGCATCCCAGGGGTGGCCGAGGTGAACACGATTGGGGGCTACAGCAGGCAGCTGCAAGTGCAACCTCAACTGAAGAAACTGGCCGCCTATCGACTGAGTTTAAACGACCTGAAGGAGGCTCTCATCCAAGCCAATCGAAACACGGGAGGAAGCCACATCTCGGAGCACGGAAAGAGCATCCTCGTTCAAGCCACAGGGCAGTTTCAATCGATTCAGGCCATTGAGCAGCTCCCGATTAAGAGCCTTCAGAATTTAAAACCGGTTTTGATTCAAGATGTTGCCCAAGTTCGCTTTGCGGGTGCCACGCGCGTGGGCGCAGCATTGGTGCAAGGCCGAGAGGCGGTCTTAGGCACGGTCATGATGCTCTCAGGCGCCAATAGCCGAACCGTGGCCAAAGCAGTTGGGGAGCGAATCCAAGAGTTAAACAGCTCTCAGGAGCTTCCTGAAGGCGTGAGGATCACTTCCCTATACGATCGCTCGAAGCTCGTGGATGCCACTTTGAACACGGTGATTCACAACCTGGTGGTGGGAGCAACTCTGGTGATCCTCGTGCTCTTTGTTTTACTGGGCAATCTGAAGGCGGCTTTCATCGTCTCACTCAGCATCCCTGTCACTCTGCTGCTCACGCTGGGAGCCATGAAGAGCCTTGGAATCTCAGGAAACCTCATGAGCCTAGGCGCCTTAGATTTTGGGATTATCGTAGATGGGGCCGTCATTGTGGTGGACCACTGCGTGCGCTGGATTCAGGACCGAAAAAAAACGCAGGGAATTTTAGAGAAAGTCACTGGGGCAAGCCAAGAGATTCGCAGTGCGGCAGGATTTGGGCAACTCATGATCATCCTCGTGTTTCTGCCGATCTTGGGTTTAAGCGGAGTAGAGGGAAAGATGTTTCGTCCCATGGCCGAGACGTTTTCCATTGCCTTGGGCGTTGCCCTGATTCTCTCCTTCACCTTCATCCCTGCCCTAGCAGGCTTACTCTTCTCAGACTCCGAGCGGGATCAAACCCCCAAACTCATGCACTGGATTGAGAGCCAATACGAGAGGATTCTCAAGCATGCGCTCAGAGCCCCACAACTCATTTTAGGCTCATCGTTGGCGCTTTTACTTCTGGCTCTCTTTGGGTTTAAGCACTTAGGGGCAGAGTTCATCCCACATCTAGACGAAGGTTCCTTGGTTCTCCAACTGATCAGGCCCGTGGACATCAGTCTTTCGGCTTCTGTGGACCTGCAGGCACTCTCAGAAAAGAGAATCCTCGAGTTTGGCGCATTTCAATCCGTCTTCTCGAGAATTGGAACGCCTGAGATTGCAACGGATCCCATGGGAGTTCATGAATCCGATACGTTCATTGAGTTGAAGCCCTCAAGCCAGTGGGTCCACGCGGGGCGTCGCTTTGAATCCAAAGGCGAGCTTGTGGAGGCCCTCTTAGAGGACCTAAAACAGGCCATCCCCGAGCAAGAGGCCTCCACCTCCCAGCCCATTCAAATGCGCTTCAATGAACTCATGACAGGCGCTAAACAAGATGTT
>JBMSSC010000076.1:0-13206 GCA_049424145.1 Bdellovibrionia bacterium
CCTTTGCGGGTGGGTTGTTCTGTCCCTGGAGCCGCTACCGCTGGGTTGGTTTTTGATAAAGTGTTCCCCGCTACACCCTCCACGGCCAAACTCAAAGAGGGTTGAAGAAGGAGGCTTAAAGAAAAAAGGAGCAAAAGGGGAAGTCGGGGGGTTGGGGTGGGTTCCGTTCTCAGAAGACAGGCAGGGTGAGTTGAAGCCGGAGTTTGAGGAAGTGAAGAGCGCCTTTTTGGTTTTGCTGTCCGATTGGTCTTTCTAACTTTAAGTAAGCTCATAAGAGAAGCTCCTGATTGTCATTCGTCAGATCCTTTAAGGTTAAATTAATAGACTTAAACAGTCAAGTAATAAAAGCTTAAAGCGAATTGTAGGGTAAGTGCTGGACTAAATTGCGGTTTTTAATGAGGGTTCAGTGATTTTTGTGGCTTGAACTCTTGAAAAAAAAGCCTCCTCCTGCCTTTGAAGGGGTAGTTTGACCCCTCCCAAAGGGCAAGACGAGTCGGGTAAAAAAAAGAGTGGGGCAGAGGAGCAGAAGAATGAAAGTCTCTTTTTTTTGTGGGGGTGAGTTTTGAGGAAGTGGGCGTTTTGCTCTGAGCGGCTTTCTGGGGTCGATCCGACACCTTTGACCCAAGATGGAAGGAGGGGGCGGGGAGCGGAAGTCCTGGATTTGCTTAAGTTGTAGCCGTGAAGCGGTTTTTAGGATATAGGCTCTGGGAGAAGAGCATGAGTGAGCAGTATTTGATTAAAACTTTTGGCTGTCAGATGAACGTTGCAGACTCCGAGCGCATGTCCGCTCTTTTGTCCGAGCAGGGCATGTCTGCCACAGAGGATCCCTCCCAAGCCAACGTGATTCTGATTAATGGTTGCACCATTCGAGAAAAAGCGGTTCATAAAGCGCTTTCCGCCTTAGGACGACTTCAGTCGTTAAAGCAAGATGAGGCTGGAATTCGCCGCGACGGAGCTCCTTTAATTGGAGTCGGTGGCTGCGTCGGTCAGTTGGACCGAAAGAAACTCTTTCAAAATGCCCCTTATTTGGACTTTGTCTTTGGAACCGATGCGATTGATCAGCTGCCTGAGATCATTCATCGAGTCAAGCATGGCGAACGACATGTCGTCTATGCGGATTTTGATCAGTCCATGAGCTACTCAACTGAAACGAAGCTCTTAGGCAATCGCTCCCAGGCCTTTGTCAACATCATGAAGGGCTGTGATAAATACTGCACCTATTGCATTGTGCCCTACACGCGAGGTCGGGAGAAGTCCCGGACGATCTCCGAGGTGGTGGATGATATTGCTCGGCTCGTGGCCTCTGGAGTGAAAGAAGTGACCTTACTCGGTCAAAACGTCAACTCCTTTGGGAAGGGAAATCGCAATACGCTCGGGCGCAAGCCTCAGGAGCTTCATAATTGCATCGGTAAAGTGGGTCCCCGCATGGGCGAGGAGAATTTTCCCCAGCTGCTGCGAGCTTTGGATCAGGACCCGAGACTCTCTGAGTTAAAAAGAATCCGCTTCACCTCCAGTCACCCTCTGGATTTTAGCGATGAGCTCATTGAGTGTTATGCACCCGCTCAGAAAGGCGGAGTTGGAAAATTGGCCGCGCACCTCCACCTTCCCGTTCAAAGCGGATCCAACGCCGTCCTCCAAAAGATGGGACGCCACCATCAGATTGAAACCTATGTGGCACAGATGGATCGTCTCCGGGAGCTTTGCCCCGAGGTGGGGCTGTCGTCCGATTTTATCGTGGGATTTCCGACTGAAACGGAAGCGGACTTCGAACAAACTTTGGCCCTTTTAGAACGCATTGAGTTTGACCAAGTCTATGCGTTTGCCTACTCCCCCAGGCCCGGCACCCGCGCAGTGAAGATGAGAGATGATGTGCCCCCGTCCGTCAAAAACGAACGCCTCAATCGACTACTGCAGGTCCAAAACCTCATCTCCGATCGGAGATATGCCTCCCGCGTGGGAAAGGTCATGGAAGTTCTCGTTGAGGGAGAGGCCAAAAATCAAAAAATGACGGCCACTTCAGATTCTTCTGAAACCCAGGGGACTCCCTCCCCAGAGCGCGTTTGGACGGGAAAAACCAGTTGCTCCCGCGTCGTGAACTTCGTCTCCAGCTCCCCTCGAAACTTAACGGGTCAGTTGGTGTCTCTAAAAATCACGGGCTCCTCTGCCGTGTCATTAAAAGGGGAGCTCATTCTGGGAGAACTTCAATGATTTTGCCTTACCGTGAGCAGTGGCCCAGTATTCATGAAACCGCTTTTGTCGCTCCTTCGGCTGATATCATCGGCGATGTGCAGATCGGTCCGCACTCCAGTGTCTGGTTTCAATGCGTGATTCGAGGAGATGTGAATTTCATTCGTATTGGGAGTCGAACGAATATTCAGGATCACTCCATGCTCCACGTGACGCGTGAGAAAAGCCCCCTGAACATTGGAGATGAAGTGACCGTTGGTCACCGAGTCATGCTCCATGGGTGCACCGTCGGAAATCGAGTTTTAATTGGGATGGGGGCAATCGTTCTGGATGATGCCGTCATCGGTGATGAGTGCATCATTGGGGCGGGAACCCTCATCACTAAGGGTGTTCAGATTCCCCCACGAAGCCTGGTCTTAGGCAGTCCAGGACGAGTCATTCGTCCCTTAACAGATGAGGAACTGGCCTTCTTACCCCAAAGTGCTCAAAACTACGTCTCCGATAGCACGGAGTACTACAGCTACGTGCCCGGTCCCGTGAAGTGGGGCGCCAGTAACTCCGATTTGGAAACTTTTGGTGTCGATGAGTTGGGCGGCTAACGATTGAGCGAATAAACGAGAGGAAAAGCAGCTGTGAAGATTTTAGATGAGGCCCTGACGTTTGATGATGTTTTATTGCTTCCGGGGTACTCGGAAGTCCTTCCCTCGCAAGTGCGCCTTGAAACTCAGCTCACACGGCGCATCCGGCTCAGTATCCCCCTCATCTCCGCTGCCATGGACACGGTCACCGAGAGTAAAACCGCCATCTGCTTGGCTCAAGAAGGTGGCTTGGGCGTGATTCACAAGAACCTCTCCATCCGGGACCAAGCCTTTGAAGTGGAAAAGGTCAAAAAAAGTGAGTGGGGCATGATCTTAGATCCCATCACCGTATCCCCCGATGTGAAGATCTCTAAAGCCCTGGAGCTCATGAAGACTTTTAAAATCTCAGGCGTTCCTGTGACCTTAAAAGACTCCGTAGGCTACCGTTTAGTGGGCATCTTAACCAATCGAGACTTGCGCTTCGAAGAGGATCTGAATCAGCCCGTTGATGCCCGAATGACCCGCTTGCCTTTGATTACCGTTCCCGAAGGCACCACCTTAGAGCAAGCCAAGCGGATTCTGAAAGAAAACCGCGTGGAGAAACTCCCCGTGGTGGATGCTCAAGGTTACTTGCGCGGCTTAATTACAATTAAAGACATCAAAAAGCAGCAAGCCTATCCCCATGCCAATAAAGATCAGTTTGGAAGGCTGATTGTGGGCGCCGCCGTTGGAGTGGGAGCTGAGAGTCTAGAGCGTGCCTCAAGCCTCGTTGAAGCCGGAGTGGATGTCCTTTTCGTGGACAGCGCTCATGGGCACTCCCGAGGAGTCCTAGATGCCGTCTCCGCTTTGAAGAAAAAACTCGGTCATCGCGTCGATGTGGTGGGCGGAAACGTGGCCACAGCCGAAGGCACCAGGGCCTTGATTCAGGCCGGAGCCGATGCCGTCAAAGTGGGCATCGGTCCAGGATCCATTTGTACCACCCGCGTGATCAGTGGGATTGGTGTTCCTCAACTGTATGCGGTCTCAAGAGCGGCCGAAGAAGCCCTTTCCTGCGGGGTTCCCGTCATCGCCGACGGCGGCATTAAGTTCAGCGGGGATATCACCAAAGCCCTGGCGGCAGGAGCTCACGCCGTCATGATTGGCTCTCTTTTTGCCGGAACCGACGAAGCCCCCGGGGAGATGATGCTCTATCAGGGGCGCTCCTATAAAATCTACCGAGGCATGGGAAGCTTAGGTGCCATGGCTCAAGGATCTAAGGATCGGTATTTTCAAAATGAAGTGGATGAGGTCGGAAAACTCGTGCCCGAGGGAATCGAAGGGCGCGTGCCGTATCGAGGAAGCTTGGCCTTTAACGTTCATCAGCTTCTGGGTGGCTTAAGAGCAGGAATGGGGTACTGCGGAACCCCAGATCTTGCTTGCCTGCGAGAAAAAGCCCAATTTGTTCGGATTTCCAATAGTGGACTTCTAGAAAGCCATCCCCATGACGTGGATGTCACCAAAGAGGCCCCAAACTATCGCCTGGAGAGTCGCCGATGACCCACTCGATGCCCCGTTCCCACGCTTTAATCCTAGTCCTCGACTACGGCTCCCAGTACACGCAGCTGATCACCCGGCGCTTTCGCGAACTGGGCTACTACTCCCTGATCCTCCCCGGTAACGTCAGTCTCACTCGAATTCAAGCCTTAGCTCCCCAGGCCATCGTCCTCTCCGGTGGACCCGCCTCAGTGTATGCCTCAGGAGCACCCAGGCTGCCCGAGGGATTTCTAAACTACCAGTTGCAAAGCGGGGTGCCCGTCCTAGGCATTTGCTACGGCATGCAGCTTCTCGTGAAAAGCCTAGGCGGGAGCGTGAGACAGGCCCAGGTTCGTGAGTACGGGCGAATGGTGGTTTGTCCCACCTCGGAGTCCCAGTTTTTTCAGGCCGAGCAGGCCTTCTCCGCTTGGATGAGTCATGGTGATGAGACCGAAAAGCTGCCTCCCGGATTTCAAGCCTCAGCCCTCAGCGCCTCAGGCTCCATGGCTGCCATGGAGAACGCGCCACGCAAGATCTTTGGGCTCCAGTTTCACCCCGAAGTCACCCACACGGAGAACGGTCAATCCCTTTTGAGTCGCTTTCTGAAACACTGGGCAGGTCTTGAGCCCGACTGGAGCATGGGCTCCGTCCTTCAAGAGCAAATCGAAAGCATTCGACAGAAGGTGGGTCCAAGTGAGCATGTCATCTGTGCCCTCTCCGGTGGAGTGGACTCGGCCGTGGCTGCGACTCTTGTCCATCGAGCCATCGGTGATCGCCTCCATTGCTTTTTTGTGGATCATGGGCTCTTACGCTTGGATGAAAAAAACCGCGTCATGCGCCTGTTTGAAGAACAACTGAGGCTTCCCGTTCAATGCTTGGATCACTCCGAGCGGTTTTTAATGCAACTCAAAGGCGTAGTGGATCCCGAACAAAAACGAAAAATCATCGGGCGTGAATTCATCGCAAGCTTTGAGCTGGCTGCCGCTCAAATCGCCTCACGCGTGGGCAGTCTGCCTCGCTTCTTGGTTCAAGGAACCCTCTATCCCGATGTGGTCGAGTCCAGTCCGGGACATACCCATTCGGCCATGATCAAATCCCATCACAACGTGGGAGGCTTGCCCGAGCACCTTCGCTTTGAACTCATTGAGCCGTTCCGTGATCTCTTTAAAGACGAAGTTCGCACCCTGGGGAAAACCCTCGGTGTGCCTCAGGAGTTTCTCAAGCGACATCCCTTTCCCGGTCCAGGCTTAGCCGTTCGCATCCTAGGAGAAGTCACAAGCGACGCCCTCGATCTCCTTCGTGCCGTCGATGAGGTCTTCCTTCAGGCGATTCATGAAGCCGGGCTCTATGATTCCATCTGGCAAGCCTTTGCCGTCTACCTCCCCATTAAAAGTGTGGGCGTTCAGGGCGATGGCAGAACTCACGACCCCGTGATTGCTCTTCGTGCCGTAAGCTCCTCCGATGGGATGACGGCCGATTGGTACCCCTTTGACTCGGCCTTTCTCAGTCAGCTCTCCTCTCGGATCTGTAACCAAGTGAAGGGCGTGGGACGAGTCGTTTATGACATCTCCTCAAAACCACCGGCAACAATTGAGTGGGAGTAGAAACTCGCGCTTCATGGGGTAGGATCACTCGCCTTCATAGCCCAGATGTTCCAGTGCGCTCTCGAGGAGTTGGCTTAAAGTGCTATTCGTTGTTTTTGCCTCGGCCGATTCCGTGCAGCAGAGGAGGTACTTGAGCATCGCTCTTAGATCAATGACCTCTTGATTCTGGTTGAGCCAGTGAGTGAACTGCTCCAGTGCTTCGATCCAATCGCGAAGACTGAAGGCTGAGTCGCTGACTGAACTCAGCAGCTGCTCAGTGACGGGGGAGGCCTGAGGGTGCGTCTGACCCGCTTGGTAAATGAGGCGGATCATGAGGGTGAACTGCTCCGGGGTTTGGCTGGATAGTGCAAGCTGCTCTAAGCTCATGTGATTCGTCGAGATCCATTTGAGGCTCATTCGCGCACTTTCTAGCGCTTGAAGCCATTGTTTTTCTGAGTGGCCGGTTTCACGGCTTTTTTTTAGGGCCAGCGTGCGGACATCAAAAATCATGGAAGCCTCATTTTTTTTTTCCCAGCTCAGACTCTCGGCTTAAGCTTGAAGTGTGGGGATTAATCCAGGGGCTCATAGTCTAAGGAGGGAGAGAGCCACTTTTCCACCCACGCCACGGGGCGATTCTTCCGTCGTGCGTAGTCCTGAATCTGATCCCTCCCCAAAGGCCCCACTTGAAAATACCGAGCCTCAGGATGAGCCAAGTACCACCCGCAGACGGAACTTGGTGGGTTCATTGCAAATGACTCCGTGAGGCTCACCCCGGTGGCTGAGCTAGCGTCCAAGAGTCGCCAAAGGGTTTCTTTCTCCGTGTGGTCCGGGCACGCAGGATAGCCCGGTGCCGGGCGAATCCCTCGGTACTTCTCCTGAAGGAGCTCGGGAATCGTGAGATTCTCCGTCTGCCCATAGCCCCAGATCTGTCGGATCCTCTGATGAAGAACCTCCGCTGCGGCCTCAGCCATTCGGTCCCCGAGCGCTTTCACGAGAATTGAGGAGTAATCGTCGTTTCGATCCAGAAAGGTCCTTGCATAGGCCTCCACCTCGGCTCCCGCGCTCACGACAAATCCCCCGATGTAATCCACGCGTCCACTCTCCTGGGGCGCAATCCAATCGGCAAGACAAAGGTACTCTGAGCCCTCCTTGAGCTTCTGCTTTTGCTGCCTTAAGAAGTGAAACTGGCCCAGCAACTCACGGTTTTTGGGATCCCGGTACACCTCCACATCATCTCCTACGCGATTGGCAGCCCAAATCCCACTGATGGCGCGAACTTTGAATCTTTGGTTTTGGACGATGTCCTCAAGCAGGCGCTGGGCGTCTGAGAACAACTCCCGCGCCTGGGCTCCGTATTTTTCATGGCTCAAAATCTTGGGGTACACCCCTTTGAGCTCCCACGTCCAAAAAAATGGGGACCAATCGATGTAGGGGATCAGCTCTTCAAGCCCCAGGTCCTCATGAGTGTGGACCCCTAAGCGCTGGGGGATGGTAATCTCAACGTCTGCCCAATTCGTGGGTGTCCTTCGGCTGCGAGCCTGAGCTAACGGAACCAGCTCACTCGGGCGATTCAAAGACTCCTGGTACTTTTGTGCGGTTTTTTGATTCTGCTCTTTGAGCTGCGCTCGGTAGGCGTCTTTTGTGGCAGGCGCAAGCAGCGGGTTGCAAACACCCACAACGAGCGATGCGTCCCCCACGCGCACGACGGGCCCGTCATAGTGGGGAGCAATCTTAACGGCGGTGTGAATTCGACTCGTGGTGGCCCCACCAATCAAGAGCGGAATGGTCATCCCCCTTCGCTGCATTTCCTTGGCGTTGTGAATCATCTCATCGAGCGATGGCGTGATGAGTCCACTGAGCCCAATGAAGTCGGCTCGTGCCTCCCTTGCCGTCTCCAAGATCTTCTCGCAGCTCACCATGACTCCTAAGTCAATCACTTGGTAGCCGTTGCAGCCTAAGACGACAGAAACAATGTTTTTTCCAATGTCGTGGACGTCGCCTTTGACCGTTGCAATCACAAACACCCCGGCTGAGCGCGAGTCGGTGCTCTGGCTCTGGGTCATAAACGGGTTTAAGTAGGCTACGGCCTTTTTCATGACCCGAGCGCTTTTGACCACCTGGGGTAAAAACATCTTCCCCTCACCAAAAAGCTCACCCACGGTTTTCATCCCCTCCATGAGTGGCCCTTCAATCACACGGATCGGCTCTCCATACTTTTGTCGCGCCTCCTCCGTGTCTGCTTCAATGAACGAATCAATCCCTTTGACCAAAGCATGCTGCAGACGCCGCTCAAGCGGCTCCCCACGCCACGACTCCTGAGCTGCTTCTAGCGCGGGGGTGGACTTCTCCCCCTTAATCCGCTCTGCTAACTCAATGAGGCGTTCCGTTGCGTCACTCCTGCGATTCAGCAGCACATCCTCCACTTTCTCTAAAAGCTCAGGCTCAATCTCCTCGTACACGGCTAACATCCCCGCGTTGACAATCCCTAGATCTAAGCCCGCTCGGATGGCATGGTAGAGAAACGCACTGTGCATGGCCTCACGCACCCGGTTGTTGCCTCGAAACGAAAAAGAAACATTACTGATCCCACCGCTCGTTAACGCTCCGGGGCACCGAGCCTTGATCTCACGCACCGCTTCAATGAAGTCCATGCCATACGAGTTGTGCTCCTCCATCCCAGTGGCAACCGTTAATACGTTTGGATCAAAAATGATGTCGGAGGGAGAGAATTGAGCCCGATTCACGAGCAGATCATAGGCCCTCTCTGAGATTCTTACTTTCTGCTCCCGTGTGGTGGCTTGCCCCTGCTCATCAAAGGCCATCACCACTACCGCCGCTCCATAGCGCCGGATCTGCTCGGCTTGCTTGAGAAAAACCGCCTCTCCCTCTTTTAAGCTAATGGAGTTGACGATTCCCTTGCCCTGCACACACTTTAAGCCCGCCTCAATCACCGACCACTTTGAGCTATCAATCATGATCGGCACCCGCGCAATGTCAGGCTCCGAGGCCACGAGGTTTAAAAACCTCGTCATGCACGCCTCGCTCTGTAGCAGCCCTTCGTCAAAGTTCACGTCAAGGATGTTGGCCCCGTTTTCTACCTGCTGCTTGGCGACACTTAAGGCTTGCTCAAAGTTCCCCTGCTCAATGAGTTTGCGAAACTGAGGGGAGCCCGTCACGTTGGTCCTCTCTCCCACTAAGAGGAAGGGACGCTCACCTGAGCTTTGAAGGGTCAGGGGCTCAAGCCCGCTCAGTCGTGTGGCAAAAGGAGGGGAGGGCACCACGCGACGGGGCTGCTCAGAGAGGAGACGTCGGATGGCGGCAATGTGCTCGGGGGTGGTCCCACAGCAGCCCCCCACGATGTTTAAGTAGCCCGCCTGAGCAAACTCATTTAAGAAACGAGCCGTGTCCTCAGGGCCTTCATCATATCCCGTCTCACTCAGTGGATTGGGTAAACCCGCATTCGGGTAACAACTGAGGTAACAGGGGGCCTTCTGCGATAGCTCCGCTAAGTAGGGGCGCATTTGCGTGGCCCCCAATGCACAGTTAATCCCCACGCTAAGCGGTTGAGCATGCGATACGGAATTCCAAAATGCCTCAATCGTCTGTCCTGAAAGGGTACGACCGGAGGCGTCGGTGATCGTCACAGAGAGCATCAGAGGGATTCTCACCGGGTGCTCATCGTGAAACTTCTCTAAAGCAAATAGCGCTGCTTTGAGATTCAGCGTATCAAACGTCGTCTCCGGTAAGAGGACGTCCACGCCACCCTCAACCAACGCCCGGATCTGCTCCCCGTAGTTCTCCACTAAGTCATCAAAGACCACGGCTCGATACCCCGGGTCATGCACGTGAGGCGAAAGTGAACAGGTTCGATTGGTGGGGCCAATCGCTCCTGCCACAAACACGCGACGCTCCGGGTTTTGCTCCATCCACTCTTGGCAGGCTTGCCGGGCCAGCTGCGCAGAGCGCACATTCATCTCATACACGAGGTCCTCTAAGCCATAATCGGCTTGAGCCAATCGCGTACTGCTAAACGTGTTGGTCTCAATGATGTCAGCGCCTGCTTGGAGGTACTGCCGATGAATGGAGAGAATTAAATCCTCCCGGGTGAGGCTTAAAAGATCGTTGTTCCCTTGCAGGGGCTTCGGGTGATTGAAGAACCTTTGGCCCCGGAAGTCTTTCTCCTGAAGTTTGTACTTTTGGATGAGCGTTCCCATCGCTCCGTCCAAAAAAACAATCCTCTGTTCCAAAAGTTTTTTGAGACTCAGGCTGGCTTGTGATTCTTGTTTTTTCACTTTCTTCTGCAATATCATACAAAACAAAACCTTGTCTTTTGGAAAGGGAGCCTAGAGCTTCGAGCTGAAGTAAATGAGCGCAGGGTAGGTGGCGCACCAAGGCAGAATGAATCGATTTAAGCCTAAAAAAAGAGCATTGCCTAAGTGAAACACCCCTCCTAAAACCAAGGCTGGCCATAAAAACTGGGGACTAATCAGCACCAAGGGAAACCCTAATTCCAAGAGTAGAACCCCGAGGCTGAGCAGGAAGGTCACTTTTGGGGAGAGAAAAAATGAACCGCGCTCATCCCCTTTAGGTGGGGGGGAAAAAAAAGCAGGCATCTCATAAAGGGAGTGCTTTAAGAACCCGCGCAGTGCCACTCCCGTGCGCCAGTTTTTTCTCCTCACTTTTGCGAGCCCTGAAATCCAATACGAAGAGCACGCTTGAATCGCAATCACTCCTAAGGCTAGTTTCTGAAACGAGCCTTGAAGTCCCCTGGATAAAGTGAGCCATTCCAACCCGGAATCTAAGCTGCCCAGACCAACTGAGCTCAGCACCACGAGCGTCATAAAATCGCTACCCCCGTTGTAAGTCCCTCTCCAGCGTAACAGAACCAGGATTTGAAGCCCAAGGAGACTCCCAAAGATCAGCGGGTGCGGATTCATGAGACTCACCCAGGAGAGAACCCAAGCGATTTGAAGCGTATGCCGAAAGTGATCGTCACAAAGAGTGAGATTCAAGATTTTTTGGACAAACTTCGGGAGAAACTCAAACTCCGATTTTAAAATCTCCCACGGCCACAGCCACTGCTTCCCGTGGGGAGGAAACGTGATCAAGGACTCCCCGTGCTGCTGAATGAGGCTTAAGGACAGCAGCGTGTGAGTCCAAAACCAAGCTTGACTGAGGGCAGAGGAGGAAGCCGTCATAGACGTCCTTGAGAGGGTTGAGGTGCAAGGCGGTGGGTGGCTGAGAGCAGGAGGTCTTGAGTCAGGCCGTGAGCTTGAGACACGTCCTGCACTTGCAACCGAAACTCGTATTGGAGGCCTAAGTTGGCGGTGTGAGTCCTTCGGATGTGCTGCTCCACAAGCCTCTGAATCAGTCGGTAGGAAGTGGAGCGCGAAAACTCACGCTGGGTCGACTCCGCTGACTCTCCGAGCATCTCAAGCTCCGACACCGCCTGCTGAAGTAAGCTATTTTGCGCATACCGCCAGTTGCCCTCCGGATTGAGAATCACCTGCCAGGGACGGATGGTGAGCTTTGAGAACACAGGCGTCCAGGGACCCCAGTCTGGTTGACCCAAGTTCACTCGAAACTCCAGTTGGGGGAGCTCCCCTAAGTCCTCAAAAAACCTCCAGTTGGGAAAAAATGCTCGAAGAAAATACAAGAGCCTTCCGGGAGCCTCCCTCCTGGGTCGGAGGGATTGCCATACGAGGAAGACAAAAAAAAAGAAAACGGCACTGAGGGTTCGCGGCGTCATGATTTTTTCCCGGGGTCCCTTAAAATGCTTAAGTGCGGATATTGAATGAGACCTAAATACCGAGCCTTTCCTCCCAAAAACCGAAGCTGAAAAACCAAAACGGGTTGGCCAACGTCGGGTGCAAGGCCCACTCGAGGTAAGTAGATGAGCTCCGATCTCTGTTTTCCAAAGTCCGCTCGGATGGCCTTGAGAAAAAAGTAGCGAGCAAAAAATGGCTGGCCCACATGGCGCACCTCCGTCACCTTCCCTAAGACTGAATTATTAGGGCGATCCAAGCACTCCGCAAAGTGATGGTACGCCGTGAGAAAAATCATCCAGTTGATGAACCAGGCTACCCCGAGTGCCGCCCACGGGAAAACCCCAAGGAGAATTTCTAGGTTCAACTGGGCTTTGAACTGCCTGCAGAGGAGGAGTTCTGAGTCCGTTAGCTCCACCTCGGCTTTGGCGCAAACGGCCGGTGGAGAGAGAAGTCGATTTGCAACCGATTGGTAGAGTTTCCATGTCCCCTTCACATCAAACTGCAGTTGGCTGAAGTTGAGTTTTTTTTCTGGCCAAACATGAGGATAAATCAAGTTGGTCAGCCCCCAGCAGAGCACTAGCCAAACAATCATGGGTTCAAGGAGTTTAAAGAAAAACTGGGTTCTGGGAACCGAATCAAATGGATTGGAGTTCATACGGGGAGGATGCCCTTCTTTGGTTCAAAAGCGCTTGGATCAATCCTTGAAGATGAACTCTATTTTTATTCCGAATGTTTTGATTGTCAAATGGGTTTAAAGATCTAGGTTTTGACTCTGAGAGCCTTTGCTTGAGGGGCTTGAGTTCAGATCATTTTAGATCCTCTCTCTGGTTTGAGGGAAACCCGTTGTCGGCGTTTTTTGGTCACTCAGATCGATTTACTCAGTCAGTATGACTTAAAATTTGATCCTTGGGACTAGGTCCGAAAGCTCACTGAAGAGAGTCTCCGGTTTTTAAAAACTCCAAGTCATCTGGGATCCCTTAAAAAACTCACGAGGAACTCCGAGTTCAAAGCATGCAGCGCGGCAGCCAAAAGTCAAGATCCCTGAGCCAACCCGGCTGGGAAGAAAAAAACAGGGTTTTGACGTGATGCGTATAGAATTTCTGAGCTCAACTCGGTATGACCTCTCCAATGGCATTTGCGCATCTTCACGTTCACACCCAGTATAGTCTGCTGCAGGGAGCAATTCATATCGATTCGCTCTTTGAGCGGGTCGTGGCCCATGGAATGAGCGCCGTGGCCATGACGGATACCCATAATCTGTTTGGAGCCATTGATTTTTATCAGGCGGCTAAAAAAGCAGGGGTTAAGCCCATCATTGGCTGTGAGATCTTCTTTGCGCCTTTTGGGCGAAACGTCATGCAAAAGCCCCTCGGGCAGCCCGGTCAGTCCTCCGCTTTACGGGTGCATCACTTGGTCCTTTTGTGCAAAAACCTTCAAGGTTACCAGAACTTGTGCCAGATGGTGAGCCGCTCCTACATCGAAGCCCCCGCCCCTCAAAAGGGCCAGCCCATCGGCCCTAAAGCCGTCGTGGACCGAGAGCTCTTAAGTGAGTACGGAGACGGCCTCATTGTCCTCTCT
>JBMSSC010000077.1:0-13190 GCA_049424145.1 Bdellovibrionia bacterium
TGCCTACTCGCCCCCACTTTCTCTATCAAAAAATTCATCCAAATTGTCAAAGAGCACCGAACCAAGAGAATAATCAACGAAGAAGTAAACTTCACCACTCGCTTGAGGGGCTTGTTTTTCTTCGTTTAAACCGCTCTCGTTCGGAAGAACCATGGTTTACTCTCGTTTTAAAAATTGTGCAATAGTCTTTTTTATTTTTTTTCGACCCAGGCTTTTTTCCCGATTTTGAGACCCGTAGGACCGAGTCTGCTCCTCTTGAAACCAAAAGACGGATCACCTTTATCATGATGAAAAACTCAGCTCCAGAGCCTGAGAGCAGCGACTCAAGTGGTCTCTGCATGAAGACTCCGCGAGACTGAGCAACCGGGATTACTCCATCAACCTGGGACCCCAGGGCAAGGAAATCATTTCTCGTTCACCGCTTCAGCCCGAGCGTCTTTTAATCGACTTTCCTCTTTAAAATGGAAATATGTCCCGCTTTTGAGAAGATCCGAAGCAATTCTCCACCTTCACCCACCCGCCCCAAAAGGTGACTCACAGGTTCACCCCCCTCCTTTGAGCTCCACCCGGAGCGAATCACGGGAAACTCCAGAGTGGATACTCCATTCACGCTCCAAATATCCGCATCCACTGAAAGGCCTTCAGGGAAGTTCATAACAATGTTTCCCTGATTCGTTTCGATCCAGGCTGGCTCCGTGGGCTTCCATTGGCGGACACGAATCATCACGTTTCCAGAATGAGATTTTCCACTCACCCATCCCTTTAAGTCGAAAAGCTCAACCGATGACTCCTCTGTACTAAACTCAACTTTACCCTCAAGCTGCTCCCCGAAGATCTTCCCACGAGTTGAAATATACAGCTGCTCGCCTTCCACACGACTCAACTTTTGATGGGCTGCTTGAGTCTCAACATAAATCTTCCCCGATGCTTCCTCTAAATTAAAATCCCCTTCCCCCCCGCTATATCGAACCGACGCCTGAATTTTCTTCAGCGACGAACTGCACCGCGCACACTGAATCTGAAGCTGACTCCCCTTGACCTCAGATAAAATCACGGAACCTGAATTCATTCGCAAATCAACGGAGGCATTCCAATTTCTCACCTCCACTTTCCCCTGAGTGGCCCAAAGCTTCAGTGCAAGATAGGAAGGGGCCATAATTTCCAAATCAATTCGAACCTGTCTTTTCAATGCCTCATGGGCACCCTTTTCAATCTCAAACCCCCCACCATATCGACTGGATAGCTCAATACCACCTGACTTCTCTGAGTATCGATACCCCAGAGACTCCATCATTTTTTGAGCCTTCTTTGAATCCTCTTCTAGAACTTGTTTTTTTATTTTTAAACGAATCTTATCCAGGGCCCATCCATGAACTTGAATATCCCCCTTCGAATTAGTGACTTCAAATACACCGCGAGATCTCACCTGAAAATCAACCTCTGAGGTTTCAACGCGGGGAACTAACCCAAAAGCCGCAGAACTACCCACCGCAAGCTCCCCTAAACAAAACCACAGAATTGCAACACGCGTAAATCGGATCCATAAGCGCATACCTGTCATTATAGGCGCGGATACAAGATTAGGGTGGTTTTTTTTTCTTCAACGGGATAAGAAACGGCCTTCTTGAGTTGCCCAGACCTTCTTGCTCAACCCTAGGCAAACCAATGAATCCTGGTTTGTGGTGGCACCCTGTTGGGAAAAAAACAGAAAACCCAGGCGGAAAATCAAGAGCAAGAAATGAGGCGCTTTTCTCTGCCTCACCGGTTGCACCAAGGAACCCGGGTGAACTCAAGAAGAGATGACCCATGCTCGGCCGCTGAAGCCGCCAATGAAGAAAGGATCAGCCCCCTGGAGCAAAGGAAAACCCATGGCTTTTCAAGACCTACTGATTTCTGAGATTTTTCATAGTTTACAAGGAGAGACCTCCCTAAGCGGAGTTCCCTTTGCTTTCATTCGGCTTACGGGCTGCAACTTAAGGTGCACTTACTGTGATACGACTTATTCCTTTAAAGGCGGTAAAAAGATTAGGATATCCGAAGTATTGGATATCATCCAGCCCTTTCAAGTCAAACATGCGCTGATTACGGGAGGAGAGCCATTGATTCAAAGGCAAACCCCTGCTCTGCTTCAAGCCCTTGTCGAGGCCAACTATCAAGTGAGTATTGAAACCCATGGAGAGCTCCCCATTGGATCAGTGGTGGAAAAAGCCCGAATCATCTTAGACATCAAAACCCCTTCAAGCGGGATGTGCCGAGGAGGGTTCGAAAAGAACCTCCCCCTTTTAAAGCCCACTGATGAAGTTAAGTTCGTGATTGCATCAGAAAACGATTACCACTGGGCTAAATCATGGCTTCCCAAGATCAGAACCCATGAGATTCTCTTCTCAGCGGCAAATCCCGCTCAGAACTCCCCAGGCCAGTTCTCTGCCGTCAGCCCCACTTGGCTTGCCGAGCAAATTCTTAAGGATAAACTCCCCGTTCGCTTGCAAGTTCAGCTGCATAAAATCCTCTGGGGCAATCAACGAGGGGTCTAATCCGCCTCAATTCGCCTTTTAGAGCTTAAAACCAAGACCTAGCACCGCATAATGAACCCAGGTGAAGTTATAAACATTACCTCCCCCATCGGCTCCGCCCTCAACCGTGCGATAGCCCAAATAACTCTCCCATGTTGGCCCCAGCTGCATCGACAGAAGCAAACCAATGTCTTCAGCTCGACCCTGAGGAGCAGCTAATGCATCGACATCCAACAAAAATTTCATGGATTCGGAGAGTTGATAGGCGGCTAAGAAATTCAACAGCGGGACAAACCCCAAATCCGTCCTTGTGGCTGAGGAGCTTCCTTGAGTTAAACGAATCTCGGCATCTCGGCACTTCAAAGTGCCCCCAAACTTGAGATTCCAACGTTCGGACTGGTAAATTTGATATCGATAGGTGAAACGGTAAGAGTTAAATCGATACAACCCTTCGGTTTTTGCGGCCTTAGAAAACTGTATCCCTTGGTAATTGACATCGACTCCCAAATTTCCCGAAAAATTTAAGGATAATGGAGCATAGAGAAATCGAAGCTCACTTTTTTCAGAGATTTTAAGTGAGGCATCGACTCGAAAAAACGGGTTTGGACCTAAACCCAGATCGGTGAAATCGAAGCGAGTCCCCGTGGGTGTGGGGATCTGAACACGATTGACTGATTGCCAGGCTGGACCAAACTCAAGGCGCATTTGAAGCGAGGAATTGGATTGAGGCTTCTTTTCCTCCCCATCGCTCCGAGCAAGAGTTGGGAATGCAAAAAGACTGGTCACCAAAACAAGTTGAGATAGTTTCATGATGATTTAAAAGTCTAAACGAAATGTGACTTAAGTACAGAAAAAAACTGGAACTCTCATTTTCACAAACAAAAGAAACTTCTGACAAGGATTGACAACCCCCACATCTCCTTGGTATCGATCATCCATGTCACGGGGTGACGTACCAGAATTGGCTAATGGCAGTGATTGCAAATCACTTGTTGTGTCGGTTCGAGTCCGACCGTCACCTCCATAAAGTTTGACCTTCTAGTTCTAAAAACTAGGAGGTCTTTTTATTTTAAGCACTTACGATTCAAGCACTTACGATTTTGTTGCACCGCAGATATTTCAGAAACAGTCGCAAAATTTCTGGATTCATCTATTTTTCATCTACTTTTCATCTACAGGTGAAAAACCAAAACACAGTCTAGACGGGCTTCTTGGGAAGCTCACTCTTAAATCTCTGTTGTCGTGGAGATCGCGTCGGACAGAAAGAAGGCACAGCTATGTCCTAAATTTCTAAAACCCTAGAAATGAAAAAAGCCCACTTGCTAAAGTGAGCTTTTTAAACTTTTTGCGGCCAAGTTTAAGCCTCGCTGTCTCAACTCAGCGGGGCATTTTTTTTGTTTGCCCCAAAAATAAAATCACTCTATCCAGCTGAAATTATTGATTTTTTAGACTCAAAGAACCCATTTTTTTCAATTCAAATCCATGAAGCAAAAGAGCTCTTATTTGTTGACAAATTAAAGCAAGTATTATACTCCTCTTCTATGCCAAAAACCACAGTCCGTTTTTCTCTCCCGTGGGTCTTAGCCACTCAGCTGATCAGCGCTCAAGCCCACGCCACACTGGATTTCGACACCCAGCATCCACCTCGAGAACCAAGAATCAAAACCTCCGAACAGGAATCCGATCATACCCCCAGTGATTTGAAGCAATCAGGATCCCTGGCTGCGGATTTTTCACGCGCAAACCTAAATGAGAGCTCCGTCAAGGAGCTGACCCAGACGAATTTCAGCACCCCAGGCGCACCGATTGCACTTCCACTCGATCAACAGGAGTCTTCAGGAAGACCACGTCCGCTGGACGGGGTTCATTCAGGTGCAGATCCGATGATCGCCCCCCCAGGAGAACTTCTCACGACTCAGGACAAAAGCCGATCCCATGGGAGAGCCTTCATGACTGAAACTCAAAAGTATACCCAGTTGATCAACGTCATTGACCTAGAATCCACGTGCTGGACCAAGGAAGAAGCTGCGGGAAAAATCAGCGAGATCATTGAAATTGGGATCACCGTTGTCGATCGCGAATCCCTTCAGATCTTATCCACTGAATCCCTCTTGATTCGCCCCGAGGTGAGCGAAATCAGCGATTTCTGCACGCAACTCACCTCGCTCACCCCGTCCTACGTGGCTGAACAGGGCATGACATTCAGCCAAGCCCTTGAGATTCTGGAGAAGCGATACGACTTTAGGTCTCGCCTGTTTGCTTCCTATGGCGACTATGATCGCAAGATGTTTGAAAGACAATTCGCTCGTTTGGGAATCCCCACGATCCTGGGGTCAGAGCACTTAAATATCAAAAGAGCCTTTGCTCAGACGGAGGGATTAAAGAAAGAAGTGAGCATGCCAGGCGCTCTCCATCGCTTAGGCCTAGGGCTCATAGGAACCCACCATCGAGGAGGGGATGACAGCAGAAACATTGCTCAGATCCTCATTCACCTGCTAAAATCGACACATTAAAAGATCCTGAGATTTTATTTTTTTTCCTCATAATCCAGGCTCCTTGCGATCCATACTAGATTGAGCATGGAACATCAGGTTCACCTCTCGACCTGACTCTTTTGCTAACTGACGGACTGCTTGAAGAATCCCCAGCTTCTGAAGGAGCTCATGAGCCACCTGAGGATCCTCACAATACCCACTTCCAATTGGATCTCCCAAGGCATTGACCCCGATTGGGAAAGTCCGAGTCTTCTTTTTTGAATCCGGCATCCGAATCACTTTTTTTCCAGAAGTGGTGTTATGCTGCTGTTGCGCCTCAGCAAACAGGGAATAGACTTTGCGAAAAGCCTCATCGGAAAGCGTAACGGCGAGATCGAAATCGGAATGACGATCAAAGACCTTTCGCATTCTCCCTTGGGCTTTTGGAGAAAAACTCAGTCCGGAGGCGGCACTCCCGGAAAACCGAAGTTGAATGAGATCTTGAGAGGCTTGACTTGTCGCATTGCATGATGAGCTCAAACCTGGGGATGATTCTTTCAGAAAGGTTTCGCATAGACCCTCTCGCATTTGTTTGAGCAATGTCTGCGAGCGATCCAAAAACTCCGTCCGAGTTGAAAATCCATAAGGAAAGCCTCTTTGATCCGCGGGAATCACCTGAGAGTAAAGGAGATCCTCAAGCGATTGGGTCTCATTCTGAATGCGAGTCATCACCCCTGCTAACTCGTGCTCCAGAATGTTATGATAACATTTAGACCGGATGCTCCGACTTGGATTATCCCCTAAACAATCTTGATACGGCCGAGAGGATTCAAGCCTATTTTTTTCCAGCTGAAGTTTTTCCCTTTTTATCCAATCCACGGAGGCCTTATCAACGGGGATAAAAACTAGCGGCTCACGTCCAACTTGACGAACCTCTTTCATCTTTTGGACCCGTTTCTTCAACTCATCCAATTGATCTTTAAATTTTTCATCACTGATCCAAGACCCAACCGACTGTAACGTCAGAGGCAACCAACGATTCCACTCAGACCGGGGGTAGATCTCAGGGATTTGAAGAACTTGAGAAAGCAGGAGGATCTTATTCAGGGAGGAGCCAGCGAACAAGGTGATCAAAGGATCCTGGCTTTTGAGAAGCTTGAGAATTTCCTCCCTGCGACTGAGGGAGTCTTCGCGCCATTCCAACTTTCTCATCAACCGCTTTTGAGCCCAAACTTTCCACTCCTCTGAAGCGCCTAAGGAGGGACAAGCCTCTGAATCGAGATCAAAGCCTAAATCTCTGAATCGCAAAGCCCATCGAGAGACATCTCCCAATGAGTTCTCAATGTTAAGGCACTCCAAACCCAATCCCAATTGAGAGGGGCTCCTCTTCAGTGAATCTAAAATCTTTGCGATTTTTCCAACAGGCGCCCCCTCTAAAGGCGCATGTTCCTCACACCTCTGAAGTGGCTCAGAAACCTCAGCAATCAGAGCGGCTCTTTGGCTTAAATGAACTGAATTTTCTGTCTTCTTTAAAAATCGAATCACCTGACACGCGTCATCGGCAAACTCCATCAATCGATCTCGATTACACTGTGATTCGGCTCGACTCAGAACAGGAAGGACAATAAAAAAAATAGACCAGACCATTCGTCTTTTGTTCATTATTTGTTCACTTTCGATCTTTTTTTATTTTATTCTTTCGCAGGAAAAGAACAATAAAAAGCTCCAAAATAAAAATTGAACCTCGTTAACTCAAAAAAGATCAAACAAAAAAACCAGACTCAATGAATCAAAAAGGGGGCACTTCATTCCCCTTGAATTTGGAATCGTTATTGCTAACGCAGATCCAGTGAGCTCTGAGTTCAATTCCCCCTCTCGCACGGCGCAAGTCATTCTTAAACACTTCTTTCTAGCAACTCTCATTGTTGCAGCCGAGCTTATTATTTTCTCGATTCGCTGGATCCTACTCCTGTTTGCCATTGGAATCGGCATTGGAGTGATTCTCGCTCCGAGCATCACCTGGATTGAGAAAAAACTCAGAATCCCTCGATTCTTAGGCACCCTATTTTTTATCCTGAGTGTCACCGCATTTTTAGCGATCACCTCCTATTTGAGCTTTGACTTACTCTCGGAGCAAGCGCTCTCTGCTCAAAGGCAATTTCCTCTTCTGCTGGCTACGCTCCGAGAAAAAAGCAACCAGCTCCAAGCGCAATACCCAGCCTGGATTCAATTCATGGAGGGACTCAATTTCGGTGCTGCCTTTTATTCTGCCAGTCAACATCTACTGAAGGGCTTTCAATTGGGCGCCTCAGTGGTGGCAGGAGGAATCCTCGTGATCGTCATCGCTCTTTATACAGCAAACGCACCTCATTCCTACTTAGAGGGAGTGCTCTGCTTGATACCTCCTCACCTACGCTCCTTGACTCAAGAAACGTTGGAGGCCGCCGCAGATTCACTTCGCCGATGGTTTCAGGCTCAGCTTCTTGCAATTGGAAGTGTGGGGGTCTGCACCGCCGTAGGGCTTTGGATTCTGGGCGTGGAGTATTGGTTCTTAATTGGAGTCATTGCGGGCGTATTAGATATCATTCCCTATGTTGGATCCATTTTGCCTGCCTCAGCTGCACTTTTCTTAACCCTGGCCAATCACCCTGAAAAATTCATCTGGGTCCTTGTGCTCTTTATCGTGATCCATCAATTCGAAAATCATCTCCTGATTCCGACCGTGATGAAACACCAAATGGACTTCCCCCCTCTCTTACTGATCTTTTTTATGCTCATCATGGCCAACTGGTTTGGGATCTTAGGGATCCTCATCACAACAGGACTGTTTTCAGTGCTCAGAACTCTCTATTTAAAACTCTATGTCCCTTGGATTTCAGCCGATCACCGACTCAGCACTGAGGCCACCTGATGACTTCCAACCCCCTCCTATGGAAACAGGGGAGATCTCGAATTCACTGACCTTGTGACGTTTGAGCGAAATCGGGAAGATAAGGACCAGGCAATAGACCCCGACCTTCGAGTTCAAAGAGCTGATGATTAGCAGCCCGACACACATCATGAGCAGAATCAGAACTCGAGTGAAGGACTTGATGAAGGGCTGAGGAAATCAATAACCCTAAAAGGCCAGCTTGACCACCTTGATCAGGTACAACCAAAACATGACTTCTGCCTTCCCAAAGAACAGCGCCATCTCGGGCAGAAACAAGTCGTGCACTCACACCCACTTGAATCGATTGACTCACGACTTGATAAGTCGATCCGTATTCGTCAATCGTGATATAAAGAACTGCATCCGGATGAATGATCTCATTGATCTTCGCTAAGCTTGCTTGATGCATTTCCCCTGGGGTGGGAAGACCATTTTCTTTCATCATCTGATCAATCACAGCCACCGGAAATACGTAGTACCCCTTTTCTGCGATGGGATGAGTCACGGTCGAGAGATAGCTGTAGGTGGCCCGCACATCGTTGCTTCGATTCAAAGGGGGTAAGACCAGAATCGTTTTGGGGCGCTGCTGACGATAGAGGGAGTAATCGACGGGCTGAACCGTTGCACAGCCAAAACTTCCCAAAAGCAGGATGAACGTGAGCACCTGGAGTCGCTTTAAATAGTTCATGAGGATTTCAACTTCCTTAAAAATCGATCCATGAGAGGAGCCGAACCGGGAAAGCGTTGTTTCTCCCGCTCAAAGCTCCGTCTCGCCTGATCGAATTGCCCTGTTTCAAAATAAAGAAACCCAAGATGAGCGTAAAACCCTGGAGGGAGTGCTCGACCCTGAGCGCTCGCTTTTTGTTCATCTTTTTCCAGAATCTGAATCTGCGCTAAAGGAGGCCATTCTCCAGGCTTCAAGTAGGAGCGATATAAAACCTCTTCATACTGACCCCAGTAATACAGGGTCGGGCTAGCGCATGCAGATCCAAAACAAGCCACAAGAAGGGCCAACGCCCAGCTCTGATTCATGAGCGACTCGGGCTCCAGTGGCCTTGCTCCAAGCCTTCTACAAGACGATCCACGGCTTCACGCAAAGCAAGATCAAGAACTTTCCCATTCAGCGTCGAGTCATAGCCTGACCTTCCACCAAACCCGATGACTTCGCGATCACTCAAGGCGTACTCGCCTGCACCCGACACAGAAAACACCACTTCCGAAGTCAGAACGTCCACAACCTGAAGAGTCACTTTAGAGTATGCAATTTGACTTCTCCCGCTCCCTAAAATTCCAAATAACTGGCGATCTCCAGTCTCTTTGCGACCAAATTCAGTCACATCCCCTGTGATAATAAAATCCCCTGCTTTGATTTTTTGAGTCTGTCCCTTGAGCTGCGCTTCGTTTGACATCTGAGAGGCATGATCTCGATCCATCACGGAGAAACGACCCGTTCTTTGAAGATGAGCCATGAGCAAAGTCTTCGCCTGATTTCGAAGTAGATCTGGACCCTCTGTAAATAGGCCTCGCATGTAGTTGGAGTGATTATCAAAATGCCCCACAACAATCGGACTTTTTGGACCTGAGTAACTGCGGGCTGTTTGAAAAGATTGAGACTGCTTGACTTCGACATTCCGAAAGGATTCGGTTGCACAACCGGAGAACAAAAGCATCACACAAAAACCACTGACTGAGATCCAATTTGCCATCATTTTGATTCACCTCGGACCGGAACACTAATCGCTTTTCGAATAAAAAAAAAGAGTTAACTTAGTTTTTTTAAACTTTTAAAGTGTTCAATTATTTTTAACAAAATAAAATGAAATAGATTGATCTTTAGACTTCATGATACCGACGACCAAAAAACGCTCTAAGTTCAACAGGATTACCAGACACTGAGCGCATCTTCTCTTACTTCTTGCAGAGAACTTTCCTAAGCAGATGACACCCAAAGACACTACCCAGGCCTACCAAACAACAAACCCCAAGATCTCTCCACTGAAGGGGAGCAAAAGCAAATCTTGCTCGTAAAAACTCAAAAGACAAGACTGAGAATAAAAGAACGGACGCGACTGCAGCAACCCCTATGAGAATCCAGTTCTGAGACCCACCCATCATGGATTGACTCGAGGACCCCGCCCCACTCCCCCGCCACGATCGACTCAGAAGAATCACAGCCCCTTGAGAAAAAATCAGAGTCGTAAAGGTCATCGTTCTTCCATAACAGTCTCCCAAGGAATGCCTGAGAGAAAAAAAATAAACCCCAAAGAGCGCCATTAAAACGCTCAGGCCTTCAAGAAGAGTCGATAAAACTTCCTCTTTAGAAAATAAAATCGCCTGGGATTTTCTCGGAGGACGACTCATTGCCTCAGGCAGTGCTGGATCAGATTCAAAGGCAATCGTACAAACAGGTTCAATCATGAGGTGTAAGAACGCAATATGAACAGGATGAAGGACCAGCGGCCACTGAAAAACGGCAGGCAATACAGAAATCCCGGCAATTGGCAAATGAACACTGAGAAGATACAAAAAAGCACGCTTCAAGTTGGCTTCAATTCTCCGTCCCAGTCGGATTGCCTCGACGATGGAACCAAAATCATCCTCCATCAAAATGAGCGATGCTGCCTCGCGAGCCACTTCAGTTCCACGTTGTCCCATGGCAATCCCAATGTGAGCACTCTTTAGGGCCGGTGCATCATTCACTCCGTCCCCAGTCATCGCAACGATTTCACCTAGCTTCTTGAGCGCCTCAACAATTTGGAGCTTTTGATCCGGCATCACTCGAGAAAAGACCCTCACTGTTTGAACAGCAGAGTGGAGCTGATCCTGACTCATGGCCCGAAGCTGTTGTCCCGTCACGACTTCCCTTCCCTGCGTAATCCCAATACTCTGAGCCACACGGATTGCCGTACTGGGGTGATCCCCTGTCATCATCACGACTCGAATCCCCGCTTGTTGGCACTCACGGATCGCCTCAGGCACCTGGGGACGAATCGGATCAACCAAGCCCACGAAACCCAAAAACTGAAAGTCGAAATCCTGCTGTTTACCGGGGAGCACGCAGGCTTGAAGCTGAGCCTTAGCCACACCTAAGACCCTCAATCCAACGCTTGTCATCTCCTCCACTTGTGCTAAAAGCTCAGCCGTATCATTCTCGCCCAGCCGGCAAAGACTTAAGATCGCCTCAGGTGCACCCTTAGATCCCACCTGATAGCAGCCTTTTTCCTCCGTTTGCCAAACCTGAGAGATCGACAACAACTCGGGAGCCAGGGGGTACTCTTTTTTCAAGCTCCAGCTCCGATGCAAGTGCTCGGTCCCTCTGAGGTAAAGAAGTGCTGCACTCTGAAACGCCTGATCCATGGGATCAAATCCATCTTCATGACTGGCTAAAAACCCAAACTCCAAGAGTTCATGAAACGCCTCGGGCAGCTCACCAAGAGGAGCTTGAGAGAAGTCAAGCACCTCGACTTTCTTGGCGCCCTTGGCTTCAGCAGAACTCTGATCACCCCGGTAACGAACCAGACGCTCAATGGCCATTTGATTCCAAGTGAGCGTGCCCGTCTTATCCACACAAAGAACGGTGGCTGCTCCTAAACTCTCCAGCGCTGACTTCTTACGCGTGAGAACTCCAGCCTGAGAAACTCTCCACGATCCCAGGGCTAAAAAAACCGTTAACACAGCGGGCAGTTCATTTGGGAGGATAGCCATCGCGAGAGTCAGCCCAGCCAACAGCCCATCTAAAGCGCTGCCTCGAGTCACTCCATAGGAGACCATCACCACGCAACAGAGGCCCACGGCAATCCATGCACTCACTCGAACCCAAGCAACCGTCTGAAGCTCAAGCGACGTGGGCTCAGGAAGGATGCCTTCCATGGATAGACCAATCCTTCCCATTTGGGTCTGTAAACCTGTAGCCAACACTCTCATCACGCCATGACCACGCACCACAGCCGAGCCCGCAAAAAGATGTGCAGAGCGATCCTGATTGTCTGGAGAAACGGACTCTTTTTTTTCTACAGCCCACGACTCGCCCGTGAGCACGGACTCATCGAGCGCAAGAGCCCAAGATAAAACGACTCGCCCATCGGCAGGCACTCGGTCGCCTTCCTGAATCACCACTAAATCGCCAATGACCACCTGAGCAGCGGAGATTTGTCGTTTTTTTCCATCTCGAATCACCCACGCCCTTGGACTGGCTAACTGCCTCAGTCCCGCCATGGCCTGATCCGACCTCCTCTGCTGATGGACCGTGATCACTAAAATGAGAACAAAAAACCCAATCAGCACCCAGGCTTCAGTCGGATCTCCAAGCGCAAGATACAGCAACCCACAGCCCAAGAGCAAAAGAACCATGGGTTCTTTCAATAACTCGAGTAAAAAATCAACGAGCCGTCTTGGTCTTGGCTTCCAGATGGCGGAATCACCCTGCTTCTGCAAACGTCGCAGGGCTTCGCGCTGAGAGAGTCCCGTGAGATCTCCAAATTTTTGATCATGTTCCCCAGTTGACGCACCCGGACTGAAAGACTCCCCGACCACAAAAAGCACCTCTCAATTGAGACTCAAGTACCGCGAGGGAGTCTCCTTTCCATTCTTTGTGCCAGAGAGGTCCAATCAGCTCGAGAGCAACTGAGAGGCTGTCTGAAACACGGAATCAAAAAGAGGCTGAGTGAGCTTACCTGTGAAGGTGTTTTGTTGGCTCGGATGAAACGACGTGAGGAGCCAACGATTCTGCGCAAGAGGAAGCTTGAGACCATGAGTGAATTTCGGTTTTTTTTCAAACTCCACAGGGGTGAGATGGGGCCAAAGGGTGTCATAGGAATATTGACCCAGTGCGAGAAAGACCCGAGCTGAAGAGAGTGCCTCCAGCTCCTGTTTTAAAAACACGCTACAATTTTTTTGTTCCTGAGGAAGTGGGCGATTTCCCGGAGGAGCACATTTCACCACACACGTCACAAAGGCGTTTTTTAGCTCAAGTCCATCGTCACGCCCCAGAGACTCGGGTTGATTTGAAAATCCGAATTGAGCCAAGGCTCGATACAGCCACTCGCCCGAGCGATCCCCAGTAAACACCCGACCGGTGCGATTGGCCCCATGAGCAGCCGGAGCTAACCCGACGATCACCAACTCAGCGGCCCAATCTCCAAACCCTGCAACGGGCTTTCCCCAATAGCTCTGACTGAGATAAGCCCTACGTTTCGTTTGGGCCACTTGGGAACAATAGTTGCGCAGCCGCTCGCATTGCTCGCACTGCGTGATTCGATCGATCAGCGCTTG
>JBMSSC010000078.1:0-13132 GCA_049424145.1 Bdellovibrionia bacterium
TCCTCCGCCTGGGCCCAATCCGACTCACGCTTAACGAGCTCCTCTAAACTTTTAAACTCATTTTCAAGCCCTTGCTCCATCCACTGAGTCGGAGCGGTGGCATGCCACTTGGGATCTTTCCAATGAGATCGGGCCAAGCCTCGCTCGAGCTCACGCAAATACCCCTCGGAGTCGGATTGAATCTGAGCCAAAATCCGGCCCAAAGGAACCACCACCCGCCCGATGGACTCTAAGAGTCGATTCGCTTCAGTGATGCGAAGGAGGCTGATGCTTGAGCTCACCAGTGCTAAAACAACCATGGCACTCACAAAAGCAAGCACTTGACGGCGCAATGAGCTTTGAGACGAGAGCATGAGGGTGAAACCGTTCCTTAGGGGTAGAAATCTGGTTTTAAAAGCCCGCTGGGGATGACCTCAACTCCCAGGATCATCCTCACTCTTCCCATGATACTGATCTTTGAAAAAAAATAACAGATCGATCTCTTTTAAGTGCCCTGGATTTGAGAGAGGATCTTTTGAATCACTGGCGCACTGAGAGGGTAATCTTTGGCACAAAAATCACAGTGAACCACCGAATGAGGGTGAGCCTCTGGAGCCTGACATTCTTTCAGCATGCCCTCAAGCTCGGATTGACCCAACAGACGCAAAGCTCGCTCCACGCGCTCCCAGGAGCACTCACAGTGAAAGACGAGGGGTTTTTCCTCAAGCACAGAAAACGCCTGGCTCTGAAAAATATGAGTGAGTAAATAAAGGGGGTCCTTCTGCTCACGAACCAACTGTTGAAGGGAGGCAATCTCGGCAATGTGTTTTTCAATCAGCCGGACGGAACTCTCCTGAGCACCGGGGAGGGCTTGAACTAAGAACCCACCGGCCGACTGAATTTCGCCATGACTGAAGCTCACCGCAAGGCCTACGGCCGAGGGGATTTGCTCGCTTTGAACCCAGTAGTAGGTCAGATCTTTAGCCAAATGACCCGTCAGCAGAGGCACCGTTCCAATATACGGCTTGGCTCCTGGCTGATCCTGGGTTCTTAAAACGGATAACAGCCCACTGCCCCAGGGGCCCTGATCCTTTTCCTCCTGAGCCGTCTCACGCTCAATGACATAGCCACGGACGTGACCCTCGGGATGAGCATCCACTAACCCTTGCTGAAACAGGCCCTTGCCTTGAATATTGAGGTTAATTTTTTGGCCTTTTTTACAAAACGAGGCCATCATGAGGGCCCCGAGCACAGCCTCTCCTAGGCCGATAGCACCTTTCTCCGATAACTGGTGACGACGGGCCATTTGCCGCACCAAATCCGTGGCTTCAATTGCAACCCCACGAATATTATCTTCCAAAGAAATGCCTTTAACCCAAGTATTTTTATCAGTCTTTAATTGTTCCGCCATAAGCTCGGCGAGTTAATCCTAACCTTCTGAATTCTGCAAGCCGATAAGACAAATGCGATGAATCGTAAAACCCCAATCCCGCGCATCCTCTTCGTTCTTCATCCGACTGAGGCTCAGGATCAGCCCCCGCTGAAGCTTGAGTCGCTGCTCCTCTTACTGCAAGACTTCGCTCACGTTGAAACCCGGGTTCTAGCCGACTCACCCCAGAGTGACCCGCTGCTTTTAGAGTTGCTTCAGAACACTCCGTTTGATCTCCTGCTGGCTCCCCTGAGCTCGACCCATCGATGGCTCAAGCTCCAGTCGACCTCAACAGCCATTCATCGCGCTTGCCAAAAGTGGGCAAGCTACTTCACGCAACTGCCCCAGGACAGAGCTGCCTATGGGACTCTAGCCGGCCCCCCTCAGGACTCAACTGTGATTTTGGATTTTGCCCGCACGACGGCATTGGAGCAGTTGCCTTGGATTCAACTGCTCGTGACTTCAGGACTCCCTGAGCACGGACTCAGGCTTTTTGTTTCTGAGGCTCCCGTTTTTCAGGCAACCTTCAGTTCCTCTGCGTCCTCCGATGCTGCCTCTTTGCTGAGCGGTTCGTTAGGCACTCAAATCGATCACCTTTTTATGAAGTCTGAAGTGGCCCAAAGCCCCATCTGGAGTCCTCGACTGATCCCCCTCCAAATCACGCTGACGGCTTTGTGGGGTCTCATTCACCAGCACCAGCAGAAAAGCGCTAGTCATTCCCTAAACTTGGAGAAAACCTCTGCACTCGGTTGCTCTGCTCATCTCCAAGTCAGTCTCAACGCCAATCATTTTTTATTTTGCCTCACCCTCACTCTTTCATCAAAGGACACCTACTCCGAGCTGATCAAGCAACTCACTGTTGCTCAAGCGGCTCAGCAATCCTCCTGGGATCCCGCCTCGATCTTGATGAGAGTCAGTGATTGGATTCGTATTCTCCGATTTGAACCAAAAAATCAGATTCAACTTTGGGTGGGATTTCTCCCGTCAGCCCCCGCCGAAAAGCAAGGCCCCCCTCTCGGGACGTTTTGGATCGAGTCAATAACACCATTGAGGACACCATTGACGACACCTTCGAACGAGGAAGAGAGCAAGGCCTCTCAGCCATTCCAAGTTCATGACTTTCACCAATTTAAGACGCGAAGCCTAAAAAAGCGGATCAAAAAAAACCTCTCCTCGGAAGACAAAAAAGAGCTCTCCAGTTTACTGGATACCCTTCAAAAACGCTACTTTGATGCTAAAAGTCAGCTTCGCACCTTTGAAATCGAACTCTTCCAACTCAAAGATGAAGACCCCTTAGGCCAAAAAACGCAGGCGCGCATCAAGGAGCTTCGATTAAAAATCGAAGCCTTGAAAAGCCGCGAGTCGGCCTGGATGAGAAAGCTTGCTACTGCCCTGCACAAACTCAAGCGAATGAAGAAGTCACCTTAACTTTTTGCCAGTTTCACACTCGAATACGATAAACTCAAGACGATGAGCCGATCCCTGAAACCGCTACCCGTTGATTTTCAGTCCTCCCACCGGAGACTTCGGCAGGCCGTGGCACTTCTGTGTTCACTTCTGATTCATGCCCTCTTTTTTTGCATTCCTTTTTTTCTCTCCCGTTCCCTCCCTCCTCCCCCTCTGGCACTGGAGCGTCTGGATCCAAAAAAACTCAGCGCCCTGAAAGAAAACATGCGCTCAAAGAAGCTCTTACTGAGCAAAAAAACCAAAACAGACCCCCAGGCCAAATCATCCGAAGATGCCCAGGCGATTTCAGACCAAACCCTACGCGTGCAGCGCGAGCAGGTGGCTCAAGCCCGCCCAGAGACAGAAGCTTCCTCCGCTCCCCACTCCGTTCGACCGAAGAGGAATCACGATCTCAGGCACTTAGGTGTCCCGCTTCACTTGGACAAAACGACCCCTTCCCCTCAGCGACAGCTAGCCGGAGAAGCTCAAGACCCAAACCAGGATCCAAATCAAACCGGTGAGCAAACGGCTCACCCAGAACAAGAGCAGTACCTTTTTGATCGAAACCTTCCCGTAGGCAGCGAGACCCTACTGAATGCTCAAGAATCAATCTTCTACTCTTTCTATGCACGAATCTATCAATCCATTGGACCGATTTGGAGAAGCAGGCTCCGAGCATTCCCCTCACCCAGAGCCTTACCCCAAGGAGAGTATGTCACAAGCGTCGACGTTGTCTTGGATCCTAATGGAAACCTTTTAGAAGTCCGAAAAATTCAAGGATCAGGCGTTGAGGAACTCGATCGGGTGGTTTTTGAAGCCTGGAATTTGGTTGGGCCGTTTCCTCATCCTCCTCGAGCACTCATAGGAGCCGACCAACGCATTCACACCGGATGGAGTTTTCGGGTCCAAATTCAACCCGGCTTTGGACTTCAGCTCTCGCCTCCCCGACGCAACTACTAAGACAAGCCCTTCTACGGCAATTAAGTGAATCAACCCGGCTCAGTCGGAAGAGGATGGGGCTACTGGTTTAAACCGAGCGCTTCTGAAAAAAGATGCCTCATCGATGAAAAAGCCCAACTCAAATGGAACATCGCCTGTTTTTTTACCTAAAAAATTGAAAGGCTAACAGAATAAAAACGATCAATAAGACGATCTGAACATCGAAAGAGCGAAGCACCGTGAGCCAACTTGACAGGAACTTCCCCTCGTAAGAAGGAGGAACCGAGGGGTTCTGAGCGAGCGTCAGCTTGAGGTTTTTGACCACCTCGGAATGAAGACCCACGGTTGATCCAAGGAATGCCTCTTCTGAATCCAAATCCAGCTGATTTTTCCACGAGAACTTCCCCAGTGCTTTTCTTAACTCTTGATCGACGCGCTGGTAGAGGACACGAGCTGAGGCCACACATTGCGCACAAGCGCGACAACCTAGAATATGACGAGTCAGAAAGAAGGACTCTTTTCGCTGCGAGAACTCTTGATCTAAAAACCTTTGACTCCAAGGTCGTCTCGGATCGTATTCAGGACAAGCACTTCCCACAGGCGAGGGGGCAGCAGGGTAAATCGATTGATCGACCCAGGACAAGCGCGCTTGCCAGAGAAGACTCTCTAGCTGATCTGAGGAGATGTCCAGAATCTGTGACGTTCTTCGATACGACCATTTTCCCAGATGAACGGCAACCAGAGCTAACCTCTCGCTTCCGGAAAGACGAAAGAAGGGATTAAAAAATAAATCGGGCTTTTTTAACGCCGGCTGAAAAACTCCCTGGGACTTGGACTTGCGAAGTAAAATTTGGGAAGCTCGAATGATGGCTTCATCTGAGGAAATCTTCAGCAAAGAAACTGCTGAAAGAGTCTCCACGAGCTGCTCCTCAACTTCTTTTGAATCCAACCACAGAGCAGCCCCAATTTTTGTTAGGTCAGAGAGATCCTCGTCCTGAAAAACACTCATAGTTGAACTCTATTACATCACTAAACTGAACCGGTGTCTAACTCTATGATTCTAAACTGACTAATAACTCAACACCCGAAAACTGAACTCGCATGCCAATCCATCCAATCTATAGTGCAAAGAGGAGTTCAATCCTCCATGAAATCGATCACTTCTCTACTCCTTCCTCGACAATTGAAGCCTGGTCTGCATTTTGCTCTGCTTGTGCTCGACTCAACTCCAAGAGTGATCAACCAAGGGAATCCAGCGAAACGAAAACTCAAAAGAGTTGAGGAAAAAAAATTGAGGCAATGGTTATGAATTTAATAAAAACACTAGAGAAGCATTCAGGGCTTACCACTGCGGTTCTGCAGAGGCGAATTTTTGCCCTTTTCATCGGCCTTCTTGTGCAATCCTGTGGACCAACGCCAACTATGCAAACCCGAGCTCCTTCTGTCCCGATGACCTACTATCCCCCCAGCGTCTTACCTTCGACCCCCTCACCCAGCGCGCCGATCGATTATTCTGCTTCATTTAACTATTCCTTTAGGCTCCAAAACACGACAAAGGCCGCCACGAGCTGCACTAACCCCACTCCAACTGGGGTTCAGGTGGGGTCCTATCAAACCCCTGAAATTAAGACGGATAATCGCTTCATGGTCCAAATCAGAGCAGGAGCACCGAGCAATGTCCCGTGTACGGGGTTTTTGGCAGCTTACAGCTGCCTGCAGATGAAAGTCACTGTTGGCTCAGATTCTAGAACCGTTCTACTGCCCTATGGATCCCCGCCTGCCGGATCACCCTGTGCCAACGCTCCCACTCAAGCCAACTTGGACTTCAGCAGCCAAGCAACCCCAGGCCACGACACACTGTCTGTCCGCATCTCAGAAGTCCAATCTGACAACTGCAGACAGTTTGGGTACCCCCAGCAATCCGGATGCTTTCTTTCTCCTCTGTTCACCAACTTCATTGCCGCAGGATCAATCACCATCCTCACCAACTAAAAAGATGAGTGATGCAGAAACTCATCAAAAACAGCCAAAAAAAGGAGAAAAAGAATGAAAATAAAATGAATTGAGGCCATACAAAAAAACGCTTAATTTAAACCCAATCAATCTAAAGCCCCAATCCAAACAAAATAAATTGTAAAAAAAATAAAAAAAATTAAAAAAAAAAAAAAAAAAAAAAAAAGGTGACGCCTATCGAAAACAGCCACCAACGGCTCTCAAGAGAGAAAAGAACAATCGCTCAAGAAAGATATAAAACCAGAAAGACAGCTTCATCTTTTGTGATCCGGGATGGCCTCAAATCGAGTCAAATTTTCTACTGAAGAAAAAGACTAAAAAAGGAGAATCTAAAGGAACAAAATAGCAGAGGCATTTTTTTAAACCATCAATTGTGAATGGGTCTAGATGAGTCAACTCAACTAAGCCTCAATTCTCTGGAAAAAACACCGTCAAAATTGACTTCTTTTTAGACAGGTGATGAAACCCTAGATCTATTTTTTGACTCAATTATTTTCGTTAAGCTAACCTCAGTGTTCAGCTAAACCCTTTAAACTCAGTGGATTTTTTCGTTCGAGCGCCGATTTTTTCACAAAATCTCGTAATGGCCTCATCCTTGCTCTCTTCTTAGGTCATCTCCACCCAAGGCATCTAGCAACCAAACCTAAGGCTCGAAAGGACTGAGTGTATGTTGGACTTTAAACGATTACTAATGGCTTTTTCTCTAAGCCTGATTTTCGTTGAAATCGCAGGATGCGGACAAGCACCACAAGTCTGGAGTAGCGCCAACCTTGCTGCGCCCGTTCAAATCCCAACACCGTCTTCAAACCTAACTCTCGGCTCAAGCACTCCGACCACGACTGCTGCCAGCGGGGATCCCTTCACAGTCACCGTACCGGCCTCGTTTAACTACAATTTTAAAATCCCTGAGATCAATAACGTTGACTGTAGCACTTTTACCACATCTTCTACCTTAGCACAGCTCAGCACCACCAGTGCCACCACTTATGAGACTATTGCCGTGCCCACCGATAATCTATTTAAAGTGAAAGTTTCTGCTTCTCCCCCATCGGTGATTCCATGCAGGGGGGAAATTGCGAACTACAGTTGTCTTCAATTCGATGTGACTGTAGGCTCAAAAACTCTAACTGCAAAAGTCAGCTATGGAAACCCAAGCACCGGGCCATGCGCAGGCGTACCCAATTCAGTCACGTTGGATTTTAGCGATCAGGCGTCACCCGGACATGGCGACTTAAAAGTAAAGGTCTCCAAGCCCATGTATGACAACTGCAGACTCTATGGACAACAGACCCAGCTCTATTACCCATGGGTGAGTCCAGTTTCAATCTGGGGATGTCCGATGTCCAGTAAGTATCCCTCGCACATCGTCTCAGGGTCCATTGCAATCACCACTAACCTTCGGTACTAGTGGTCTAAGTGGCCTACGTTCACCCAGTGGGGTCAGATGTGCCTCTTTTAAAGCATTGCGTGAGCATGCCGAGATGCCTCACTCAAGCTTCTCCGATTCAACAGCCGTAGCCCGTCAACTCCTTCTTATTGGACCTGCTCACATAGCCCCTTGGAATGTCGATTCACTTCTCCCGTCATCCTTCTTGCCTTGGCGTATCGCAAAATCAACGTATTTTGACTGTCCAAGGAACATCAGGAGCCTCAAGGAAAGACCTCGTCTGTCGCCTTTCATATTCTTGGATTTTTTACCTCAATCGTTGAAGAACTGGTCCAAAATTTTCCTGCTGAGGATGATCAAACGAGGCTTCGTTCAACTTCTTAAGAGTCAAGAGAAACTCTTTCCAGTTCTCATGACTGGCTTGAAAAACCTGTTCAAAATCACTCTCGCCCGTATTGTAGGTTTTATACTGCATCAAGGTGGCGTTATTCAGATCCTTGGATCGCTTTAAATCGGCCTTCAGTCGTCCTAAAATCAGAGCCTTTTCATCTCGCTTTTTTTGATCCGGCTGGCTTGAAGAATACAGAACCTCCAGCTCATGATACGCTACGGACAGTCGCTTAAAATCTGCCTGATTCTTTTTCTGTGCCGTCAAGTAGGCTTGTTTTTCAGGGGAATTTAGCCCTCGAGTTTGATCCAGATACACGGGCGTTAATCGATCGGCAACAAAACTGGCTAAGCTTTCATTGAAGTAGGATTGAGTGGAAATATAGAGTGTGGCATGAACGGATTCGTGGATCACCACATTCACGAGAGCACCTAAAGCCTCAGGCCCCTCGGAGATCATGGAAGATAAAATAGGATCTTTAAACCACCCTAGGGTCGAGTAAGCTTGCGCCCCCCTTAAATCCACATCCCACCCTTCGTCTTGAAGCTCTTTTTGAAACGCACGAGCCCGATCGAGGTGAAACCATCCCAGGTACGGAAAAGAACCAAAGCCTGGAAAACTCCATTGTTTACTCTCAAAGCGAAGAGGAGGACTGGCACTAACGACCCAAACCGCTGCGGGACGATCGAGGTTCACGTAATGAGTGTAGTTCCCTGTTGGACGAATCCCGTGAGCTTCAGCAAAACGCTTAATCAGCTGGATTTCCCCGAGCAGGTCTCTTGTTCTTCTAGGGATTCGAACATCTTGGAGCACTTCAACAATGGGCCGAGCCCGACTCAACAAGGACCACTGGCCTTGACCGGCTTGGATCAAGTACGACACACTTCCACAACCTAAGCTCCACACCGAGCAGACTGCAAGGAACACGAATTGAACGATCTTTTGAATGCTCTTTGGTCTTTGCAAGCGGTGTCAGCTCCTCATTTAAAAGTAATAGGACAAGCCTACGCTAAAAGCGAGATTATCTTGCCAGGAGGAGATCGCAGCTGCGGTCAAGTAGGTGGTTGCCTCGGAGCGAATGGAGAAGTCTCTTGAGACATAGAGTCTCAGTCCAGCACCGAGGATCCCGCTTAAAGAGCCAGAAATGGACTCTAAAGACGTGCCATCCGCGTAGTTTCCGGAGAGCTCACGGATGAGTTGCCCAAGACCGACTTTCACATAGGGTTGAAATCCCCAACTTTTTGGAAGTAGCGCTTGAACCAGGTTCAAACTATACAACTGGTCATGAACAGCAATATCCTGCTCCGATGGAATCACTGTTCGATTGAAGATATCAGCGGCTGAAAACTCAAGCTCCGTGAGTTCCATCAGGTAATACCCCACTGAGGCACTCCAACGTCGGGACCACTGAGTACTGGACGTCCCATAATTTGAGCGGCTGAAGCTAAAACTAGCGGAGAGTTCAACGACCCCAGCTCTTGCCACGGATCCGAGCCCAGAGAACCCAAGCAGAACGCTAATCAGAAGGGCTCTATTCCATCCTAATTTCAGAAAGCCCCCGAATGAGTTTATCTTTTTCTGCTCGATCCCGAGTTGAAAGAGGAACGACCGTCGGTGCCTCCTTCACTTCCTCTTCTGCGCTTGGAGCGGAGAAAATTTTCTTATATTGAGGAGCCACAAGCCGCATGGCCGACTCCTCTCCTCCCACCATTTTTTTTACAAAAATCTTCTCGAGCTCAGGATCCTCGGGGTCCGGCATACTTCTTCGGTAACGTAAGGTGAGCTTCTTTTTATTCTCAGCCGCGACTTGCTCCGCTCGCTCACTGGCCAGACTTCGTCCTTTTGAATCTAGAATATCGATTCCTCCTGATTCAGCCTGAGGGATCTCTAAATTCTTGGCACCCTTGGTGTCTTGAGTAAGAACAGCAAACTTCATATCCTGACGGGCCGTCACCACGCGTTGAGACATGAGTTGATCCTTCTCGGGGACTTTCAATTGTTCCATCATGGCTTTTAAAGAAGCCTGTGAGATCAAGGACGGTAGGTTGGGAATCACCCTTTTCTGCGTGAGATTGAGCTCGGTGAACTCTCCTGCCTGAGCCTCCACCCTCCGGCTCATCTCAAAGCGATTCTCCAAAGTTGCCGTCTGATCGAGAACAACGAGTTGCGTGATATCCTGTTCTGAATTAAAAAGGAGCAGGATTTTTCCTTGCTCAACTCGTGCTCGAGCTGTTGCTGTCATCAGACGAAACTCAGAAGGCGCCGAAGTAGCATCCAAATAAAGAGACCCTCGGTACAGCAGAATTTGCTCACCAGTCTGATTGATCTGAACTAAGGTTTCAGGACCTAAATGGATGATTTGACCGTGGATATGCTTAATTTTTGCAAACCCATTGTTACTGGAGAACCAGGATCCGCAGACAAAAGGTGAGTCATAATCTGACGGAAGAACCTGAGTGCGATTGGCATCGAGAATCTCAAGCTTCCCCGTGAAATCCAAAAGAACGCCACAGTTTTGAGGCTTCTTCTGAGCGTGAGCTGCATCCGAAGAGGGACTTGAGGAGGTCGCTTCTTTTTTCAGGATCTCCATCGGAACCGCAAGAACAGGACTTTTCTTCCTCGGATCTAACTCGATTTTCACTTTCTCGGGAGCCTCGCCTGCCTCATGGGCATCTCCATCGTGAGCCCCTTGATCATGGCTCATCGCTCCAGGATGACTCGCTGAAGGCTCAGCAAAGTGAGTTTTGGCATGGTGAGCGTCTTGAGCCGGTTCATGAGAACTCGTATGCTCAGCCCGAGCAGAAGAAGGTCCGATTAGAAAACTCGCGTAAACGAGAGCAACCAGGGACGCCCTAAACCAGTGGGCCTGATCTGAGCCATGAAGCCGCGAAGTCTTATTCATGTGGATGGGCCTGTTCATGTGGATGGGCGTGTTCATGTGGATGGGCTTGTTCATGTTGATGGGCTTGTTCATGTTCATGGGCTTGTTCATGTTCATGTGCTTGATGCTCTTCTTTACTTTCATGATGGGCCTCAGAGGGGTTAATCCACTTTGCTTCAATCGAGTGAGGGTGATGATCGAGAAGCTCTCTTAACCAGTATTGGACCTTGATTTTTTTATCTAATTTATCCGCAATCAAGGCTTTCCAAAGACGGGCTTGTGCTTGAGCCTGAAGAACTGAATCGTTTTCAGCAAACTTTAACACTTCATCGAAGTACTGATCGGCTACTTGATAGTTTTCCAGGCGATACCAAGCCACACCGGTCATGAGAAAGTTTTTTGGAGTTTTATAGGTATCATCCCCATCTAAACCCGTGAGGGTTGTCAGAATCACCGCTGCTTTTTCATGATCATGTCCAGCGAAATAAGCCGTAGCAAGAGTATAAAGTTGGGAAGGCAAAAGCTGCGGAGGGGGTTGAAAATTCAAACTCGCTAAGCTTCTCCCCACTCGAACGCCGGTCTCATGACTGAGCTTCTTTTGAAGATCAGCCGTCGCATGACTGGCTGCTTTGGACTGACAGTTGAATTCAAAGGTCTCAAGTCCAAGCTTGAGGTTCATATTCTCCACACGAAGAACTTCATTCTCCTCAGCACTGATTCTCAGGCGATGAGCTTTCTTTTGGATCTCATCGAAAACTAAAGAGAGTTGACTGAAGTAGCCTTGGGTTAAACTCAAAAGGCTCGGTCCACCGGCTTTCGGATGAGTTGCACTGGAGGGCTTCTGCATCCCCTGACCTAAGACCACCAGGCCTCCCAGCACACTGGTGCCTAAGAAGCCTGCAATGACGACGGATTTTCTCGAATTGAGCCAATTTTTTAAGTCCATCTGTTTTATCATCGGAAACCCATGGATTCGTCTTAAATATTTAATTCTGGGTTCGGTTATGATAGACCTCTCGCCCATGGAACGATTTGCAAAACAAGCAGCAAGCCTCTTGAGCGCGACATTGGGTTTTTCTATTGCTCCCCAGGAGCTGGAGATTCCGCCGGAGCCTCAATTGGGGGATTTTGCGTTTCCTTGCTTTAAGTTAGCCAAGCAATTTAAAAAATCACCTGTCCAGCTTGCTCAGGAACTGGCTCAAAAGCTGAACTCGACTTTAGATCAAAACACGAATTTAGAAGTCCATGCCGTTGGTCCCTACGTCAACTTTACCGTACCGGCACAGTCGGTTTTAAGCACCCTCCTTCCCGAAATCCTTGAAAACGAAGGTTTAGGCAACTACGGCATGTTGCCCAAAAACAGCCGAGGCAGATGGGTCATTGAATACAGCTCGCCCAACGTGGCAAAACCCCTCAATATCTACCATTTAAGACCCACGGCACTTGGTGCCGCTTTGGATCGCATTGGCCAGTTTCGAGGCTTTGAAGTCACCTCGATCAACCACTTAGGCGATTGGGGCAAGCAGTATGGAATGCTCGCCGTGGCTTTTGATCGCTATGCAGTGCCCCTGAGCCCGCCTCCCAGCATGAGGGAGTTAGTCGACCTCTATGTTCGAATTAACCTGGAGGCTCAGACCCATCCTGAGATTGAAGAAGAGGCACGCGCTGCTTTTTTAAAACTCGAGCAGGGCGACCCAAAACTCACAGCGGTTTGGAAAATGTGTGTGGACATCTCACTTGCTGAGTTTAAAAAAGCCTATGATCGACTCGGCGTTCACTTTGATCACTACTGGGGAGAGAGTTTTTATAAAGACCTTCTGCATCCCTTATTAGACCAGCTCGAGAAACAAGGCCTCCTCATCCCCAGTGAAGGGGCGTGGGTAGTTCCCGTTGCTGACGAGCAGGGAGTGGAGATGCCACCTTGTATTTTAAAGAAGAACGACGGTGCTACTTTATACTCCACCCGAGATGTTGCGGCAGCCCTTTACCGACATGAAAAACTAAACTTTGATCGCATGACCTACATCGTGGGCGCCGAGCAGAAGCTCCATTTTAAGCAAATCTTTGCGGTGCTCAAGAAAATGGGCTGCACCTGGGTGGAGCGATGTGAGCATGTCCCCTTTGGGCTCTACCGTTTTAAAGACGCCAAGATGTCCACGCGGAAGGGGAATTTTGTCACCCTTGAGGAGGTTCTTGGGGCCACGCGAGCTCGGGTCACTGAGCTGATTCAACAGAGAAAAGAACAGCTTGGCTTAGACCTCAATCTGAGTTCCGAGAGCTTATCTGCCACCGCGGAAGCCGTGGCCATCGGAGCCGTGGTTTTCTTTGACCTTCACACCGATCCCATTAAAGATGTGGAATTTGACTTAGAGCGCGTGGTGGACTTTGAAGGCGAAACAGGCCCTTACCTTCAGTACGCCCACACGCGTTGCATCAGCATCCTGCGCAAAGCTCAGGAGTTAGGGGAGCAGCCAGGACCGATTCGCTTTGATGCTGAGCTGGTGAAAGCCCTCAGCGCACCGGAGGAGATTTTACTCCTCAAAACCCTGGGTCAGTTTCCTCTTCACTTAGAACGGAGCTTAAGTTTTGCTAAGGCAAGCCAGCTGGCTCATTTTTTGATCGATGTGACTCGGGCGTTTGGAACATTTTACCATCAATGCAAGGTCTTAG
>JBMSSC010000079.1:0-12933 GCA_049424145.1 Bdellovibrionia bacterium
GCGGTTATGGTCACGAAAAAAGCACAGACAGCAAAAAAAACTACGGCGAAAGCCAAAACAAACGCTACCTCAAACGAGAAGGAATTGCAGGTTGGAGAGGATGCTCCCGCTTTCTCTCTCTTGGATGACCAAGGTCAGCAGGTGTCCTTGGATGACTGCAGAGGCCATCGAGTCGTACTCTACTTTTACCCCAAGGATATGACCTCAGGCTGCACTCAGGAGTCGTGTGAGTTTCGGGATCTTTTTCCGCGGTTTAAAAAGAAAGGGGTCTTGATCTTTGGAGTCAGTAAAGATTCCGTGGCGAGCCATCAAAAATTTAAAGCCAAATATGATCTGCCCTTTCCTCTGCTATCGGACCCTGATGCCGAAGTCTGTCAGGCGTATGGGGTTTGGAAAGAAAAATCGATGTACGGCCGCAAGTACATGGGGATTGAGCGAACCACAGTGGTGATTGGTCCGGATGGAAAAATTCTCATGGTTTTCCCTAAAGTCCGCGTCGCAGATCATGCCCAGGCTGTCTATGAGAGCCTAGCTTAGTGTCGCTTGGGGGATTTTCGGGGTGAGGCAGGACGAGGTCTGAAGATCGAGGAAATCCTGAGGAACCGTGATTCCATTGAGGATTCGGTTTTTTCTTTTTTTTTCTACATGTGGGTATGAAATTCTCCGTAAGGCCTCAGTTTTATGGTACTTGATCACCCATGGCAGCAGAGCAGTTTGAGTTTTATGCAACGACAGCAAAAGGGATGGAGAGTCTTTTAGCCCAGGAGTTGTCGCAATTGGGGTTACAATCCGTGAAAGAAGGGCGAGGAGGGGTCTCGTTTTCCGGAAAACTTGAGGCAGCCTATCGCGCTTGTCTCTGGTCTCGCGTGGCGAGTCGTATTTTTTTGCCCTTAAAGACGTTCCAAGCCAAAACGCCTGAGGATTTATATGAAGGATCGCGTCAAGTGAATTGGCGGGATCATTTCACGGTGGAGCAGACCTTTTGTGTGGATTTTACGGCCACTCAGTCTCAAATCTCTCACAGTCACTATGGTGCTCTTCAGGTCAAAGACGCCATTGCGGATCAGTTTCGAGCAAAACTGGGGAGTCGACCTTCCGTCAACACGGTGAAGCCCGATGTCCGGGTTCACGTCTACCTCAATCGGGATCAAGCCACGCTGAGCTTGGATTTATCGGGAGGCAGTCTTCATCGGCGTGGGTATCGAGACGAAAACGCAGGAGTGGCTGCACCGATGAAAGAAAACCTGGCTGCTGCAATCTTGATGCAAGCCGGCTGGCCAAAAGAGGAGGGGCATGCGTTCTTAGATCCGATGTGTGGATCGGGGACTTTGCCCATTGAAGCAGCTCTGATGTCAGCCCGGATTGCGCCTGGGCTGTTTCGCAAGGACTTTGGATTTTTAGGATGGCAAGGGCATGTTCCAGCCCTTTGGAAGAGGCTCCTTCAGGAGGCTGACGAGGCTCAAATTCGAGATAAAAAGAAGATTCCTAAAATTGTTGGGTATGACGGTAATTTTCGTGCAGTCCGATTGGCCTTAGAGAGTCTGCCTAAAGCCGGGGTTCATGGCAAAGTCCATATTGAAAAGCGCGACTTTGCCCAGTGCGAGATGATCGCTCCTGCTGGAGTGATCCTGCTGAACCCTCCCTATGGGAGCCGGTTAGGGGAGCAAGAGGCTTTAAAACCTTTGTATCGATCCATTGGGGATACGTTTAAGCAGAAGTTTCGAGGGTGGACGGGCTTTGTCTTCACCGGAAGTTCAGAGCTAGCAAAAGTCATCGGTCTGAAGGCCTCTCAACGGAGTGTGTTTTTCAACGGCCCCATCGAGTGTCGACTTTTGAAGTATGAATTGTATTAGGAACCGCTTTTAACCCAAGTTCAATTCTGGTAAGAGTAGAGGCATGACGAACCGGACTTCAAAGAGACCTTTAGGGAACCCAAGTGAGGTGCAGAACGGATTAAAAGAGCTCATGGATCCTGAGTCCCAAGAGTTTTTAAAGCGGATGACCGAGCAAGAGCAGTTTTTGGCCAACCGGATTCCGGGCGTGAAGTTTGTTTTGATTGTCCTCTCGGCTCGCGGGATGGTTTATGATCTGGAATCCCTCAGGCAGAAAGTTCTGATTTCATACCCCGATGCAGCGGTGTTTTTTCAAAACACCATGGGTAAACCCATCGGATTTGACTCGCCTCAGAAAGTGGATCTTTTGATTGATTTAACGGGTCCAGGTCAAAGGCAGGGTTGGTTTTACTCCAAGAAGCTGAGAAAAATGGCACGCTTTGCCGTCGGTCGAAACGCGGGTTGGTTTCGAAAAAAGATCTATGATCGCGTGTATGATGAGATCCAAAACGCAGCCGAAGTCCCCTCCGAGATGCTTCAGCGCGAACGATTTGTTCAGAAAAAAGTACTTAATCTTGCTGGGGTTTCCTTTTTTCACTCCGGTGAAGCCCTCTCGGATCGAGGCAAATCCATTGCCCTTGAGCTTCCTGCAATGGCTCGCTTCTCCAGTTAAGTTCACGCTGAGCAGTGAAAGGAGAAGGATTCATTGAATTCAAGCCGTTTGTTCAGAGTCTTTGATTCAATTTTTGGATTCCTAGCGTCCTTGAAGCTAGCCGTTTTGGTCATTTTGGCCTTAGCAGCCGCTCTGGCAGCCGGTACGATTGTGGAGTCGCTGACGGATACGGCCAGTGCCCAGTATTGGGTGTACCGCTCATTTTGGTTTTATGGGCTCTTAGTGTTGCTCGGCGTGAATATTTTTGCCGTAGCTGTCAGTCGATTGCCTTGGAAAAAAAGTCATGCCCCATTTCTGATTGCTCACCTGGGGATTTTAATTCTTCTGGCAGGTTCTTGGATCACCTTCCGGGCGGGAGTGGAGGGGACCCTCAGAATCAGTGAAGGGGAGTCCGGAAAAGTAGTGGATCTGGACACCCAGGCCCTATTTCTCAGTGAAAAAGAAAAGATCTACTCCGTTGCCATTCCTTGGGCGCCTAGTTCAGTGAAGTTTCAGCCTTTTTCAGTTTCCTCTCGAGGGATACCCTTTGAGGTGCAAGTGGACCAGTATTTGACCCACGCTGATCCTCAAGTGAGCTTCATTGCCAATCCTGAGCCCCGCCACTCCCCTTCTCATGACAAACCCAAGGCGGCCCTTCAGCTCCTGATCCAGGGCGGAGTGATGAAGATCACCCAAGAAGTCTGGCTTTGGGAAGGGGATCCTTCTTGGTCCAAGGTTCAAGCGGGTCCCGCCACGTTCGCGTTGAATCAAAAAGCAATCGGTCGTCCCGGGCAACCGGGATTGGAGTGGTTTCAAAGTGCAAACGGTGATCTTAGGTACCGGGCCGTGTCCTCTTCGGGAAAAGTCAAATCAGGGGTCCTGAAAAAAGATCAGATCCCAGGCAGTGTGATGGATCCCGGTTGGAAGGGAGAGGTGAAAATCACGGTGTTGCAGTGGATTCCAGACGCCGTAGCACAAACCGTCTATCAGCCCTCTCGAATTCAAGCCGGTCCTCAGGCTCCCTCCTCGGCCCTTCATGTCTCCACAACTCATGGGGTGGGAATTTGGCTGGGTCTTGGCGATCGCGCCGTCCTTCATTTGGGGGATCGAGAAGTGCTCATCGGGTATTTGCCCCATCGCGTGCTCCTGCCTTTTTCCGTTCGCTTAGAGGAGTTTAAGATTGATCATAATGAAGGGACTCTCACTCCGGCTGCCTATTCGTCGCGAGTGTCGGTTTTAAATGGGGAGTCCCCGCAAGAAGTCACCATCAGCATGAATCACCCACTGGAGCTCGGTGGCTACACCCTGTATCAGGCCAGCTACGAGGAGGCCTCTCCTCGCCCGACGACCTCTATCTTTGCCGTGAATCGCGATCCGGGGCGCCCCTGGAAGTACGTGGGCTCGTTGCTGATTGTTTTGGGATCCGTTTTCTTGTTTGTGGCAAAAGTGAGAAAGAAGAAAAAAACGGCTGTAGCAGTTCTAAAGCCCACTGTGTCCTGGGCAAGCGGTGCGGAGGTAGAAAGCAGATGTTAGGAAAGATCATTCGGTTTCAAATCTCCTTTTGGGCTCTAGGGCTCTGTATTTGCAGTTCTTTTGCCCAGGCTGATTCTAAAGTCACTCCAAGTCCGATCCAACCATCCAGTGCTTCAGAGAGTGTCTCGCCGCATCCTCATTCGGATTGGTCTTTTTTTACCCTCGGGCTTACTCCGATTCAAAATGGCGGGAGGATGAAGCCCTTAGACTCATTTGCTCAAGAGGTGGTTCTCTTTGAGACGGGCTCTCGCACCTTTCAGAATTGGAAGGCTCTGGATCTGATTCTCTCTTGGATTACTTACCCTGAGTTTTGGCAAACCCAACCCTTCATTCGTGTGGCACGAGAGGATCTCAAGCGGCAACTGGGCTTAGATGAATCCCGAACTCGCTTCTCTCCTCAGGAGTTAACCGAAAACTCACTTTTAGCCCAATACGCTTCTGGCTTGGATCCCCGTTTGCAGTCGGAGGGACCTCCCGGTGCGCCCAGTCGCTCCAATCCCAGAGAGCAGGAACTGAAGTCGGTCTTGGATCGCATCTCGTTGTTTCAGGGAATGATCTCAGGTCAGGCTTGGTTATTGCTTCCGCAGCCTGCTCCCCAGGCTTGGCTGAATATCACGGATTTAAATCCCGAGTTTGAGCCCATTCGAGACCAGTTTGTGCGTGTACTCGGGGCTTATCAGGCCGAGAGTCCCACTCAATTTGAACGCTTCTCGCATCTTTTAAAAGTAGCCGTGGAAGGGGATGTTCCCAATTTTGAGCAGAACTTCAAGAATCGGATCTGGGCTGAGGTTCTCTACAACCGGGGCAGGCCTTTTTTATGGGCTTGGATTTTGTACTTGAGCTCGGCCCTGCTTTGGGGGGTGTCCTACTTCAGTCGTTTCCAGAAAATGGGACGCTGGGCTCAAAAGCTTGCCTGGGGTTCTCTCAGTGGAGCCACTCTGCTTCATCTTTATGGTTTTGCACTGCGGTGCTTTGTCGCGGGGCGTCCCCCAGTGACCAATATGTATGAGTCGGTTGTTTGGGTGGCTTTGGGAGTTGTGGCTTTTGCTGCGGTGATTTACTTCCTTCAGCGACAAACCGTAGTTTTAGCGGTGGGTGGAGCGTTAGCGAGCTTGGCGCTGATTGCAGCTGATTCAGCTCCTGCCATCTTGGATCCCTCGTTGCACCCGTTGGTTCCGGTGTTAAGAAGTAATTACTGGCTCACCGTCCACGTGTTGACCATCACTTTAGGATACGCTGCTTTTGCTCTTTCTCTGGGTATCTCCAACATCACGTTGTTTCAGTTTTTAAAGAAAGCCAAAGCCAGTCAGGTGAACTCCCTCAATCAGCTCAATTACCGATCCATTCAGTTTGGAGTGGTTTTCATTGCCGCAGGAACGATTTTGGGGGGCATCTGGGCCGATGAGTCCTGGGGGCGTTTTTGGGGCTGGGATCCAAAGGAAGTTTGGGCCCTGATTACTTTGCTGTGCTACCTGGTGATCCTCCATGGTCGGTACGCCAGTTGGGTGGGGCAGTTTGGCTTTGCCGTTTGGTCGGTGGTGAGTTTTCTCTCAGTGATCATGGCGTGGTATGGCGTGAATTTTATCCTTGGCGTGGGGCTGCACTCGTATGGCTTTTCCACCGGGGGATCTCCTTGGGTTTTAGGTTTTGTTGGTCTTCAGATGCTCTTCGTGCTGGGCGTTGCGGCGTTTCATTGGATTCAGAATCGAGGGGGTGCGAAGTCGGAACCCACTGCCCCCGCATTAACGGAAGCCAGTCTTTCTTCATCGAGCTGAGTTCAAGTGCATTGTTAGCCGGCCGTGATCTTGCATTACTTTTGACATGATGCAGAGAGAGACTCAATGGGGGGTGTTCATGAGCTGGGGGGGTTACTTTTCTCGTTTGAACGCAGGTTTTTTTTTCGTTTTCCTGGGATTGGTTTTTAGTGCAGGGTTTGAAGCCAATGGGGCTTTGGGTCGGGCGACTGAAAAAAAGAGCAAGTCTCAGGTTGTCCTCTCTGAGCTTACGAACCGAGAGCGTGAGAGGATTCTCTATCACTTAAGTCACCTCTGGAGTGAGTTGGATTTGCTCAGTCGCAACGAAAAAGTGGATCAGGAGGATCTAAAAAAACAAGAGCGCGAGATGAAGGCGCTTCGAATCGAGGAGCGGATTCCCAGGTCCGCTCAAACAGGTGCTCTGTTTCACGCCTTAAAAGAAAGTGCCGCTCAATCTCAGCTCCCCTTGTCGGAGTTTCAGGTGATCTCCCTGGGGAGGCCCAGCGCTCAAACGGTTCCTTCTCAGATTTTCTCCGATCAGCGCCTGAATCTTCTGGAGGAACAGATTGTCTCGAAGATTCAGTTCCGCTTCCTCCTGCGCGGTCACTGGGCTCAGGTGAAAGTGTGGTTGGATGATTTACCCAAGCACACCCTCCGCTATGTCGCGCTCAATCGTTTTGAGCCTCTTCAGGCGTCTTTGAAAAAAAAACAACGATCTCCCAAACAAGAGTCGTTCGTTCAGGAATCCTTGTATCAAGTCTTTGCAACCGCCTATCAGTTTCGAATCCCTCAGAAACTCAAAATTCAACCAAAAGATCCTAGATTCTACTTGCCGCCTTGGGCTAAGTTGAACGAAACCCAATTTCAAAAGAAAGAGCCCAAGGTTTGGGAATGGGTGAAAAAAATTGACCGCTTAGCAGCGGTCAGCTCCCCGTGGTATCGGGTAAAAAGTCGATTTTATCTCAATCACTTGCGCCTGAATTTTTACCTCAATCTCCCCGGGGTGCGAGACTCTCAGTGAGAGATTTTTTTGCCTCTTAGGTGGGGTGGTTTTTTGTATCCGTTCTTGCCTCACCCGTGATCACTCGGGGATTGGCAATTGGGGATCAAGGGGTTCAGGTTAATTTCCAAAGAGGTCGGTTCGTCTATGGCTATTGCACTTCATCATCTCAATGCACGACAACGCGAGGCGGTTTTACATCCCCTGGGGCCGCTTTTGATTTTAGCGGGTGCGGGAAGTGGAAAAACCAGTACCATGGCCTATCGAATTGCCCACCTCATTGTCGAGCGACACGTCTCGCCCACGGAGGTTTTAGGCCTCTCCTTCACCAACAAAGCAGCGCGCGAGCTCAAGCAGCGAGTCAGTGGATTAATTTCCAAGCAGCAGGGCTCTCAAGCCACCCGTGGACTCACGATCACCACCTTTCATAGTCTCTGTGTGCGAATCTTACGGGCTCATGCGGGGGTTTTGGGGTTTCAAAATAACTTTACGATCTTGGATCAAAACGATCAGCTCGATATTCTAAAGCAAGTACTGCGAAACATTCAGATTGATGAGCGCAGGTTTGATCCCGATGTGATTCTCTTTGAGATCAGTCAGGCCAAGAATCGATTTTACACACCGGCTCAAGCGGAGACTTATTTTTTAGAATCCTCTCGGTTGTCTCAGGATTATGCGATTGCCGCCGCCTCCAGTTTTGGGCGTTATCAAGAGCAGCTTCGAGCACTGAACGCCATGGATTTTGATGATCTCATTTTTCACACGGTTTCCCTGCTTCAGGATCATGCCTCGGTCCGTGATCACTACGGGTATCGGTTTCGACACATTTTGGTGGATGAGTATCAGGACACGAATCCGGCTCAGTTTAAGATCTTAAAACTCCTGACAGAAAAGCAGCAAAACCTCTGTGTGGTCGGAGATGACGATCAGTCCATTTATGCTTGGCGAGGCGCAGATCCGAGTCATATCTTGCAGTTTTCTCGCTATTTTCCTGCGGCCAAGACCATCACCTTGGATCAGAACTACCGAAGTACGTCGAAGATTCTGGAGGCCGCAAACCAGGTGATTGCCAACAACAACGAGCGGTACCCAAAAAAGCTTTGGTCCGATCGAGGAGAGGGTGAGCCCATTCAAGAGACGATTCTCCAGGAGGATCGGGCTGAGTCCGAGTTTGTGGGTGAGGAGATCCTCTGGCACGTGCAGGAGCGCAGTCGTCCATGGAGTGATTTTGCCATTTTGTATCGCTCCAATGCTCAGTCCCGTGTCTTTGAAGAGGCGCTCAGGCGTCGTCAGATTCCGTATAAAATCGTAGGGGGTTTGTCCTTCTTGGAGCGCAAGGAAGTGAAAGACACATTGGCTTATCTCCGACTTGCCGTGAACCCCAAGGATGACGCTTCGTTAAGGCGAATCATCAACTGGCCTGCTCGTGGGATTGGACGAACCTCCATTGAGACCTTGGGCACAGAAGCGTTTCAGCGTGGAGTCTCATTTTTTGAAGTTCTGCCAGAAGCTCCGAGGCTGACGCCCAAGACAGCAGAGCTGATCCTTGGGTTTAAAAAGCAGATCGATTCTGCGCACCTGAGGCTTAAATCCCTGAGATGGAGTGATCCTGCCAGCGTGAATGAGGGCCTAGTTCAGTGGATGAAGCAGTGGCTTTTGGATCTGAAGCTCAAGGAGGCGATCTTTGAGGAAAGTGATGATCCTGTGCAAGCCTCCAGAAAATGGGATAACGTCCAAGAACTCCTTCATTCCGTGGGGCAGTTCTCGTTTCAAGGACAGGTGGAGGTTCAAGAAACTGGGTCTCCCCAAGCGCAAGCGGTATCTTCAGCAGAGGCTCAGAATCAAGGCCTCTCTGGGGTTCCCGCTGAAGCTGGGGTGCTTGAATCCCAAGCGTCGATTTCCGAATCTCAATCCAGCCCTGAGCAGGCCTCCCCAGATTGGGCCCAAGCGTTGAGCCCGGGTCTGGATGGGCTTACGGCCTTGCGCTCGTTCTTACAAATCATGATGCTTCAAGCTCAAGAGGAAGAAAAAGACGAGCAAAAGGACTCGGAGACGGCCAAGAATCAGGTGACTCTTCTGACTTTTCATGGAGCCAAGGGGCTTGAGTTTCCTGTGGTGTTTATGGTGGGAATGGAAGAGGGGTTCTTACCTCATCAACGAACCTTAGATGAAGCCACGGACTTGGGCGAGGAGCGCAGGCTTTGTTACGTGGGCATCACGCGGGCTCGGGATCAGCTCTACTTAAGTCGAGCGAAGACCCGAATTCGCTACGGGAAGCCTGTGCCTCGAAATCCCAGTCGTTTTTTAGAGGAAATTCCCAAAGACTTGCTTTTGCGTGAGAATCAGGCTTTGGATGACGAACCCACGTCGAAAGAAGCCGAGCAGGAGCATGAGGTGAAGGTCAAAAGCTTCTTAGATCAGATTCGTGCGAACCTGATGAAAAAGTGAACCGAGGCGCGTCTCTCTAGATGGCCCGGGATTCGCTCCCCTTCGGTTTATGCTTCCCGTCAGCCTTGTTGCATCGGGTACGAGCAATATGTTGAATTTTTAATGCGGTTGAGAATATTTACTTTTGTGCGCACCTCGATCTATTGATTTAAAAATTTTCTTGATCTCAGCTTTTCTCCGAGAAGGATGTTCAAATCTGAATAGGGCTGTTTCAGCAAGATTACCTTCAGTGATGCCCACTTTTCTTTTTCCATCTCTGTCGCTCAATTTCTCTGGTTCTTTTTATAAAACGTTCCCTGAGCCATCGGAGTTGGATTAACGGGAAAATCTATTAAATATTAAATAAATATCTATGTGATTCTAGTGTCCATCAAAAAGGGGTTCACGGGTTACCCCTGTCTACGATTGTACCCGGACCATTGGATGGTATCGCCCATGTACCAATCTTCTTTTTTCGCAAATCGAAGATCGTACATGGGCGTTTTTGTTTCAGTTCAGGAGTTCAATTTCTATAGATTGGCTCCTGTTGGGTGCAATCAGGCCGGTTCAAAGTCTTGTTTGAGATTTAAACCAGTTTTTCGTCTGAGTTTACAGCTACTGAGCCGCTTTGTAATTGTTATAAAGCTGATTGAGTCTCTGCATTTCCTCAGTGGCAGTGTTAGAGCGATTTCTGTCGGGGTGGCGAGACAGAGCTTCTCTTCTGTACCTTGAAGTAATTTCTTCATCGGTCGCACCCTCTGGGTTGATTCCTAATTCTCTGCATAATTCGTTTTTCGCTCTCAACTTCTCCTCGGGGCTCATAGGCCGTCTTATCGATTCTTCTGCATCACCGCTTGTGTCGTCTAAAATTTCAATCTTTCCTGATTTATTGTGGCAAAATTGAATTGCACCAGCAGTCGTAACTGGAGCTCTAAAAAAGTATTTTATAGTAGATTCCATTGAGCCAACTATTAAGGAGAAAAAAGATTTTCCAATTATATCCTGTTTCTTAGTTTCAGTGCATATGGCTATTACTTCTTTTCTATCGCATTTTTTAATTTCAGAAAAATTAAAGCCATTGGATTTGCACCATTCAGGATTCGGAGATTTAGCCAGAAACTGAGTAGGCTTAAAAAGGTTAATCTTGTACTCATCTTCAAAGCAAAGTCCATTTACAGGGATGTCGCAGCTACCAAAAAAATCTGAATACTCTTTATTGGACGATGAATTATGGTCGTATTCATGAATACCTTCTGATCTCTTCACTGGATTTCCGTTACTCGGCTTTTCAACTGAACTGGTTTGATGACTTGGTCCACAAGCCGCAAGAATCGCAGAAATAAGAGAAGCAGAAGAAAAATGCTTTATTCTTAATTTTATATACATCTAGTAACTCACTTTCTTTTTAAGTTAAAAGTTGTCGCCGGATGAGCAAGATGAATGCCATTTTAAGGGTTTTTAATTGTCTAATAAAAACAACAAGGACTGATCTTTTAAAAAAATAAAACTGTATAATAAAAAATCATCTATCTAATATTTAGACAGAGTATCTTCTTGGAAGAGAGGAGATTGGCAAAGCAGGCCAAAGCAGTCTGCATCCTGAAGCCAGGAGGACTAAAAACAAAGCGACGGCGGTCCTAAAGTTCAATCGGTAGGCTGGATCAGACAGGTTTTGGGGATTATCATGATAAATACAAAATAAAGAAAAAATAAAGGCAGTTCAAAAGCGCAAGGATCCAGGTTCGATTGGGCTTGAAAAAAACAGGTCATGGGCGTCATGACGGCGCACCGGTCGTGAGGGGAACTTCTAGATTTGGTTGAGGCGCCTGTCTCGAATTTTTTGTGTAAACCCTTGATTTTGTGGTGGCTCAAGTCCAATCGGCTGAGACTCAGACGCCTGACCTGTTTTATCCCGGTCCGATCTTCATCAGGACTAGAAGATGGAGGATGAGGAATTCATCTGACCGCATCGAAGTAAGTAATGAAAGTAATTGACCATGAGTCCTCGCGATGGAAACGATTGCATAACATAGAGGTGAGAGAAGACTTCGATGATCTCATGGCGTGCGGCCCGATTTTGGAGGTTAAAAAAAGTGGCCAATTTCAAGAGCTGAGTGATGAACTCAGCCTCCTGTCGATCGAGAATGGCATTCACTAGAGATAAAAAGACCTCTCGATCCTCAAGGAAGGTGTGGATCGCAATTCCAGAGCGAGTCTGATGAGAAGGAGTGACATAAAATGGGGATTGATGCTCACGGTTAAGCTCCAGGAGTCGTGTCTGAATTTCGTTTCGGATGCGAGTGATTTGGCGTTGCTGATCAGGGGTGACTTCTCGCATAGCAAAAGGGTCAGGTGAGCTACTTTGCTGGGTGGCCCTTCCCGCACGGATGGCTTGGTTGAGGATCTCCCATACGGAGGAGTCCCGCTCTTCGAATTGCTCCAGGAGTTCTGCTCCTGTGTAGGTGACGTTTTGTTCGAGTTCCAGTTGAGAGGCCACCTCAGGGTCTAATAGAGTGTAGCGATCCGAGGGTCCATGCTGAGATTGGGATGCGGGGTTGAGAGTCGTGTAAATGTCGATCTGCTCTCCCTGAAAATCCACGGAATTGATGAACCGGTTGGTTTGGATTCTCTCATGGAGCCCGTGACTTAAAAGCTCGACCTCAGTGGTGGGCTGAGGAAATTCTCGTGCGGTGACCGAGGGATTCGCCTGTGAGTTGGGTTGAACGGGCACAGGCTGTACGGTTGCCCTGATGGTTGCAATTCCACTCCTCAGATGAGAAGGAGCCGGATTAAGCACATAGATTTCAAAGGGTTCATGGGGTTCGAATCCCATGACGATGCATTGAATGAGGAAAGGGCTCAGCCGGTTTGTGGTGGTCGTGAATCCGAGTTCATTGCCGTTTCGGAGAATGCGGATTTGAGCTCCCCCTTCAAAGTTCTCTCCAAGAACATAAAAACTGAACAGAGGAGTTTCAGAAGGCCGGAGTAAAAGCGTCATCTCGAAGATTTCACGGATGACAGGAGCACGGAGCTCTCTGTTCCGCTCGACCTCGGAATGACGCCGGGCGAACGGGTTAACTCTGGGCAAGGGTGGAGTCGTGGGAGGGGGAGTGGGTCTTGGGGTGGACATACGCTCAGATTGTCTTGGGTTTGGAAAACTCCAGCGGCGGGTGCTTGGGGTTTCCCCATATCGGTAGAGAAAAGGAAACTCGGCACTCTCTCCATTTGGGTTTTTAATCTTGACGTTCGCATATCCTAAATCACCACTCGGCGAGATGCAGGTGATTTTGTGATTCGATACCTCTTCAACGCGACATGGGTTTTCGTTGATTTGGATTTGGGCACCGGATTCGATGTCGTTTCCAAAGAACGTAATTCGTGTGCCGCCGTTAACGGAGCCTTCGCTCGGATAGGCGGAGGAGAGGAAGGGCCTTTTAGGTTTCGGACTAATTAAGCTCCGAACTAAGCCACATCCTGAAAAAAGAAGACTTCCGCAGAGGAAAAAAACAGGGGTCAATCGAAAGCGGAAATTTTGAGATAACATGTGGCGGGTTTATCATGTTAAATATTAAATATAAAGAAAAAACAAAATTTTTCATATCGAGCCGAGTCCAGACCTTTTATTAGGATTTTCGATGAGGTTTCCCTGAAGAGAAAAAAGGAGTTTGATCGATTCTGAAACTTGAAGGCTTTTTGAGCATGGCGAGAGGATCTAGCCAAGGTTGCTGAATTGGA
>JBMSSC010000080.1:0-12865 GCA_049424145.1 Bdellovibrionia bacterium
GGGTCGGTTCGTATGAGGCGCCGGTTGAAGGGGAATTGAGGAGTTTTTGGGTTTTTTCTGTGATGCTTGCTCCCTGCGAGAGATCGGGCTTCATGAGTTTTGCGATTTGCTTTTCGCTCAGAGAGAGGGCTTGCAGGGTTTCTTCCATGAGTTTCTGATCGATTTGATTTGCGGCAAGGTTCCTGAGGTCGTCCCGATAGAGAGTGGGGTATTTCTGGGCACGCTCAAACAGATTGCGTCCTTTTTCTGTGTCTAGGATTCCAGTTGCATTGCGACTGACTGAGCCCTCTTTTCTGCTTTCGAAGAATGAAGCAAATTCTTTGGCAAGTTTGGGATTCAAGGTGACGCCATCTTTAGAGCCTTCGATTGCCTTGTTGAGTTCGGCCTTCAGAGATTCTTCTTTTTGCAGTGAGGAAGCTTTTGAAAGGATGAGGCCTCCGGTAACACAAGTCCCGATGGCAGCAACGGCGTTGCCTAAAGATAGCTTGTAGAGTAATGCTAAAGATGATCTAGGCATTTTGTGAAAGATGCCCATAAACCCCTGGTTATAAAAAGCTTGAGCACCTTTGAGGTGATTCTGGAGGCTGTTTTTATCGGTTTCTATTTTAGCGTCCAAGTAGCTTTTCAGAGCCCCAGCTTGCGCTTGTGTCAGAGTCACGATGCTTGATTTTTCTCCCGCTCCAGTGTTGGTCCGATCTTTAAAGGGCTCAAGTCTGAGCCACACTGGAAGTCGTTGAAGCAAAAAAAAGTGGCGGGGGATTGCTCCCTAAGCTGAACTCGCTGTTTTGAAGGTTTGGCTAAAGAAGCTTGACTGATCGGATCTGTATTGCTAGAGGAGAGGGGAAAGGAAGATTTACAAATGGCAGTTACTATCCGTCTATCTCGTCAAGGGGCAAAGAAAAACCCTCAGTACCTCATCGTTGCAGTGGATTCCGCTAAGAAGCGAGACGGGGCTTACTTAGAAAATCTAGGCCACTACTTTCCAAAAGCGAAAGAAGCAAAAGAGAAGATTCAAGTCAATCAAGAAGCCGTGAAAGCCTGGATGGCCAAAGGGGCTCAAGTCTCACAAACCGTGGGACAACTCCTGAAAAACCTTGGATAATCATCCAAGATTCGGATCATGTGGGGTTTCTTCTCCTGAGTTCATCAGGAGAGAAGCTCTAGGTCTGAGTTCCTAGGCCGAGCTTGTTCTTTGGATTCGGACTGGCGCGGTCTTTTGATCGGGGTAAGTCAAAAGAGGAAGTTTCTCTTGAAGTGATCTTCCCGAGGAGTGAAGGAGAGCGCAGGATGTCAGAGTCTGTGAAATCAGGTGGATCAGGAAAAGCCCTGGGCGAGCTAGCAAAGATGATTGATTTTATTGCAAAAATGCTCGTCGATTTTCCTGACCAGGTCTGGGTTCGCGAGATTGAAGGGGAAAATACCACCGTGATTGAGCTGAAGGTGGCCAAAGAAGATTTAGGTAAAATCATTGGTAAACAGGGAAAAACGGCTCGATCCATTCGAACTCTGCTCAACGGGGCTTCAGCGAAGTTGAAAAAAAGAACGGTTCTGGAGATTCTGGAATAAATCGGTGGTTTCCTCTGAAAATCGACTTCAAATTCATTTCTTAACTCTCTTTCCTGGGATGTTTGATCCCATCTTAAGTGCAAGCCTGCTGGGGAAAGCTCAGGCTCAGGGCTTGGTTTCTTATCATATTCACTCGATTCGAGATTATGCTTTAGATAAGCATCGCTCCGTGGATGAAGCTCCCTATGGTGGGGGAGAGGGGATGCTTTTGAAGGTGGATGTCCTGTATCGCGCTTGGCGAGCCGTGCTCCCCAATCTTCCCGAGCCTCCCGTTGGAGGAATAGGCCAGCCTACTTCTCGAAGTCCCGATTCGCGGGTCAGAACCGTGCTTCTTTCTCCTCAAGGAAAAGTATTGACTCAGTCGTTGGCAAAGGAGCTTTCACAGCTTTCTCAGTTGGTGCTCGTCTGCGGCCATTACGAAGGGGTGGATCAACGATTTTTAGACCTGTGTGTGGATCAGGAGATCTCCATTGGGGATTATGTCTTAACGGGGGGCGAGCTTCCTTCCATGGTGCTTGCCGATTGTGTCACGCGACTCCTTCCTGGAGTCGTAGGAAATGAAGCGTCAGTCACTCAGGATAGCCTCGAGGGAGGGCTTCTTAAGTACCCTCAGTACACAAGGCCTGCTCAGTTTCATGGACTTAGTGTTCCCCCTATTCTGATGAGTGGCAATCATCCCGCCATTGCTTCGTTTCGAGAGCAAGAGGCTCAGCGAGTCACGCGGCTCAAACGCCCCGATCTTTGGGAGCAATTCAAAAAAAGCCGTTGAATTGGCTCTGGAAAAGTGATAGCCCCTTAGACCTCGTGTTTGACTCAGTCTACATTGCTTTACTTCATTACCCCATTCAGAATCGGAACGGGGCTTTGGTCACTACTGCAGTCACCAATATGGATGTCCATGACATTTCTCGTTCAGCTCGAACGTACGGAATGAAAGGGTATTTTATTGTGACTCCGATTGAGGATCAACACGGGTTAATTGGGCGAATCTTAGGGCATTGGAAAACCGATGAATCCCGTAAGGAACATCCAGACCGAGTTGAGGCGCTTTCTCTGGTTCAGTTGGTTCGCTCTTTTGAGGACGTCAAAGCGTCAATCCGAAGCCTGCATGGAGAAGACCCAGAAGTGGTTTTAACCGATGCAAGGCCCTTACCTCACTCGGTGAGCTATGATGAGTATCGAGCCGAGCTCAAGGCTCGTCCAAGCTCAGGAAAACCCGTAGTCCTGGTTTTTGGGACGGGGTGGGGAATTTCGGAAGTCTTCTATCCCGAGGTGCACCGGATTCTGGCTCCGGTGTACGGGCCAGGAGGCTTTGGAGGGTATAATCACCTCTCGGTTCGATCAGCGGTTGCGATTATTCTAGACCGTTTATTTGGAACCTAAACCGGCTTGATTTTTTATCTCAGGGTAAAAAAAACAAGTGTCAAAATGCCAGTCGTTCAATGGGATGAAATTTAAACTCGATTGAGCCCCAAGGGGGTGAGCATCGAGAGAGTGAACTGAAGTCGAAGAGGCGTGATTCCGTTTGTTCGAGAGTCCTTTCACTGGTGAATTCATCCGAATTCAATGAAGACATTTTGTTTTTATTGAATCCTCGTTTAAGGAAACCATCATGGCGACCACTAAAACTAAGTACAGAAGAACCTCAAAAGGAACCGTAGTCTCTCAACGAGGCTTAATGGATCGAGTTGCGTTAGTCGAAAAAGCAATGCTCCGTCCTGAGCTGCCTCAGTACCAAGCCGGTGATACGGTGAAAGTTCACGTAAAAATTAAAGAAGGGGAAAAGGAGCGGATTCAGGTTTTCGAAGGCATCCTGATTGCTCGATCCAATCGTGGCGCCAGTCGTTCGTTCACGGTTCGTAAGATCTCCCATGGCGTAGGCGTGGAGAGAATTTTCCTCGAGTCCTCTCCTAAAGTCGCAAAGCTCGAAGTGGTCCAAAGCGGTCGCGTTCGTCGTGCGAAGCTGTACTACTTAAGGGCTTTAGAAGGAAAAGCCGCTCGTGTGGATCGCGAAGTGGAAACCTTAGCTGCAGCCGCTCAATCCGCAAGCGCCAAGAAGCAGTAAGTTTCTCTCGGAATTTAAAAAACAGCAAAGGTAGGTCCAGCTCCTCAAGTGAGCAAGAAACCTGTCTTTGCTGTTTTTCTTTTTTTTATTATATCTCTCTTTTTTTTCGATTCTCTTCAATGGTGCTCTTCCGGCTTGAGCTAAAACCTAGCGACCTCCACGAAGAGGAGTCTCAGGCCTTTGGAAAGGGAATGCAAATGCCTCATTCGCACAAACCTTCATCATCGGAGTGGTCCTGGCCTACGCTCACGTATGAGGTCAATGCCGGTTATCCCCGGTGTCAACTCATGGGAGTCGATGAAGTGGGTCGCGGCTGCATTGCAGGGCCCGTGGTTGCTGCCGCTGCCATGTTACCCCAAGATCTCGCCTGGGATCAAAACCCTTGGCTCACTCAGGTCACCGATAGTAAAGCCCTCAGCCCCGAAAAGCGGGATCAGCTAGCTCCGCAAATTGCCCAGTGGCTTCAAGCCAGTGCGATTGGAGTGGCCAGTGTCGAGGAAATCGATCAAATCAATATCTTTCATGCCTCCCATCTGGCTATGATTCGAGCCGTCAAGGCATTAGAACCCCTCTGGATTCATCAGTCGCAGGTCCATTTGCTCGTGGATGGAAAGTTTTTACCCAAAACGGGCTTCTTTGGACTTCCCACTCAGGCTGTCATTCAAGGGGATCTGAAATGCCTCAGCATCGCTTGTGCCTCGATTTTAGCTAAAGTCTGGAGGGATCAGCACCTCACAGAGTTCGAGCAAGCGTATCCAGGCTATGGCTTCGCTCAGCACAAAGGCTATCCCACCCCTCAGCATACCCGGGCCTTAAAATCTCTCGGGGTGACTCCCATTCATCGAAAGTCTTTTAAAACGGTTCAAGCCGTGATTGAACTGGGGTTGACCACCCACTTGAATTCATCCGGACGCTCCAAGTCAACTTCACTTGGACGAAACGGCTCAGTCGGTGTTGAAACAACCATCATGAGAAACGAGGAAGACCATGCGTGATCAGATTCAAAAAGGAGTGGAGTTTTTAAAGGAAGACGTCTCGAAGCTTTTACTGCGTCTGGGAACAGGCGGTATGATGCTGCCTCATGGAATCGCTAAGCTCACGGCAGGCTTAGAATTCATTCGAACTTCATTGACTCAGGTGGGATTGCCCGAGTTTTTAGCCCCCGCCGTGTTTATTGGAGAATTAGTGGCGCCCCTGGGCTTGATCTTAGGGTTTGGGACTCGCATCTCAGGCCTCATTTTAGCCACCAATATGGTCTTTACTCTTTTCTTAGCTCATCGCGATTCCCTCTTCAAACTCAATGAGTATGGGGGTTGGGATATTGAGCTCAACGTCTTTTATCTCATCTGTGGACTCGTTTTAGCACTCATCGGGGGAGGCCGAATCGCAGTGAAGCGATCGGGACTTTTGAGTTAGGCAGTCCAACTTGAGTTGAGTTTTAAACACAACAGTTCGATCGACAAGAAAGGAAGCCTAGCACAGGCTTTAGCCTCAGTATGAAGAAGTGGTCACGGTTTTCTGCTTGGTTTTCTGATGGAGTCTTAGTCTATACCCTAGGGGTCATTCTCTGGGGTGCGTTTGTGCGGGCAACGGGATCGGGCGCAGGCTGCGGACGTCACTGGCCCTTGTGCAACGGGGAGGTGTTTCCGCGGGCAAAACAAGTGGAGACCTGGATTGAGTTCTCTCATCGGTTCACCTCGGGGCTGAACCTCGTGCTCATCCTCCTTCTTGCGGCGAGCGTATTTCGGCTCTACCCTAAGGGAAGTCTCGTGCGAAAAGCAGCCAGCTTCTCCGTACTCTTCATTTTAGGAGAGGCTCTCATTGGCGCAGGCTTGGTCCTCTTTGGTTTGGTGACTCACGATCAATCAGCGGCACGAGCCATCTCCCTGGGACTGCACTTAGGCAATACTTTTTTGCTCACCGGATCCCTTGTTCTGATCTGTCGTTGGTCCCGAGTGAAAAGTCCTAGGTTTTCTCTCCCGCGACTGGGGAGCGGGGGCTGGGCCGCCTGGATGGCCCTAGTCAGTACGTTTTTGGTGGGAGTGAGTGGGGCTGTGACTGCTTTAGGAGACACCCTTTGGCCTGCCGCATCAGGCGGGTTGGCTGAAGGGTTGAAGGCTGATTTCTCTCCGCTTGCGCCCCTGCTTTTAAAGCTTCGAGTGATTCATCCCGTGGCAGCCATTTTAACCGGCGTAGGCCTCGTGTTCTGGGCGTCGCCTCAGGTTTTTACACCACCCACTGCGTCTTCCCTGAGCGCAAAGCGGTCGCAGCGTTTAGGAATGCTTCTTCTTTTTTTCGTCCTGTTTCAGCAAGCCTTAGGGTTTTTAAATCTCGTCCTCCTCGTTCCCATCTGGACGCAGCTCACTCACCTGGGGGTTGCGAATCTGCTGTGGTTGGTTTTGGTTCTTTTTTTTGAAAGTCGATTTTCAAAAGACGAGTCTGACTTTGGGCTGGAGGACCAATCCCTGAATCGGGATTTCGGTTTTTTCAGTCAATTCAAGCGTGCTTCCCGAGGAGAGGTTCATTGAAAAAAGACCAAACGCTTCCCCCAGGACTTTGGGTCGTGGCCACTCCTTTGGGCAACTTGCTGGACTTTTCTCCTCGAGGACGTATGGCTTTAGAGAAAGCGCATTGGATTCTCTGTGAGGACACGCGAAGAAGCGCGCAGCTGCTCAGTTCATTTGGGATTGCAGCCGAGCATCGCCTCAAGCGGCTCGATGCGCATACGGAAGCCAAGCAGACTCCTTTTTGGATCGATCAATTAAAGCAGGGGGCGAGCCTTGCTTTGGTCTCCGATGCTGGCACCCCCTCGGTCAGTGATCCAGGCTCCATTTTGGTGGCTCATTGTCATGAGCAGGGCATTCGAGTGACGCCCATTCCCGGAGCCTCCTCCGCCACCACTCTTCTTTCCGTCTGTGGGTTTTCAGCTCAAGGATTTACGTTTCGTGGCTTCTTTCCTCGTGAGTCATCGGCGCAACGCGAGGAGATTGAGCAGGCGCGCAGTTTGAGTGCTTCTGGACTTTCCGTTTGGATTTGGTTTGAAAGTCCAAGGCGAATTGAAGCTGCTCTTCAGCAAATCGCTTTGCTCTGTGATTCGAACACTGCTCCGAGTTCGTTTGAGGCGGTGGCTGAAAACTCCCCTGTTCGCCTCGTGGTAGGCAAAGAATTGACGAAGCTTCATGAAAAGCTCTTTGTAGGAACACCCTCCCAAGTGCTTGCCCAAGTGAGTCAGGAGTTGAAAACGTCAGGGGAGATTGGGGAGTGGTGTTTTTCTCTGTGTTTTCAACAAGAAAAGAAAGTCTTGTCACCGCAGGAGGATTGGGAGGAGTCTCAACCGGTTTTTCAGGCTCTGATTTGTTTGCAGAAAGCCTCCGTTTCAGCCTCCGAAACAGCTCGGATTTTGAGCCAACAATTTGGCGTTCCTAAGAATTTTTGCTATCAAAAAGTTATTCAGTATTATCAGTATAAAAAAACTGAAAAATAAAGTTGAACCTGCTGTTGAACCCACGTAAGCTCAAAGATGTGGTGATGATGGGAACCTAGGGAAGGGGTCTCAGAAAAAATTCAGTAGCCCCAGTGAATTCAGGATGAACCCTCACTGGGGCGATTTTTCACATCAAATCTTGCCTGAAAAGAAATACCCTGTTAAGTTTTTGAGCAAATGGCATGGTTTGATGATCTTAAGACTCCAAGAATCAAGTCCCAAGTGTCTCAGCGACCCTCGAAAGTTCCTGAAGGACTTTGGATAAAGTGTAGCTCGTGTGGAGAAATCCTTCAGACGAAAGTGCTCAAAGATGCGTTTCAGGTTTGCCCGGAATGCAACTTTCATTTCAGAATGTCAGCAGCAGAGCGAATCGCCCTGCTGACCGATGAGGGAAGTTTCGATGAGTACGGCGAGAACCTCGTCTCGCTTGATCCGCTTGAGTTTGATGATCTCAAACCCTACAAGTCCCGACTGCGTGCTGCGGCTCATTCAACCGGAATTCGAGACGCCTTTGTCGTGGGAAAAGCCAAACTCGGTGGACTACCTTATCACTTGGGCGTATTTGAATTTAAGTTCATGGGCGGAAGCATGGGCGTTGTGGTGGGGGAAAAAGTCACTCTTCTTTTGGAGTCGGCTTTAAAGGATCGTCTGCCTGCCGTCGTGGTTTCCGCTTCTGGGGGCGCCCGAATGCAAGAGGGGATTCTCTCGCTCATGCAAATGGCCAAGACCACAGCCCTCATCAGTCAGCTCAGGCAACAGGGAATTCCCTACTTATCCGTGCTGACCGATCCAACCACAGGTGGAGTGGCTGCCTCATTTGCCATGCTGGGGGATTTGATCTTAGCTGAACCCAAAGCCCTCATTGGCTTTGCAGGCCCCCGAGTCATTCAGCAAACCATCCGCCAGCAGCTTCCTGAGGGGTTTCAGCGCAGTGAGTTTCTCATGCAGCATGGATTTGTGGACCGTGTGGTTCCCAGACCTGAGTTGGCCGGTGAACTTCGCCAATGGATGTGGCGATTGGGGAGACAGACATGCCTCTTCCCAAGCGGGTTATAAGCTCCTTTTGGTGGTGGATCAGTTTTAAACGTGCAGCCAATCCCCCAGGTTTAATCGGGCTGGGTTTATTCTTCGCCCAGACGGCCTTGGCCATCGGTGGAAAAGAGGCCATTCACTTTTCTGCCGATCAGCAGATCTGGGATCGAAAAACCAATCAGGTGGAGTTGATCGGTCACGCTGCCGTCACTCAGCCCGGTGAGACACTCACGGCCGATTATATTAAGTTAAATTTAGAGGATCGCATCTTAGATGCTCAGGGCCATTGCATCTACATCATGGGGCAAAGCTCCATCTACGGCCATCAGATGCACTTTAATCTGGAGACTCATACCGGGACCGTGATCAAAGGACGCGTGTCCAATGAGAGCTTTACGCTTCGAGGAGAAAAGATCACGCAAGTGGGCCCCCGGCACTATCTCGCTGAGCAGAGTAGTTATACGACTTGCCATGATTGTGAGGCCAGTTGGAGTTTTGAATCCCAAAAGATCGATCTTGAGTTTGAAGGCTATGGCTACCTCTCAAACGTCACCGGACGAATTAAAAATACACCTGCATTTTGGTTTCCTTACCTGATTATTCCTCTAAAAACCAAGCGACAGACTGGGTTTTTATTTCCCTCGATTTCGGCCTCGGGAAACAATGGGGCCACTTTCGTGCTGCCCTTCTTCTGGGCCATTAGTCGGAGCGCAGATCTGACTTTAGGGCTGGGCGAGTACTCCGCCCGAGGCACTCGCGTGGAGAGTGAGACGCGCTATCAGCTCTCAGCGCGCAGCGGGGGAGTCGTTCGCATGTTCTATTTGAACGATCGAAAGAATGAGAGTCTGAGGAATCGCTGGGGAGTCGATATTGCTGAAACCCAAGAGCTCCCCTGGGGGATTGATCAAAAATTAAAACTAACGGAAGTGAGCGATAACCTTTACCCCTTCATGTTTCCCTCGGATGTGCCGGGAGCAGGGGAGGCCTTTCAATCCTCGTATCTAGCCTTCTCCAAGTCCTCGCCTGATTTCAGTGGCTATCTATCGTTTCAACGCTATAGAAACCTCCTGAACTCAACGCCTGCCGATCCTCTAGCGCAGAGAAATGGATTTGATTCCAGAACCGTTCAAGCCCTTCCCTCTGCTTTTTTAACCACCAATGATCGTTTCCTCTTGGGGACTCCACTGGTCGGAGGCCTCTCCGTAGGCTTCACCCATTTCACTCGTCAAGCAGGATGGTATGATCTGGATCGTGATCGCTTGGGTTTACCTCTGGGTGCTCCTCTGCCCTCTCATCCTCCCGATTTTTTACCCGGAGTCGATCCCATTCGATCCGCAACTCGAGTTTCAATCACTCCATCGGTCTATGCCACTCTTCGCCCTTGGGATCGCTTCTCTTTGGTTCCCTCTCTCCAGTATCGAGGTTTTTTTTATAACTTCGCAGGCTCAGTTCCCAATCTCAACCGGGGCTACTTGCTGTTTCAAACCGATTTCAGCACCCAATTGGAGCGTATTTTTGAGTTTCCCGACTCTCCTGATACACCGCGGGCTAAGCACCTGATTCGTCCTTTTCTGACCTACTCATTCATTCCCTTGATTTTAGAAACTCCATCTAACCACCCCTTTTTAGAGCAGATGAAGTCGGCTCAGAAGCAAAATAAGCTCGGATATAATTTTGATAATCATGATATTGTTCCTGTTACTTATTCTGCCAGTAATGCCAATTACTTCATCCCTCTGGGGAACTCGCTTTCTTACGGCTTTACGACTCAGTGGGTGAGAAGAAAAGGAAAGCTGGAGCTTCCTCAAGCCTCCTATCAGCGATCAATTGAGTGGAGCACGGGGCAATCCTTAAACTTTATGGAATTGACTCAGCCCGTTAACCAGAATAAGCCCAATCCCTTCTCCAGGCTTTTTTCAGGCTTACTTTTGAACTTTGATCGTTTCACCTCGCAAACGACGTATTACTACTATCCTGATATCGATGACGTGAGTGCACGATCCATGATCACCTCAAGACTGAGTTATGTCATGGACAGAGCCGTTCATCAGCGGGTCTTAAATTTTGATCGGAGTTTCAATCTCTCTTATTCCTACTTTAAACAAGTCAACGCACCCACGTCGAACTTGACAGCGTCGATGAATTTTTCTTTGAATGATTATGTTTTGCCTACTTTAGAGTTTTCCTATAACTTTGTCACCCGGCAGCTTTTGGGTGGACGATTGAATTTAAGTCTTCAAAGTCCATCACGATGCTGGGTTTTTTCAACTAGCGTTGGGTATATCTCGGGGTTGCCTGGGCTGAATTTTAGTTTTAACTGGGCGTTGAACTTGACGGGCTCAGGCTTTTCAGGGGTTTAGATCAAAAGAGGGAGACGATGGAAGAGAAAAAAATAACGCTTCACTCCTATGGGGATTTGGCTCTAGCTCACTTGTCTCAGTTAGTTGGTCAGAATGAGCAGGTGCTCGAGAGCCTAAAGAACGAGTTGGTCGAGCTGGTTTTAGCAAAAAAGTTCCTTTTTGTTTTTGGAAGTGGTCATTCGGCCATTCTGCCTTTAGAACTCTATCACCGGGCCGGGGGACCTTCGTTTGTGATTCCGATGGTGGCTGATTATCTGCTTCCCACGGCGGGACCTCCCGTGGTGAGACTTTTTGAGCGATTGCCGCAATCGGCGCAACCGCTCCTGAATCGTCTTGACCCTCAGCCCGGAGAGATGATTTGGTTGATGTCTCAATCCGGGATTAATGCAGCAGGCGTGGATTTAGCGCTGGAGGCTAAGAAGAGAAATTTAAAAACGGTGGCGTTTACTAGTCGGGCTCACAGCTCCGGAGTTCCCTCTCGTCACCCCTCGGGGAAAAAACTGTTTGAGGTTTGCGACTGGGTGGTGGATTTAAAAGGAGCCATAGGGGATGCAGCCTTGAGGGTGTCAAATGAGGTCTCTGTGGGTCCGTTATCGAGTTTAAGTGCTATTTTTCTGGCGCACAGTGTTTTATCGGCAGTGATTGCCGAGTGTACGGAGCGTGGCATGCTGTGTTCCTATACGAGCGTGAATACGCCCGAAGGAGAGCTGAAGAATCAGACGCTTGAAGCTCAGGCCAAGATTCGCGATCCCCTTCTACGCTAAGGCTTTGAGAGGGTTGAGTTGAAGAATTGACGATAAAAAAATGCATGCTTAGGTTTCTTGCCTCCTAGGCTAGGGAAGGATTATGATGAAGTTATGAAAATTTTATTATCTAATGATGATGGAGTTCATGCGCCGGGTTTAAAAGCGCTTTATCAGGAAGTAAAAAAGTTAGGTGAAGTTTGGGTTGCAGCCCCTTTTGAGGAAAAAAGTACAACAGGTCATTCATTGACGATTCATAAGCCTCTTCGAATCATGACCACCGATTCAGGTTTTTATGGAGTGAGCGGGAGCCCTGCGGATTGCATTTACTTGGGTGTGAGGCAAATCATGAAGGAAATGCCGGATTGGGTCATCTCAGGGATCAATCGCGGTGCGAATCTGGGCCAAGACGTCTATTACTCAGGAACGGTTTCGGCGGCGCGTGAGGCCTGTATCTTAGGCATTCCCTCTTTAGCTGTGAGTTTAAATGTGGACTTTGGTCGAACGCAGGAAGAGAAAAAACTTCATTACGAAACGGCCGCAAAGCTTGCCGTTCAAGTGATTCGAAAGTTAAAAAATCATCCCCTTCCCAAACACACGCTGCTTAATCTGAATGTGCCCGATCTTCCGCTGGCTCAGATTCAGGGGATTCGCTCGGTTCGCCAAGGGTTTCGTTACTATAGTGGCGGGATCTTACGGCGCGTCGATCATCGCGGTAAGCCCTACTATTGGGTGGGTGGAAAGTATCAGGGATTTAAAAAAGATCAGGACACCGATTGTTTTGCCGTGGATCACGGCTATGCCTCGCTGACCCCCCTGAATTTAGATTCAACGGATTATGATTATTTAAACAGCTTAGAGGAGCATGTGAAGATCAAATGAGTCGATGGTTTGCAATTCTTCTTGCTGTGGGGTTGATGATTTCACAACTGGGGTGTAGTTCTGCTCCCATCCGGCTTCCGACTCCCACGGTGAGCCTCCGAAAAGGGTTCTGGGATCGTTTACATGCCTCCGCGCGGTCCTCTCATTTTGTTCTTGATGAGTCTCGAGCGGAGCTTCTTCGAGATTTTAACTGGCCGCTCAAGAAAATTCACGTCACCTCTCAGTTTGGTCAGCGCCATGGGCGTTACCATGAGGGCCTGGATCTGAGAGCTTCTCACGGTACCCCCGTCTATGCGGCTCAAAACGGACGCGTTCTCTATGCTGCCCAAAGAATCCGAGGCTATGGCAAGATGGTGGTGCTCAAGCACCCTGGGGATTTTGCCACCATCTACGCCCATAATTCCAAGCTCCTGGTGAAAAGAAACCAAGTGGTTCAAAAAGGGGAGCTGATTGCCTACAGTGGAAATACGGGGAAATCCTACGGCCCTCACCTGCATTTTGAGCTCCGAGCAGGCTATGATCCTGTGGATCCTCTTTCTTACTTAAGTGATCCTCCCACCGCGGTGGCGTCTCGCTAGAGCTCTGCACCTCTTGGCTCCCCAAGATTCCAAAGTCAGGGGAGTCAGTCCTTTCAGGCATTCTGCAGGAGCCCCAATGGCCTCATCTAAGGCTTGCCTGAGAATCGGACTTCTCGTTTTGGATCCCCGAGCCGTTTCCGAGCCGCGACGGGTGA
>JBMSSC010000081.1:0-12845 GCA_049424145.1 Bdellovibrionia bacterium
CTTACTTTTACCCATTTGTTGCATCGCATCTCACGTTCAGGCATAAAGCCTTCCTAAGGGGGGATTCAGGATGACATCGTGGGTAAGAGAGGAATTGAGTGAAGTACGCTTTGGTGATCAACGCTTAGATGAGCGATTACTGAAGGTAGGTGAAAAATTACTGGAAAAGCCCTCCCTTTCGTTAAATCGCGGGCAAGGTGATTGGGCAGCATCAAAGGCCGCTTATCGTTTTTTTGAGAACGACAAAGTTGAAGTCGAGCCTCTTTTGCAAGTACATGTCTCAAGGACCCGCGACCGAATTAACGAATCTGGTCGAACAATTTTGGCTATTCAGGACACGACAACGTTCGACTATAGTAACTTCGAATCAACAGAGGGGCTCTCTGAGATTTATCGAAATGAAAGAACATGGGAGGGTTCCGAGGGCGGGCAAGGACTCCTTGTTCATTCAACGTTTGCAGTGACGACTGACGGCCTCCCATTAGGTTTGCTCGATCAAAATATTTTTACTCACTCAAAGAAAGCAGAAAAAAGAGACCACAAAAATATCCCGATTGAGAACAAAGAGAGTTACCGATGGATCACACCAATCATGAAAACAGCAATGCTTTTTTCTGATCCAAAGAACATTGTGCACGTGTGTGATAGAGAGGGCGATATTTTTGAACTATTCTATTACGCCGAAAAAAAGAATGTAAAATACCTAATTCGAGCTGCAAAAGATCGTGTTGTTGGACATCGCTTTAAGGGCTGGTCCACGATTAAAAACAAGAACAAGACGCTTTGGGAACTTATGGAGGAACAGGCCACGGCTGGAAATTTAGTAGTTGAGATTCCAAAGCAAAAGAATCGTGAGGCGAGAGAAGCTCTTTGTGAAGTTCGATTTTTGAAAACAGTTTACACACCCTCCTATCGAACATCAGGAGCGAGGTCTGAGCCTCTGTCGCAAGTAGAGGTATTTGCAATTTGGATTATTGAGAGAAGCCTACCGCCAGGAATCAAAGCGTTGGAATGGATGCTTTTAACAAATCTGCCTGTGGAGTCTCTGGAGCAGGCGATAGAAAAGGTATTTTGGTATAGGCAAAGATGGCGCATAGAAGACTATCATAAAGTCCTTAAATCAGGCTGCAATATTGAAAAAAAAAGGTTAAATCATATCGAAAAACTAAGGCCATTAATCACGTTAATGAGCATAGTAGCCTTCCGAATCTATTGGATGACATGGGTCGCACGTGTTTCTCCTACTGAGGACTGTCGGGTTGTTCTTTCAGAATCAGAATGGAAAGCACTTTATTGCTTTCGAAATAGAACTAAAATATTGCCGGAAAAAATTCCTGATCTTCAGGAGGCAATCCGCTGGATTGCCATGCTCGGAGGCTTTCTAGGAAGAAAAGGAGATGGAAAACCTGGAGCGACAACTCTATGGAGAGGATGGCAAAGACTCAGGGAGATCACCGAAGCCTGGGAAGTCTTTAATGAATGCGCTGCAACAAATGGGTAAAAGTAAGTGCTAAACCAGGAGGTTTTACGGCATGTTTGATAAGTTCATTTGTGTTGGTAAAAATTATCATGAGCATGCCCAGGAGCTAGGAGATCCGGTTCCTGAGGCGCCATTGCTTTTTTTAAAGCCTCCGAGCAGTGGTCTATGGGTTGAGCCTGGAAGGAGAACTTCAGTTGTTCTTCCGCAAGCCAAAGGGGTGGTCCACTATGAGTGTGAGATCATTGCTCGACTCAACTCGCAGGGGCAGATCGAAGCCGTCTCCTTGGGGCTTGATATGACCTTACGCGATGTTCAGGGCCAGCTTAAAAAACAAGGGCATCCCTGGGAGCTTGGGAAAGTGTTTCGGCACGCGGCGGTGGTGGGTCCGTGGATTGAGGTTTCAGATTTTAAAACCTACTTGGAGGAGCCCTTCACTTTTGCTTTAGATGGCGAAATTCGTCAGCGCGCTATGGGACGAGAAATGAGGCATTTGCCACAGAAATGCATTCAACGGGCGCTTGAGTTTTTTCCCTTAGTTGACGGAGATATCCTGTTTACGGGAACTCCGATGGGTGTAGGAGGGGTGGTCTCAGGTCAGCGCGGAGAGCTCAGGTGGGGAAGTCGTCTTGGCTATGAAGTCCTATTTGAATAGATGAGTATGTTGCGGATGAATCAATTCCAGAACTGTGTCGCTTCCCAGTCGATGAGTGGAGATTAACTCAAATTTCTGGGCCTGCTTGAGCGAGCGCATTAAATGGATTCGATTCTTCTGTCCCCCTAAGAGAATCGGCGCAACAAAGACGTGGAGAAGATCAGCACAGTCGGCCTGAAGAAATAAGCGAAGCGTTTTTGCGCCGCCTTCAACCAAGACGCTTTGAATCGGTTTTTTCAACTGACTCATGATTCGAGGACTCATTAAGGCTTCAGTGAGTTCTTGGATCCACTCATGATCGGTTTGAATCATCGCGTTGATCCCCTCGGGATGGAAGCTCTTTAAAGGCATGACGGTCACATTCTCCAGCCGATTAAGCCAGGAGGATTTTTGAGCCTTTGCTGCGGCTCTGGAGGTGAGCAGGAGGATTGGACGAGCAGGGGCAAATAGCTGAGTTTCAAGTTGGAGCCTTTGCTTCTCTTGGATCCGAAAGAGGAGTCCTCTCGGATCGAATACCATAGGAATGGGCTGTGCCTGATGGGGTAATGCACAGTCTCGCACGGTGAGGCTTGGGTGATCGGATAAGACCGTTTGCGCGCCCACTAAAATGGCATCGTACTTTTGTCTGAGCCAATGAGTGTAAGAGCGCGCAGCAGCTTGTGTGATCCATTGGGATTGTCCCGAGTCATCGGCCAGTTGACCGTCAAGGCTTTGAGCCCATTTCAGGATAAAAACGGGCCTTTTCAGGTGCTGATGGGCTAGGAATGGAAAATTCCAGGCCGTAGCCTCAGCCTGTCTCACCCCTAAAACCACAGTGACGCCTGCGGATTGAAGTCGCTTGATGCCAGCCCCACAGACCATTGGGTTGGGGTCCTGGCGTGCAATCACCACTCGTCGAATGCCCGCCTCAATGAGTTGATCCACACACGGGGGTTGATGCCCCTGATGAGAGCAGGGTTCTAAAGTCACATACGCCGTTCCCCCTTCCACCTCCTTTGGGTTCTTAAGTTGTGCAAGAGCACAACGCTCAGCGTGAAAGCCTCGGTACGCTTGCGTGAAGCCTCGAGAAACCTCATGGCCCTTGGAGTTGAGCAAGATGCAACCCACGGCGGGATTGGGGTTGCAGATTCCGACGGACTTTAAAGACTCTAAAAGCGCCTCGTTCATGAAATAGGCGTCGGATGAGGAAGAATCTTGCAGACCATCGAAACGAGGTGCACAAGGAATCTCAGGAAGAAGTTTGGGGTCTAAAATCGCCTCAAGCGGACCTCCAAAGCTGAAGCCTGAAGTGAGAAACGGTTTCATGCCATTGAATCCTTAACTCTCTTTTGGTTTTTTTGACCGGGGAAAGAGTTGACTCAAAAGTTTTGAAGCGCTTTGAATGGTCAGAGCAATGGCTCTTTCCGACTCTGTGGCCTGTAAGTTGGCTCGTAGTTGCTCAGCCAGTTCTCCAAGCCAAGCGTCTGGAGTTTTCGCCTCAATTTCCTCCCCGGAGAGAATGGCAAACTTTTTTTTCTTCAGATGAATGTAAAATAGAACAGAGCACTTTAAGCTAGGGTCCAACCACTGGAGTTCATCAAATAGTCGTTGAGCTCGCTTCAATGGGTTTCTCTCCCACCATTTTTTTGAGAGGTAGACGCGAATCTGAGCTGTCGTGATTTGTTCAGCCTCTGCGATGGCTTTGATCATCGGAGACGTCGCTCTTCCCTTACCAGGAGCCATAAGTGAAACCGCCTTTGAATTCTTTTTTAGGAGTAAAATGATATCGATACCTAAAGCGTTCCTTGGACCAAGGATAGATGAGTCGCCATCCGGTGGCAGAAAAGTACGCTTCACGAGCCAACATTTGATAAACGACAAAGAGAAACAAAGAAAGGCCCAAGGCACAGGAAATGGGCCAGAAAAACGAGCCCTCCGGTGCATGCTCTAAATCGTTTAAATCCTCCCACGCCATTTCAACTCCCAGCTTGGCAAAGAGGTCGTTGGCGGCTGCGTTTTGAATGAGTGGGCTTTCTAAAGCCGTCAGAACGCCCATGGAACCGATTAAAGCTGCCGCGTTGAGATCTCCTTGGGAGAGCGCGCGCTTCATCTTTTCTCCGAGTGTTTTGAGATCTTTTTTGGGATCGAGCTTCAACTCAAGGGTGTAGCCTACCTCAAAGATTGTGTTTCGACTCGCTGGGAAGATCACACAAAGAAGGGCGTCCTGGATTTTTAGTGGCTCAGGTTTCCAGTCTAAGAACGTCTGGCGGACCCATTGTCGCTCCTTTTTTTCAGACCCGGCGGCGCCATCTTTTTTTTCCCCTTCCACTGCGTCATGGACGACGATCTGAATGCTCTCTCCCGTTAAACTCTGATGCTCGGTGAGGAGGGTTTGGATGGCTTGAGTCACTGCCGGTCGAAGCAGATGGGCCGGGTCCTTGAGGAGGCCCTGTGCCGAGGGTGCAATTCGCTCGTTCCCCTGGGCCCCGCTCCCCTGAGCCAAGGAAAAAAAGATGAACCCAAGAGCAACGGGCCTGATGCTGGCTTGGTTTAGCTTAAGTAATCCGCTTCTAAGTAACATGCTGCACTCCAAGTGAAAGACTTATCCGACTTATAAATCCAACCCCGGTGGGGTCTTAAGTTCGAAGTTCCAGGCTCAAGCTCATAGACTTCGTAAATCCCTTGATCCTGGGCAATCCTCTGAGCTAACCGGTTCATGATTTCCTGGTACTCCCGTTCATGGCCCATCGCCTTTTCGGCTCGAGCAGCTAAGGCGGAAATCCACATCCAGTAGAGCCGGTCGTGGTAACCTCCCAGTCCAATCAATCTCACTAAGAAGCTTTTATAATGATTTGGGTAAGAAGGCCAGGTCGGAGCGCCAGGAAGCGGATGCCAAAGTGGGCTTGCTTTTAAATGGGTCAACGCCTCTTGAGCTTGATCCTTGGGCAAAAGCCCTGAGGCGATGGCAAATAGATTCGCATCGGCACTTAAGTGAGGGTCCGCTTCAAAGTTTTTGAGTCGTTTTTGTTGAGTTTCCCAAAAAAAACTTTGAAATCTCGACTCCACCTCCTGGGCTCGGGTGAGAAAGGAGGCGGCTTTTTCGAGTCTGTGAAGCTGGTGGGTCACCTGCGCTAACCCTTTGAGTGCCAAGATATATAAGGCGTTGGTGAATGCCACGCGTCCCTCCCGTCGAATGGAGTCTTTCCAGTCGGAGAACGGGGGTTGCTTTCCGACGAGTCCATCGACCAGAAAGTGAGTTTCAATGAAGTGGATTGACTTTTCAAGGTGGGGAAGCCATCGTTCGGCTGATTCAAGATCGTGCGTTTTTTTGATGTATTGGCTTGCTGCCCAAGGCAGAGTGAGATTTCCGTCAATTGAAATCACTCGGTTTTCTGTGGTGAACCAACCTTTTAATGGCTTTCGGTACCCCAGGCGGTATCCAAAAAGGCCTGAGATCACCCGGCGGTAAATGTCATAGTAATCCACGACCCGGGGGAGGAGTCCGTCCTCGCGTTGAAGAAGAAAAAAGATCTCCAAAGAATTTTTAATGCTGAATGTCTCCCCAATTTCAAGGGCTCCTGCGGTAGCCATCGATAGGTCTCGAGCCCAAAGCGTGTGGTACTGGTTTTGGCCCGCCAGAAGGTATTGCTCGGGTGACGGAAGATCCGCTTTTGATGAGGGGAGCGATACGATGTTGGAGCGCAAGGTGCGCGTTGCAATGAGTCGAGCCTCAGTACGGGCGGGGCTCAACACAGGTGAAGATGCAGTTTTGGCTAACATGGAGGGCTCCTAAAGTTCTGCTGTCAGTGCTAATGATAGACTTCTTTGAATAGGATAACCTTGAATGAGCTCAATGGGGTGATTAAAAATATTTTCTACACGAAAAAATACATCGTAACTTTTGTTGAATTGAAGTTTAAAGGCAAGATCCGTCATCCAGTATCCTGGAAGCTCTTGGGGAGTTTGGATTGCTGTCTTTCGAGAGGTCGCTGCTTTGAGAAATACACTTAGTTCTATTGGAATTTTTTTAAAATAAGTATAAAAATTAGGTTGAATTTCTCCTCGAGCGGTGAAACTGAGGCTGTTAGCAAGACTAGGGAGGTAAGGAAAAGCCGCGGAGTTGGCTTGAATGTGGGAGTGAGTGAGAGTGAGTGAGTTTCGAAGTTCAAAGACTTGGGCAAACCGAAGAGAAAAAGTGCTCAGTAAGCCTAAGACGGTTGCGTCATTTAGGTTCGAAAGGGTCGATCCCAAGCGAACGCGAGGGTTTTTTCTCAATTGCCCATAGCCACTTACGGAGAATTCAAAATCCTTTTTTTCCAGCTGGGCGCCTATGAGTTGAGTCCAGTCATTTTCAGTCTTCAGTTCGGGATTGCCCACGAAGGTCCCGTAATTCCCAAAACGATCCATGAGGCTAGGAATGCTTCGAGAAAACTGGGTTCGAGAATAGAGGGAAAAGCCTGAGTTTTCCCACTGCTTTCGAATGCCTAGGCTTCCCTGGGGCATTAACCCATAGCCATTAATCCAAAGGCTTTGAATCACGGGTAAGATCAGAAGGGAGCCCGCCTCGGTTTCTTTTGAGACTTGAAAGGTGGAGATGCTTTGAAGTGGGGCCTGAAACCCGTTGGTGGGGGAGGCAAAGTTCACTTGCCTAAGGCTTGTGCCCCATTTCCAATCACCTGAGACATACGTCAGTTGACTACCCCATTGCTGGGCATAGGTGTCCGATTGCACGTTGAGCTGTGGGTCACGGTACCCTAAATACGACCAGTCGTAAAAAAGACTGGTTTTTAAAATGCGATCCCGGCCCAGGTGAAAATCATTCTCAATGAGGGGGAGCGCTCGGGTGTTCCTAATCTGAGCCTCGGGAGTGGGCTGATCGGTGCTTCCTTTGGAGTCCAGAGCTAAGTCCGTAAATAAGAGGTGGAACTCTCCGGTGTAATTGCCTTTCTCCCATCGCAGGCTCGAGCTGCCGGAGGGACCCCGAGCAGCGCCCAGGCTCGTGCCAAAGATCAGGGCGCTCTGATCAGTGGGTCGATGGCCAACGGAGAGCTGATGAGCGCCCCGGCTCATTGAGGAGTGAGTGATGCGTGTGGGAGTTGTGGAGGGAGGACTTCCGATGGCTTGCGCCGTCCAGGGCCGAAGCGTCAGGGTACCAGAAGAAGCGCTTTGGTTCTGAGCGTTCAAGGAGGGCCCTAGCTGAAATTGAAACTCCGACCAAAGAAAGGGAGGAAAAATGGATAAATCAAACCCGCCTCCTCCTGGGGGATTTAAGGAGATTCCCAAGGCCTGAACGTCGGTTTCCTGAGCAGATCCTCCAATTCCTCGAAATTGAGTCAGCTGGCCGGGCTGACCATAGTCGGTGGTGGGGAGAGCCAGGTGGTTGGAAATGGAGTTTTCAATGGATCCGTTGGCGGAGGGAAGGCTCGTTTGCGCCCGAATCTTAGGCATGATGGGGTCTTCTAAGAGGAGCTCTGCTGGGGTTTGACTCCGTGAGCTGGAGCGGATGATGCGAGGAAGCTCAATGGGCTCTTGAGCGAGCAGGGGAGAACTCAACAAGAGGATGGAAAAAAAATTTTTCAGTCTCTGGGCAGCCAGCATGAGTTCTCCTGGGGGAGTCCTAACATGTTCCCAGGGGTTAAAAAGAGGAATGCGAAGGAATTTTTCTCGAAGCAAGCGGTTTGGGTTCGCACCCTTCAGCCCAGTCTATCGGTTTTACCGTGTCCGAAGAGGGAGGCTCAGCTGAGCCTGGGGACTCTGGGTCTCTTTATGGGGGGAGGGGCTGCTCTGCGGTCCCAACGCTGCTTTTGGGATGAAAATACAGTTGATTATTTCCCTCAGCTTAGGCTAAAAGACTCCCAACTACGCACATTCCAGCAATACGTGGTTGCGGCCTAAAAAGCCGGTCAACTGGAATGGAGGAGGGCTGAGCCTTTGAACACCAAAAAGCACACTCAGGACGCCTTGAATTCAAGGGTCCAACGAGTGTGGATCTTGGGGTCAAAGTCAGCCTAAAAACCGCGGTAAAGCCTTGCAGCGCATTCGCGCCGTTTTGTTTTCCGCATTACATCAATAACAGGAGTTATGTCCATGCCTACGATTACTATGCGCGAACTTTTAGAGTCTGGCGTTCACTTCGGTCATCAGACCCGTCGCTGGAACCCCAAAATGAAACCCTATGTGTTTGGAGCTCGAAATGGAATTTACATCATCGATCTTCAAAAAACCGTGGATCAAACGCGCGCTGCTTGTGCATTTGCCTCTCAGGTTGCATCTGAAGGCAAGAAGGTCTTGTTCGTTGGGACTAAAAAACAAGCCAAAGAAGTGATTCAAGAAGAAGCCACTCGTGCCGGAATGTATTATGTCAACAACCGTTGGTTAGGTGGAATGCTGACCAACTATCAGACCGTGAAAGCTTCGATTGATCGCTTGAAGAAAATCGAAGCCATGAAAATCTCCAAGGAGTGGGAAGAGATTCCAAAAAAAGAGCAATCTCGCTACGATCGAGAGCTTGAAAATTTAAAAAAATCCTTAGGTGGTATCCAAGACATGAAGAAGTTGCCCGGGGCAATCTTTGTGGTCGATACCGAAAAAGAACACATCGCTGTGAAAGAAGCGAAAAAACTAGGGATTCCCACGATCGCTGTGGTCGATACCAACTGCGATCCCTCAAACATTACGTTTGTCATCCCAGGAAACGATGACGCCATTCGCAGCATCCGTCTTTTTGCTAAATTGGTGGCCGATAGCTGCTTAGAAGGGGCGAAGATTTTCCAAGAAAAGCTCCGGGCTCAGGAAGTGGCAGATGCCGGGATGAAGGATGAAACTCAGGAAGAGAAGAAAGTCTCCCGCTTTGAGGGTGATATTGACCTCCAAGGCGTGGATGAAGCCGACTTAGAAGCGCAAGAAGTGGAAGCGGAAATGACCGAAGAGCCGGTGGCCGCAGAAGCAGCAGCATCAGCAGCGGCAGGTGCTGAGAAGCCCGTGAAAAAAGCGAAAAAAGTCAGCAAAGGGGAATAATGAAATGGAAATTTCAGCAAGCGTTGTTAAAGACTTAAGAGAAAAAACCGGCGCAGGAATGATGGATTGCAAAAAGGCTCTCGTGGAGTCTTTGGGCGATTTCGATAAAGCCGTTGAGTACCTGAGAAAAAAAGGGATCGCCTCAGCTGATAAGAAAGCTGGACGAATGACGAAGGAAGGCGCCGTGAGTTCCTATATTCATGGTGAGGGAAAAGTGGGCGTGCTGCTTGAGGTGAATTGTGAGACGGATTTTGTCGCACGAACTGAGCAGTTTAAGAATCTCTTAAAAGACCTCTCCATGCACATTGCTGCAGCTAACCCAAAATGGCTTCACGCCGAAGAGGTTCCTGCAGAAGTGTTGGCCAAGGAAAAAGAGATCGCCATCGCGCAAATGCAGAATTCGGGTAAGCCCGCAGCTGTGCTCGAAAAAATTGCCGAAGGGAAGATCAAGAAATTCTACGAAGATCATTGCTTGATGAACCAAACCTTCGTGAAAGACCCGGGCAAGACCATTGAGCAGCTTTTAAAAGAGACCATTGGCGCCTTGGGCGAGAACATGGCCATTCGTCGCTTTGTTCGCTATGCCTTAGGAGAAGGTCTACAAGGCTAAGGCTTGCAAATCTTGAATCCAACCTGAGTCCGAAGGAGTACTACCCTGAGGGCTTAGGTTGGATCTCAGTTCACTTGAAGGAGTGCGCATGGGGAAGTCTTCTGGGCATCGTGAAACTCAATCTTACCAACGAATTCTTCTAAAGCTCTCGGGGGAGGCGCTCGCCGGGGATGCGGGCTATGGCATCGATACAGATGTTCTCAAAGTTTTAGCTGCAGAAATTAAAGTCATTCATCAAAAAGGAATTCAAATCGGCATCGTGATCGGAGGGGGAAATATCTTCCGAGGGATCAAGGGCGCCACGAAGGGGATGGACCGCGCTTCGGCTGATTATATGGGGATGCTAGCGACTGTATTAAACTGTTTAGCTCTTCAAGACGCTTTAGAGCATGAGGGTGTTCAAACCCGAGTGCAATCGGCCATCGAAATGCAAGAGCTAGCCGAGCCCTACATTCGAAGGCGAGCCGTCAGGCATTTAGAGAAGAATCGCGTCGTGATTTTTGGCGGGGGCACGGGGAATCCTTACTTCACCACCGATACCACGGCTGCTTTACGAGCCATGGAAATCGGTTCCGAGGTGGTCTTAAAAGCCACTCGCGTTGATGGGATCTATGACTCGGATCCAAAACAAAATCCAAGCGCAGTGAAGTTTGATCACTTGTCCTACATTGAGGTCCTTCAGCGCGGACTAAAAGTAATGGATTCCACTGCAATTTCCTTGTGTATGGATAATCAATTGCCGATTATTGTTTTTAATCTGGGCCAAAAAGGGGCTTTAGAAGAAATCGTAAGCGGCAAAGCCGTGGGAACCCTCGTTCGGTAGAAGTTTTGGAGGAAAAAACCGATGTCAAAAGCAGTAATTGATCAAGTGCTCGATTCGATGATTCAAGGTATGGATAAGAATACCCAAGCATTAAAAGCCGATTTGGCGAAGGTGCGCACGGGTCGAGCTTCAACGGCTTTAGTCGAGCCGGTTCATGTGGATTACTATGGGTCGAGTGTCCCTTTGAATCAGGTGGCCAATGTCACCACGCCCGATGCGCGTACCATTCAGGTTTCGCCTTGGGAGGGTGGCATGATCGGAGCCATCGAGAAGGCCATTCTTGCAGCCAACCTGGGCCTCACCCCACAAAGCGATGGGAAGGTGGTTCGAATTCCACTTCCTCCTCTCACGGAGGAGCGCCGCAAGGACATGGTGAAGCTCATTAAAAAAATGGGCGAAGAAACCAAGATTGCGATGCGAAACCATCGGCGCGATGCCAATGAAGGCTTGAAGAAGGAAGAAAAAGCCAAGACCCTATCGGAAGACGATACTAAAAAAGCAATGGACCTGGTTCAAAAGAAAACAGATGAGAAAATTGCTGAAGTAGATAAGATTATTGCGGGTAAAGAAAAAGAGATCATGACCGTTTAACTAGGGAGTGGTTATCAGAATTCCAAAGCACGTTGCAATCATTATGGACGGAAACGGACGCTGGGCTCAGGGTCGAAGACGTCCCAGGGTTTTTGGTCATGTGAGAGGCTCATCCCGTGTGAAAGAAGTGGTGAAGGAAGCCAATCGCTTGGGAGTTAAGGCCCTCACTTTGTACGCGTTTTCGACTGAAAATTGGCTCAGACCAGAGAATGAAAGAACGGTGCTTTGGAAGCTTCTGAAGAAGTACCTGATCCGCGACGCCGATGAGCTGGATCGTGAAAACGTCAGGCTCAACGTGATCGGAGAAATCGATCGCTTAGACGGCGATGTCCGCGAGGTTTTAAGAACCACACTGGATCGGCTTTCAACGAACACAGGCCTTCAGCTGACGTTTGCTCTCTCCTATGGGTCGAAGCGAGAGATTGCTCGGGCTGCTCAACTGTTTGCTCAAGATTGTTTGGCGGGACGAGCCCAGCCCTCGGATATGCAAGATGAGGAGTTTTTTAGCCAGTACCTCTGGACATCCGAGCTTGGGGAGTTAGCTCAGGTGGATTTGTTGATCCGTACCAGCGGAGAGCAAAGAGTCAGTAATTTTCTATTGTGGCAATCGGCTTATGCTGAGTTTATTTTTGTGGAGAAGAGCTGGCCTGAGTTTCAAGCCCAAGACTTCAGGGATGCGATTTTTAAATATTCCACTCGAGATCGAAGATTTGGAAACGTGCTTGTCTCCTCTTCTTCCGCTCAGCAAGACAGTCTGCTCGTATGAGCAGGCCCGATGGGCTCAATCTCATTCGGAGAGGGGTGGGCGGATCATGATTCAAGGAAGCAGCAACGAAGGAGCAAGAACAATGACGAGGCGAAAGAGGGTGGAACGGACTCCAATCTTAAGTCGTCTTGCCGCACATGAGTGGGTCTTATGATGAGTCCAGAATTAAAAAGAAGAGTCCTCACGGGTGTCATTGGAGGCAGTGGTCTTTTGGCCTTGATCCTCTGGGGCGGTTGGGTGGGCACGTTTCTTTTTGCCTCAAGTGTCTCGCTAGGAATGGCTTACGAGCTCAGTGAGATGACCCTTCATTTACCCGATAAAGTTGAAAAGCGAAGTGTCTTTTTAGCAATGATCTGGTTGATTCATTGGGTGAACGTATGGACTCGCGCTGAGTTTGTTCTTTTGATTGTTTTTTTTCTCACGCTATTTGCTTATTTTTTACTCACCGCAAGCCGCCATCGAGAGGAGGAGCTGGGTTCGCACCTCCGAGAGCTCATGGCTGTATGTTTTGGACTGATCTATACCGGCTTTATTCCCCTGTATTTCTCTCGAATTTATGAGGCCCCGCATGGAACGCAGTGGGTGCTCATGAGCCTTTTAATCGTTTTTGCCGGGGATACGGGGGCTTATTTTGTTGGGATGAAATACGGAAAAAATAAACTGTATCCTCAAATTAGTCCCAAAAAAACCCAGGAGGGGGCTGTGGGCGGAGTGTTAAGCGGTTTTTTCGTCTCTGTTGGGATGAAGCTTTTGTTTTTAAAAAGCTTGCCCTGGGCTGGGGTTTTGATCATCCCTTGGATCGTAGGCCCCGTGGCTCAGATCGGGGATCTTTGCGAAAGTTTTCTCAAAAGAGCATTTAAGACAAAAGACTCAGGCTCTCTTTTGCCGGGTCACGGGGGCTTGTTAGATCGCTTCGATGGTGTGGTG
>JBMSSC010000082.1:0-12827 GCA_049424145.1 Bdellovibrionia bacterium
AGAGCGGAAAAAGCCGCTTAAGGGAATCCCCCCGCGCAAGCGGCTTGGCCCTTTATGGCGGGGAGGACGTCAAGCCTTCATCAGTGAGACGCGGTTTTTTCGATCTTTTCAGCTGCCTCATCAAATAGGGCCATGAGCGTATACAGCTCCAAGACGCGCTCTAACTGAATTGGATCGATCAGCGGGGAAGCCTTTTGAGCCTCCTCGATGAGCTTTTTTCGGTAATTGAGAAATGCAGGCGGCAGATCAGAGAGTTTCTGGGGCTGACGCTCCGGGTCCTCCCCATCGCAGATGGATTGGATTTCTTTGAAGTCTTTGGGTCTGCTCTTAAAATAGGCTGGAGCCAGGGTTTGATTGATTTGGCGGATATCCTCGCGGACTTGTTCGTCGTGAAGTTCGTTCATGAGAACATCGGGATGCACGTCGCTGAAGTGTTCAACGAGCCGAGTGAAAGTGCCTTGAATGCAGCTGGGATGATCCAGTCCAACTCTCCACTCGATTTGCCCTTTTTTCTCAGCATGATCGTTATGGGCACGTTGGATGTGCGCTGCCGCTTCAATGAATCCCCAGAGTTTATTGAGGCGGTCGTTTTCTGTTGGATAAAGGGATCGATCATTCATGGCGTACCAGTTGAGGGCTAAGTACTGTGCAACGCTTAAGTGCGTTTTTGGATTTCGAATCTCTCTTTTTCGAGTCAAAAGAACGGATTTTCCAATTTTTAAAACGGGTTGTTCTTCTACGAAATCGTTCTCATTTTCAGCAAAAACGCGATTGAGGAAGCGAATTGCAGCAGCCTTTTTGAGTTTTTTCTCTCCGTCATTTTTTGGATCAAACTCCGCCACGGATCGATATAAGGCATGGAGTGCGTACTTCTGGTTCGGCAGAGCGCTCGGGTATCGCTGATCGAGCCTGTTTACGGATAAGGTGAGCCGATGGGAGCGCTCCAAGCGCATGATCGATTCGCCTGCTCCCCAGGATGGATTGGGGTTTAGTTGTGTTGAATTCGATCTGTCAAGGACGGTTTGGATTCCGTTGATTTGTTCGATATGGCGTTCTTCTTGGCGCTTCTTCGCCTCATTCTTCCATCGGTTGAGTAATTTTTCACTTCCTTGGACTTCAGGGGTCGATTTCTTTAAGAGCCCTTTTTTTGGTAGCCCCATGATTTGGTGATAAATCTCGATTTGGGGATTGAGGTGACTGGGATGGGCCTCCCAGGTGCTATTTGCAATTTCATCTAAAGCGGTTTTTTTTTCTATGTTCCGATGTTGTGCGTTTGCACCATGGGAGAGAAGCAGGTCGACTGCACTTGGGCTTGCCGATCGAACGGCTTCAATGAGCGGTGTGTCCTGACGGAAGTTAGTGGCATTCACTTGGGCTCCATGATCCAAAAGAAGTTGAATGAGGGCAGGGTCTCCCGTTCGTGCTGCGTGCATGAGGGGCGTGTTTTGGTGGGGGTCGAGATGATCCACCCGGGCTTTATTTTTTAATAGTAAGGCTACGATCTCCCGGTGGCCTTGGTTAATTGCTTCATTGAGTGCCGTGTGATGATGGTTATCCTCGTGGTTGACTTTTGCTTGATGTTTGAGAAGGAGTTCAACCGTGGTTGGGTTTCCTGATCCTGCTGCTGCCATCAGTGGGGTTTCTCCCCACGGATTGGAAACATTGGGGTTCGATCCTTTTTCTAAGAGAAGTTGAACTAATTCTGCATCGCCTCGTTTTGATGCTCGAATGAGAGGAGTGTATTGGTTGATGGAGGCTTCCTCCAGCGACTGGCTGTGTTCTCGAAAGAGATTGAGGATTTGATCTGCTTTTTTTTTGGTCTCGGGGTCATTTGAGGTTTTAAAAAATTTGCGAGCAAGATCCCCAGAGTGCTTGCATCGCTCGGGTTTGGTTTCTAGGCCAAGCAGGAGGTTGACGACGCCCTGATGTCCGCGCTCTGCCGCAAGATCTAAGGGGGTTTTTCCATGGGAATTAGGTTGATGAAGTGGGTCGCTCGATCCTTTTAAGAGGAGGCCTTTGACGAGCGAAAGATTTCCAGACTGGGCAGCATCCCAAAGGTTTGAATCGCTTAAGCTTGTTCTGTGTTGTGGGGGCTGAAGTGGGAGCACAGGATCCTTGGGGGCTTGAATCGCTCCGGTTTCAAGATTTGGACTGAGACTTCCGTTTTCAGCTGAGAGGAGATTTGGGATTAAAATCAAAATAGCTGGAAAATAGATGATTTTTTTGTTTTTTTTCATAGAAAAATTATTTTAATTTATTTTTAAAAATAGGTTTAAAATAGGTTCATGTTCTTCATTAAAGATTAAGGCATTGCTGGGTTGAATCAAAACTTAATCCTGAATTAATACGATGGTTTGGGCCCTAATTCTCTTTTTTGCTTGTCAGGGGATTGGGGTTTTTTGAGTTGAAGCTATTTGTTAGACCCCATGCCACATTCGTGTTTCTTGTTTTTTGGGGTTGCAAAACAGTTTTCATGAGTTCTGAATGAGACGGTTCTTAAGCGAGTCTTAGGATGGGAGAGCGATGATGATGAAACTACCTTCGGGATGGTATGCCTTTGGAGCAGTTCAGGAGTTTTCACGGAAAAAACCAACACCGATGAGAAGGTTTGGCCTGGACTTGGTGGTTTGGAGAACACAAGCAGGGCAATGGGTTGTTCAAGAAGATCGATGCCCCCATCGCTCGGCTCAACTGAGCTTAGGAAGGATTGAAAAGGATTGCCTTTCCTGTCCGTTTCATGGATTTCAATTTAACGCTCACGGTCGCTGTGAGCTGATTCCAGAGGTGGGCAAGGCTGCTCCTGGGCTCCAGGTTCGTACTTTTCCCGTCCTTGAGAAGTCGATGTTTCTTTGGGTCTATTGGGGAGATCAATCTGGGGATGATCATTTTAAGGTGCCTGAAGAGATTCCCTGGTTTTTTGATTTAGACCATGCGCCCTTAGCCTATGGCCAGGTTAAGCATCGCTGGATGGCTCATTTCACACGGTGTGTGGAGAATCAATTAGACTACGTGCACCTGCCCTTTGTTCATCGCAAAACCATTGGAAGAGGCCTGGATCCTAAGAAAAAAGTCACCTGGGAAATTTCAGAAAAAAAGATTCGTCTGCTGCTCAATCCAGAGGACTCTGAAACGAGTTTTTTTGAGTTTCTCTATCCCAACGTCTGGAGGCTTTACATTCAGCCTAAGCTCGTTCAAGTCGTCTTCTTTGTTCCTGTTGATGAGCAAGAGACAGCCATTTATCAGCGAAGCTATCAAGGTTTTCTCCAGGTCGCAGGATTAAGGAAAGCGGTGGCCTGGCTTTCGGCTCAAATGAATCGAGTGATTTTAGGCGAAGATTATGGAGTGGTCCGCAGTCAGCATCCCAGCGACGTTCGGCTGGCCCAAGACGAGAGGCTCGTTGCCAGTGATCGGGGCATTCAAGCCTTTAGGGCTTGGATCTCAGGATCGTAGGATTGGCCCAAAAAAAGCATTCTCCTCTTTTGGAGAATGGACCTATTTTTGATTCTTGCAGCAGGCTTAATCGGTACGTCGTTGATGTTCTTGGTGATGGGATGTCTTCACCGACTTCACTGGACGGAGGTCGATTTGGTTCGATCCATAGGTGGGCTCTATACTCGCTCTAGGGGGCTTGCTACTTTGCTCGGGCTTGTGGGTGGGTACGGGGCTGGGTTTTTATTTTCTTTTCTCTACGCCCGAGCAGCTTGGATGGCGCCTTTTGTGAGTCCTGGAACAGTTCTTATGATCTGTGCTGTTTTGAGTCTGGTTCAAGGGATCTTAGTGGGGTTGTTTTTTGAGGCGGTGATTGCAGAGTTCCATCCCCTGGATCAATTTAGGACCAAGGGCTTTGCTGTGGTCTTAGGTTACACGTTTGTTCATCTTTTTTATGGGCTCGGTTTAGGATCAGTTTTTGCCTTTGCGCTGATCCAGAATCCCAGTTTGAGGATCAGTGTGAACCCAGGTGAGTCGATGCTTGCTTTGGGAGGGAGCGGCTCAGAGATGGGCCCATCCTTGATCGGTGCGATTCTTATCCTCTTGTTTTTAGTGGGCGTGGTGTTCTTTCTGCCTGAGAAGAAAAAGACCGAAGGGGGCGCTCAGGTGACGGACCTTGCGCGTCTCAGGGCAAAGCGAATCGAGCGTTCTCGGAAATCAAAAAAAGCGGGATGAAAAAATTCGGATCAAAAATCCTGAAAAAAAATTCGAGGAATGAAATTGACATCCCAGTTACTCTTTTTTTTTGAGTCCGAAGAGGAGACCTCCTAGCTTGGCCTTCAGCTTTGGAGCGGGGGGCGATATTCGTTTGAAACTGAGCTTTTCTTACTTCATAATTTTTTGAACGCTAGGAGAAGCTGAGGGAGGAAGCTGCGCGGATGAAAAAATACAAGAAGGTTAAGTGGAGGGGTAAAGCAGAGGTGCTCTCTCTTTTTTTGGGTTTCCTGTTGTTGTGGGAGGCCAATTCATGGGCACAGTCTGATCTGAAACTCACTTGGGGTGGTTTTCTTGATACAAATTATGCGTTTGATCTGAATTTTCCCTCAGAGCTTGATCGGGCTTTTACCACTCAGCCTGCTCGAAGCAATGAGTTTAACCTCAACTTGGGCTATGTAGATGTTAAGATGGAGTCTTCCAAAGTTCGGGGACGCTTTGCAATTCAAATGGGGACCTCCGCTTTCAGTAACTATGCGGCTGAGCCGAGAAAAGGGCTCATCAGTGGTCCCGAGCTCTCGCGTCATGTCCAAGAAGCCACGGCAGGATATGCCGTGGGTGAGAAGACTTGGATTGATGCTGGGATTTTTTTCTCTCATGTGGGAGCTGAGTCTTGGATTTCAAGAGATAATCTCAATCTGACTCGATCCCTAGTGGCCGATTATGCGCCTTATTATCTATCAGGGGTGAAGTTTTCGCATGTTGCCTCCGATCGACTTGCGATGCAGCTTCTGATCACCAATGGATGGCAAAATGTTTCAGAAAATAATGGGGGGAAGAATCTGGGAACGTCCCTGGAGTACTCGTGGGATCATTTGGTCTTAGCGTATAATACGATGCTCGGGATGGAAGTGTCAGGGGATCTGAGGGGCGTTGCTCGAGCGGAAGCCTTTCGGCATTTTCATGACCTGGTTTTAAAAAGTCGGGACTGGAAAAGTTGGGAATGGATTGCGCAGTTCGATGTGGGCTTTCAAGCTCAGCCTCAAAATCAGGGTCAGAGTGTCTGGTGGGGAAGTTCTCTGATGGCACGAATTGCAATGAGTGAAAGTCAGAAGATCAGCCTCCGTTTGGAGCATTTTCAGGATCCAGATCAAATCATCCTGGTTACGGGTCGACCGGCTGCGTTCAATGGATCGGGGGGATCCTTGGGCTTCGATCAGCAGCTTGAACATGGACTTTTGTGTCGAACGGAGCTTAGGTACTTAGTGGCTACGGAAAACCTATTTCCAAAGGGAAGGGATCAGTGGGCTCAGCAGAACCTGACCCTCACGACCTCACTGGCCTTGTCATTTTAAGGCCCACTCCGGAGCACAGTTTAAGCTTGAGCCGATTTCACGTCGCAGGCAAGAACCCAGTGTCAACGAAAGACGACGTTCTCCAGCAGGATGAGCGCAATGCCAATGATGGATCCGCCTGCAACGACACCTGCACAGAGGGTTTCTTGATTGGCAACAAAGGTTCGGTAACCCAGAGTCTTAGGGTCTGTAAACTTGCGTGCTGCGATCCAAAAAATGAGAGCTCCCAGGGCCATGGAAAGAGAGTCCGAAAAGCGCAGAACAAAACCCAGTCCTAAGCCCACGCCTGAGATGGGGAATCGTCCCTGGGTTTTCTTATTCATCACTTCACAGAAGATGCCTAAAAAGGCGCCGATGAGGACGGCAAGCTTCGCCGTGGGATGCAGGGTGCTTAAACCATGAGTGAGGGTTTCAGCAACGGCTCTCCAAATGGCAGCTCCGGGCATGGGTAGCTTCTCCGAGGTGAGAAGGGAAATATCTCGATGAAAAATAGCATAAAATGCAGGTACGGAGACCAGTGCGCCCACTAAGATGCCTAAGCAGTGGCCTAGGGCCTGATGCCTAGGCTTACCGCCCAGCATGTAGCTGGGCTTAATGTCCATGAGTAGGTTGCTTGCATTCAGGGAGACTTCTGAGGTGATGCCCGCGGTCATCAGGTTGGTGGTGATGCTTCCTGGAGCCAAAACGCTGTAGGAGATTTGAGTCAGCTTACCTAAGGCTCCGCCTGGAGTGATGGCGGTGAGCCCCGTGGAGGTGACTGCAATGAGGGTGAAGAGAAAAACCATGGGAATCGCCAAAGCACCGAGCCAGAGTTTGATCCCAAAGAACCAATGTCCCAGCAGAACAGTGAGCAGACCGATGACGGGAATGCCCACGGCAAAGATCCACATGGGGAGTTCGAGGTGGGCAAGTGGGTCTTTTCTCTTGGGTGATTTTAGGGAGAGTTTTTTAAACGATTCGATGAAGATCTGCGGTTTAGAGAAGAAGGAATAAAGAGAGGAGGTGGTCATGATGGAGACGCCTCCCCAGAGCGCCCACATGGTGATGTTCTTAAATCCTGGGGCTGGAATCACTCCCTTTTGAATGAGTAGAGGGGCTAGGAAGGCATAGTTGAGCAGAGCACCCAAAAGCAGAGAGAGCGCGGTTTTGATGTTCATCAGTCCGCCGGTTCCCATCATCACGATCGAAGAGTCCAGTTGAAGGGTGAGGTCCTTCAGCGGGGTGCCCAGAAGTGTGGGGGTGAAGAAGCGGTAAATCCATTGATCCCAAGTCTCAGGTAGGGTGAGGAATCGGAGCCTTAGGATTCCCATCAGTCTTTCGCTTTTCATGATCTCAATGAGGGAGGAGAGGCTCATGCCACCGAGGAGAAGTTTGGCTTTAAAAACGCCCTCTTGTCCCTGTTCACTGTGTAGACTGTCTAAGACGACTCCGGCCGCGTATCCCTCGGGAAAAGGCAGTTGTTCGTCATTAATGAAGCGTTTTTTAAGAGGGAAGGCAAAGAGGACTCCCAAAAGGGCTAAAAGGATGATCCAAAAAAAGGTCTGCAGCATCGGAATCACGGTTCCGGTGACCAGCATGTAGGCTGGGATCGACGCCATGAGGGGGGCCGTCATATAACCTGCGCTCGTGGCAATGGACTGCATGGCATTGTTTTCTAAAATCGTCATTTCTTTCCCGAGCTTAAAGCGCGAGAGGACCTTGAAAAAGGCAAAGGAAAGAATGACTGAGGAAATCCCGACGCCCAGAGTCCAGCCCGTTTTAATCCCGATGTAGAGATTGGTGAGGCTTAAAAGTCCTCCTAACATCATGCCCGTGATGGCCGATCTGAAGTTGAGTTGGGGCATATCCCCTTGATAGAGGTTTTCCAGCCACCAACGGTCCTTTTCTTCTAGGCTTAAGGTTCGGATTTGTTCTTCACTGAGTTCTTGGATGGCCATCTTGAGTTGTATCCCTAGGTTGAGATTGGTGAACCAAGCCTCAGTCATCTCCTAGGAGTTCAAGGAAGATCAAGTTCTTTTGCGTCTGAGAGCCTGGGTCGAACTAATTTTAAAAGGAGATGATTGACGGCTTGGGGAGTTTTAGGATAAGGTGCGGCCCTTATGAAGTTAAAGACTAAGAAAGCAGCTGCAAAACGATTTTCATTCACCGCAACCGGCAAAGTGAAGTTTAAGCGGACTAATAAACGCCACAATTTAGGCAATAAAAGTTCGGCCCGCAAGCTCAAGCTTCGTAAAGGCGGATATGTATTTGACGGCGACATTAAGCACGTCGAAAAATGCATGCCCTACGGCGCTTAGTTGCTTTCAGCGGTAGTACTTAAAGACAGTCATTTTGAACCCAAGCGGTTTCAAAGAAGAAGAGTAGTGAAGGAGTAATCATGCCTCGCGCAAAACGTGGATTTAAACGACGACGTCGCCATAATAAGGTTCTAAAAAGAGCCGAAGGCTTTGTTTTAGGAAGAAAAAATAAGTTCAAAAGAACCGCAGAAGCGGTGGATCGCGCTTTTGTTTACGCGTTCCGCGATCGTCGCGCAAAGAAACGAGAGTTTCGGACCCTCTGGATTGCACGTCTTTCGGCTGCTGCCAATAACAACGGCATTAGCTACAGCCGCATGATTGCTGCTTTTAAAAAGGCACAAATCAAGTTGGACCGAAAAGTGCTCTCCGACATTGCAATCGTGGATCCGAAAGCCTTCACCGCTTTGGTGGATCAAGTACGCTCCTTAGCTCCTGCCAATTAAGAGCTTCTCACCTCCATGATTGAGAAGCTGAGTGCGATCGGCGCTCAAGCACTCCAAGAGATTGAGCGTGCAGAGAGTTTAGAGTCGTTAGAGCAGTTAAGGATCTCAGTTTTAGGAAAAAAAGGCGCATTAAGCGAAGTTCTCAAGGGGCTAGGAGGAGTTGATCCTTCTCTTCGTCCTCAGATGGGAAGTGCTGCCAATGAGTGGAAACGTAAGATCGAATCGGCTCTTGAAGTCCGTCAAGGAGTCTTAGAGGAAGCAGCCTTAGCAGCAAGGCTTCGCAGTGAGAAAATTGATGTATCGGCGCCGTCACGACGCCTTCATCGAGGCTCTTTGCATGTGATCACTCAGACGACCCAGAGGATGATTCAGATTTTCTCTCGCCTTGGGTTTGATTTGACCACCGGTCCTGAAGTGGAGACGGAGTTCTTAAATTTTGAGGCGGTCAATATCCCTGCGGACCATCCAGCCCGGGATATGCAGGATACGTTTTTCTTAGGCCCGCAAGTGGTTTTAAGAACCCATACGTCATCAGTCCAAATGAGAGCCATGCTCTCCCAATCTTGGCCTCTTCGCATTCTTTCCCCGGGGGCCGTGTACCGGTGTGATCACGATGCCACGCACTCTCCGATGTTTCATCAGCTCGAGGGGCTCTGGATTGATCGCAAAGTCAGGATGAGCGACCTCAAGGGGGTGCTGGAGTACTGGGCTCGAGAGCTCTTTGGTTCAGGAACTCAGATTCGGTTACGTCCCAGCCATTTTCCCTTCGTGGAGCCCGGGGCTGAGGTCGATGTGAGTTGCTTTCAATGTCGAGTGAAACCCTTAGATTCGTGTCGGGTTTGTCGAGGCTCAGGTTGGCTAGAGGTCTTAGGAGCCGGCATGGTTCATCCCAAGTTATTTGACATGGCAGGCTATGACTCTCGACCGGATGACCTCAGTGGCTTTGCCTTTGGGGTCGGTGTAGAACGCATTGCGATGCTTTTACATCAGGTTCCCGACTTGCGTCTTTTGTTTCAGGGCGACATGAGGCTGTTGGATCAGTTCTAGGGGCCTGATGCTTTTGCCTCAAACGACTCGATCCGCCCGGTCAGAATGCATCTCGTTTTGACGGTACGATCAGACCCTTAAAACCCTTCATTTTTGTGAGGTAATTCAATCATGCGCATTTCTTGGAACTGGCTGTCTGAGCTCGTGGATTTGACTGAACTAAAGGGGCCTGCTGATTTAGCGGAGCGGCTCACGCGACGGGGACTGGAGATCGAGAGCATCGAATCTCAGGCGCAAGGCTTTGAGCACGTTGTGACGGCTCAGGTATTAGAAAAGACGCAGCACCCGCAAGCCGATCGCTTGAGCGTGTGCCAGGTTTCATTCGGCCAAGCGGCTCCACTTGAGATTGTCTGTGGGGCTCAGAACTTTAAGGCCGGCGACCGGGTTTGTTTGGCTCAGGTGGGCGCTCACCTTCCCAACGGGATGAAAATCTCAGCCGGAAAAATCAGAGGCGTTCTCTCCCAGGGGATGCTTTGCTCGGAAGAGGAATTGGGGCTTCAGGAAAAGTCGGAGGGGATTTTAGTTCTTCCTGCGGATACTCCACTTGGAGTCCCTTTAGCTCAATGGCTAGGGCGGGATGACACGATTTTGACCTTCAAGATCACGCCAAACCGAGGGGATTGTCTGAGTCACTTTGGCTTGGCCCGAGAAGTAGCTGCAGCCCTGGGCGTTCGCCCAAAAGCGGTTCAGGCTCAGCTTCACCCCTTCACCCACGGGACAATTTCAGTTCAACTCGAAGCCCAGGACGCTTGCCCTCAGTTTTTCGGTCTACAGATTGAGGGAGTCACGGTGGGTCCTTCCCCCAGCTGGGTGGTCAAGCGCCTTGAGTCCTTAGGGAGTCGCTCCATCAATAACGTCGTAGATGCCACCAACTTGGTGATGTTTGAGCTCGGGCACCCCATGCATGCCTATGATGCTGAGAAGCTTCAAGGCAGCCAGATTCGAGTCAGAACCGCTCAGGCAGGAGAGAAATTAGGACTTTTAGATGGGTCTGAGATCGAGCTTCTGGGATCAGAGCTTGTGATTGCAGATGAGGCCAAAGCCTTGGCTCTAGCCGGGGTAATGGGAGGCAGTGACTCGGAAGTCACTCTTTCTACGCGCCGTTTATTTTTAGAGTGTGCCGAGTTTCATCCGTCCTGGGTGAGAAAAGCGTCCTCGCGTCATCAGAGAAAAACGGATGCTGCCTATCGCTTTGAGCGAGGGGTCGATCCACAGGGTTTGGCCTTGGCTTTAAGGCGTTTGACGGATCTGATTCTGGAGCTTGCAGGAGGCCAGATCAAAGGGGGTGTGCAGGCGTTTTTACCCTCTCGAGACCCAAATCGTGCCGTAAATCGGGTGATTCCTTTGGCGCCTCATTTTCTCAATGACCTTTTGGGCTTTGAAAGACAGGAATCTCCCCTGACTCCTGCGAGAATTCAGGAGATCCTCACAGGGCTTGATTGTCAGATCCAAATCCAAGACTCGCTCTGGAGTGTTACTCCGCCGTCGTATCGGTTAGATCTTCAGATTCGGGAGGACTTAGCTGAGGAAGTGGCCCGCTCCATAGGCTATGACGCCATTGCCTCCACTCTGCCTGCTTTGTCGAGTTCCCCCGTCTTTGGTGCCTCAGCGGCAAAGGAAATCTCCGGATTGAATGTGGCCAAGAACTCTTTGGTTTGCTCCGGTCTCCATGAGACGGTGAATTTTGCGTTCACCTCCTGCGAGGCCTTGGCTCGTTTGGGGATGAAGTCCTCGGTCGTTCTTAAAAATCCATTAAGTGAGGAGTATGAGGCGCTGGTCCCTTCGCTCATTCCTGGGCTCCTTCAGAATGCTTTGCAGAACTGGAATCATCACTTTGGCTCTGAGCCCTTGGCGATTCGTCTTTTTGAGCTGAGACCTACGTTTGAAGCCAAGCAGGCAGCTTCATCAGCAACGACCGAGGCTGAAAAGCCAGGGGTTGGGGGAGTTCATGCTCCCTCCCGGATGGAGACGTCGGTGGCTGAGGCCTGGAAGCTTTCGTGTGTTTTGGCGGGTCCCCGCTATGCGGAAGGCCTTCGGGCTGAGCGAGGGGAAGTGGACTTTTATGATCTGAAAGCGATCATTGACGGATTATTGACGGATTTAGGATCGCGTGGAGTGCGCTATCAGCCCTTGAGTGCCTCGCGCGTGAATGAGGCTCATCCGCTATTTTCTCTCTCTCGTTTGTTTCATCCTGGTCAAAGCGTTGAAGTTTTGGCGGGCAATCAGGTGGCAGGGTATTTCGGTCTCCTTCATCCAGCCAAAGCCAAGGAGTTTAAGTGTCGAGCGCCGCTTTGGATGGCTGAATTGGACTGGGCAGCGATCCGAAAGCTCTCACGAGATCCGCAAGCCGTGCCGGTGTTTCAGCCTTGGCCCCAGTTCCCCTCCATGGAGCGAGACTTTGCTCTGTTGGTAAAAAGTGAGGTGACCTCCGAGAAGTTGTGTCAATTAGCCATGAAGTCGGGCAAGCCCATTGCAAAAGTGGCTAAGGTTTTCGATATTTACCGAGGGGCGCCGGTTCCTGAGGGGATGACGAGTGTGGCCGTACGCGTGACTTTCTATGATGAAACCCGCAGTCTTCAGGAAACTGAGACCGAAGAGGCAGCTCGTCGAATCGTGGAGTCTTGGAAGAAGGAGCTCGGCGTAGAGCAGCGGTAGAGTGCCTGAAAACAGGTGTCACGTTTTTTTCATAGCTGAAGAGCGTTTAAGAGCTCTGTGAGGAACCTCTAGTCAACAACTTGAAATGAATGTACTATAATTAAAAGAGTAATGATTCATTTTAAGATAAGAAAAGAGGAGAGGCTCCAGTGGCGATGACCAAAGCAGATATCGTGGAAGCTTTGTATGAAAAAGTCGGTTTCTCCAAAAAAGAAGCTGCAGACCTAGTGGAAATGGTCTTTGATACCTTGAAGGGGAGTTTAGCCAAAGGCAATAAAGTTAAGATCTCAGGCTTTGGCAACTTCGTGGTGCGTGAGAAACGCTCCCGTGTGGGCCGTAATCCTCAAACCGGAGAGAGCATTGAGATCAGTGCTCGTCGTGTCCTGACGTTTCGTCCCTCACAGGTCTTAAGAAACGAAGTCAATGAAAGCCTCTCAGGAAAGCCCATGGATCCCAAAGCAGGTCGATCCAAAGACGATGCAGAAATGGATGATGAAGAGTTTTAGAACTCGGTTTTTTTCGTCTCAGTCTCGAACTGATTTTCTTTCACTAACCTGAGAGATCGGGTTGCCGTGTATCCTTGAATTTGACGGGATCGGTTTGGGAGTTCTTCCCTTAACTCAGGGCAGAGGAGTGCGCAGCGGTCGCGCTTCGGTCTGCTTCAGTTTTTGAGAAAATAGCCTCAAACACAGCACTAAGAGAACGGCTGAAATACTGCTTGCAATCAGGTAGGGAAGCTCTGCGTGGACAGCAAACGTAAGGAGTCCCATGAACGGGCCCGTGGCTCGAGCCAAGCTCCCCAGTCCCTGCGAGAGACCCAGTGTGGCTCCCTGCTCCGTGGAGCTTGCCGATTGGGAGATCAGAGCGCTTAGGCTTGGGTTCACCAG
>JBMSSC010000083.1:0-12571 GCA_049424145.1 Bdellovibrionia bacterium
GTTGTTTTGGGAGACTCTCCCGTAATTTTTTAAAACTGGACCTTCCGCGAAGTGCGATGATCCAGGGTTTAAAAAATAAAGCTTGTCCCGGGATGTTTTTGGCTCACCTCAGGAAGTCTTGTTTTTTCTGGGTGCACAGCTGATCAGTTTGCAACAGAGAGTGATTCTTAAACGGCTTTAGAATTGCGCGGTTTGACCCGCGAATTCTGGAGAATAGAGATCCGTTGAGATCGAACTTCGAACCTCAGGAACCCTTACGCCTTGAGACTGATAACAGTGAATGGCGTTTTCACTGAGGACTTTCAAAACTACTCCATTGAAAGTCGCTAAAATATTCCATAATGACTTTTCATCAGATAGCCTGTCGTATAAGGTTTCGATCCTTTCAAAAAAACTTCCTGCATTTTTTAAGGATTCAAAAGTCAGTCCGTGATACGACCACCCGTGCACCGGGTTTGACATTGAGGTCTGTAAAATGATGGAATCTGGACGCATATTCTCCTCGAAGCTTTGGATGAGCTCGGTTACTCCCTGGGTACCCAGATAGGCCCCATCCCAAACATTACTCAAATCCAGGACGCCAATGGATTCATTGGATCGGGCTAAGGATTTTGAGAGTGAGTCAACACTGGGTAAATCGCCTAAGTCTAAAACGTGGGATTCGATGTGATCCTGAGTTGCAAGATCTTTGAGTCTTTGAAAGAGTGTGTTGTCGATTAAGTAACTTGCGTTCTCAAACGGAATCATTCCTTCGCCACACTCCGTGTAAGGGGATTTGAGGGCCTGAAAGATCTCGTGTTGATTGACGAGGGTTGACCACCAATTCCAATTTTCCGGATCCTGAAGAACAGGCTTCGCTGAATCGTTTTCCGCCAAAGCGGCACTTCTTCTCATCCACTCACTGGCAGAGGCCTCGTTTCGAAGAAAAATGTAGTCCTGACGATCGTGAGCGAGCTTTAGCAATCCCGTATTGATTCGGTTAAAGCGAATCACGTCTCGGCCGAGATCAACCAGGATGAGGCGACTTGCATTTGAAAGAGCTGCGCCGATAAACCCGCGCTCAGTTCCGACTGAAATATAGACCCCGGGTTGGCTCTTGGAAAAGATTGCCGTTGCATCCCCGATAAAGACTTCGTTGGGTCTAACATGACCGGTATTTTCATCTGAGGAAGGCTCAAGCGGTTGCTCGATCATGAGGGGTTGTGCGAAACAGAACGAAGTGCCTCCTTCCATGAGGATCAGGGTTCCGGTGATGAAAAAGATGAAGCTTAGATGCTTCACGGACTTAAATTTTAAACTTATCATTAGAAAGTGCCCCAGAAAGTGCCCCTTTTTTTGAGTTCTTAGAAACTTTAATAAATTAAAAAAATTTATTAAAAAAATAATTTATCTGGAGGTATCATCTTTTCAAGGGAGAAGCAATCCAAAAGAGCCTGGGTCTGGCGTTTGTCCAGATCGTCAGGCGGGTCTCGAGCGTTTTTTAATGAATTTTGAGGAGCGTGATTCTGCGGATGTGAATGATCAGTGGGACCTGGACTTCCTCACCGTCGCACTCTTTTCAATCCGCCTCAACGGAGTTACAAATATCTTGAACCCATGAAGCTCAGAATCTCTTGGGTCAAAAGGTTTTTTTCGGCATCCTGCGACAAATACCACATGCACCTGGACAGAAAAGGAAAGTAAACTCTGACCTACCTTAACTTTTTGCACGAGGAGTGATTATGATTTTTCAGCGTCTGATTCAACCCTTACTGGATTCTCAGCCCATGGAGTGCCTTCTGGATCGGAGTATCTATTACTCCTTTGATCGCTCAGGGTTTAAACGCCATCAGCGGCGCTTTAACCCTGAGGATTTGAACGTCGATCTCAGGTCTCAGGTGTGTTTGATCACCGGAGGGACTTCAGGTCTGGGGTTTGCTGCTGCGCAGCAGCTTTTGCGCCTCGGGGCAAAAGTTACCATCACGGGTAGAAACCTGGAAAAGGGGCAAAAGGCTCTGGAGCTTTTAAAAAAAGAGGGACACCCGCAGTCCGTCTTTTTTGAGCCCGTGGACCATTCGGATTTATCCTCGATTCGAGCCTTTGTGGATCGTTGGAGCGAGCAACGGGTGGATGTCCTCATTCATAACGCTGGGCTGATTGCTCCCGCTTTGGAGAAAACCCCCCAGGGGCTTGAGGTGACTTTAGCCACTCACGTGGTGGGGGCTCATCTGTTGACGGAGCTTCTTTTGCCCAGGCTCAAAAAGTCCCCTTCAGCCCGTGTGATTTGGGTCTCCTCAGGTGGGATGTACTTGCAGCGACTCAATTTGGAGCAACTGAATGGGGAGCGCGAGCCCTTTGATGGGGTGAAAGCCTATGCCAACACCAAGCGTGCTCAAGTGATCTTAAATGAGCTTTGGGCTGAACGCCTGAAGGACTCCTCCGTCTCCTTGTTTTGCATGCATCCGGGCTGGGCTGCGACCCCTGGGGTGGAGAAGTCGTTACCGGGATTTTGGAAGTGGATGCAGGGGCGTCTGAGAACCCCTGAGGAAGGAGCCGATACGATCGTTTGGCTGGCTGCCTGTCCTGGGATTCAAGACCATCGGGGCAAGTTCTGGCTGGATCGCAAGGAGGTTCCTCCTTATTTGTTCTCCTGGACGGTGGAGTCTCCCCAGGATCGAGCGAAGCTGTGGGAGCGCTGTCAGAACTGGATTTCACCGTTTTTAAGCTAAACAATTGGCTCGCCTTTCGGTTGTGTGTATAAGAGGCGTATGAGTCAATCCAATCCCACTTCCCGTCCCTTAGGGGAGATGAAAAAAGGCACCCAAGCCTTCATTCGAAGAGTTGGGGGCCCGTCTACGCCCCATGAGCGGGTGAACCGGCTTTTAGAGATGGGCTTTGTGGAGGGCTCTTGGGTAGAGGTGCTTCACGAGGCGCCCTTTGGGGGGGACCCCATTGTGGTTCGAGTTCGGGGGGCTTTAGTGGCTTTAAGACGAGCAGAGGCCAGCATGATCTGGGTGGAGTGGTCTGAGGAGAGCAGCAGTGGTTGATGGGTCAAGTGGTGTGCCAACGGTGGCTTTAGTGGGTCACCCCAATTGCGGAAAAACAGCCCTTTTTAATGCCCTCACCGGCGGCAATGCTAAGGTTGGCAACTACCCAGGCGTCACCGTGGAGCGGAAGGAAGGGGAGATGAACCTCCCGGACGGCAGAAGGGTTCAACTCTTGGATCTGCCGGGGACCTATAGCCTGGATGCCTTGAGTATGGATGAGCAAATCACCTGTGATGTGCTCTTGGGGAACCACCCGACTGAGAAAATCCCCTCGCTTTTGATTGCCGTGGTGGATGCAACGAACTTGGAGCGGGGCTTAGGCCTGATTTTAGAAGTCAAGGAGCTTGGGATTCCCTTGGTTCTGGCTCTCAATATGGTGGATTTAGCCCAAGGGCGGGGCCAGAGTTTGGACCTCAAGGTTTTAGCTCAGGAATTAGGGATGCCTGTGGTGTCCACGGTGGCCGTCCGAAAGCAAGGGATCATCGAGTTGATTCATCGTGTTCAAGTGCAGCTCCCTGAAGACAGGGAGGCTCGTTCTTTGCCTTCAAGTCCACTTGAGCAAAAGACCCGGGATCGCTCTCAGTCCTCCGATCAGATTCGTCAGCGTTTTGCTCAGGTGGATCGCATTTTAAAAAAAGCCGTGCTTCAATCCCCGGGTCCCTCCCTTTGGACCGATCGTCTGGATCGCATCGTGCTTCACCCCGTTTGGGGTACTCTGCTTTTAGGGCTTCTTTTGGCCCTCATGTTTCAAGCCCTTTTTGCTTGGGCTGCAGCGCCCATGGATGCGATTCGCAGTGCCATGATCTGGGTGGGAGAGCAAGTGACGGGAGCCTTAGGACCTGGTCCCCTGCAAAGCCTTCTTGTGGATGGAGTGATCGTGGGGGTGGGGTCGGTTTTAGTGTTTTTACCCCAGATTCTCATTCTTTTTGCGCTCATTGCGATTTTAGAGGACTCAGGCTACCTCTCGCGAGCGGCGTTTTTAATGGATCGTCTGATGAATCGAGTGGGCTTGCATGGGCGGGCTTTCTTACCCCTGCTCTCTTCTATGGCGTGTGCGATTCCCGGGATTTTATCCACGCGGACCATTGAGAACCGAAGAGACCGACTCACGACTATTTTAGTGGCGCCGTTGATGACTTGCTCGGCTCGGCTGCCTGTCTACTCCTTGCTCATTGGAGCGTTCATTCCGGATCACTCCGTTTATGGACCCATTCGCCTGAGGGGGCTGGTTCTATTTGGCCTTTACTGTGCAGGCGTTGTGGCTGCGCTTGCGATGGCTTGGGTGTTTAAACGGTTCTTATTTCCCGGGGCAACTCCACCGCTTCTGCTTGAGCTTCCGACCTATAAGGTGCCTCAGTTGCAAACGATCCTTCGGTCTCTTTTGGAGCGAGCCCGGCTTTTTGTTCAAAAAGCCGGTTCTGTCATCTTAGTGCTGTCGATTCTGCTGTGGTTTTTGGTGTCCTATCCCAAGCCTCCTTTGAATGCCACGGAGCCTGCGATTGTGTACAGTTATGCGGGGACCTTTGGACGAGCCATTGAACCCTTGCTTCGACCCATTGGCTTGAACTGGAAGATTGCCGTGGCGCTAGTGCCCGGGTTTGCAGCCCGAGAGGTGATGATTGGCTCTTTGGCCACAGTTTATGCGGTGGAGGGAAACGAAGATCTCGCTCAAGTGCTCGGCGGGAAATTGGCTCAGGATTGGAGCTTGGCCACAGCCTTAAGCCTTCTGGTGTGGTATGTGCTTGCGTGTCAGTGTCTTTCGACCTTGGCGGTCACGCGAAGAGAGACGCAGTCCTGGCGCTGGCCCGTGGTGATGTTTAGCTACATGACCGTTCTGGCTTACTTGGCGTCGTTTGGGGTTTACCAGCTGGCTTGCTTTTTGGGTTACGGACCATGAGTGGACTTCAAGAGGCCGTAGCTCTATCCATTGTTACTCTTGCTGCGCTGCTTCTTTTTTTTAAACTTCTGGGGAAGAAGCTCGGGGATTGGTTGTCTCAATTTTTATTGAAGCAAGGAGCTGTGAAGCTTGCGTTTCAAGTGAGAAAGCTCTCGGGTCTCCATAAGAAGCCGCAGTCCGGGTGCAAGAACTGCTAGCCTTTCGCTCTTGAGTGTTGGGGCAAAATTGAGGTAGCCTAAAGCATAGGTAGCTCGAATTTTAAACGAGATGATTAATCCATTCTTTTGGTTTGAAAATTTTAGGATTTTACAACCTCTTTTTTCTCTGGCAGTGTCGGGAAAAAATGAGAATTAGCAAAATTTGGGGTCCTTATGGCTTATCCGATTGTCACAAAAAATAACGTTCGAGATCGCTTTCAACCCGCTCCTCGTCCGGCTCTCTGGAGTCAGACCGAAGAGAAAGATTGGAACAATTGGGCCTGGCAACAGCAAAAGCGAATCAAATCCATGGAGGTCTTAGAGAAGGTCATTGAAGTGACCGCTGAGGAGCGCGAAGCGTTTGCTCAGTCTCATGAGCTCTTCAACATGGGGATCACGCCCTACTATGCTTCCTTGATTGATCCTAAAAATCCCAACTGTCCCATTCGCCTTCAGTCCGTCCCGAAAAAAGGTGAGCTTACGGTTTTAGACATGGAGCTTGAGGATCCTCTGGCCGAAGAGCGTTACATGCCCGTTCCTGGCATCACGCATCGATACCCAGATCGAGTTCTCTTTTATACGACCCATAACTGCCCGGTTTACTGTCGTCACTGCACGCGCAAAAGAAAAGTCTCTGATCCCTCCTCGTCGGCGGCCAATCAGCAGCTCGAAGACGGGTTGGCCTACATTGCCGCTCATCCTGAGATTCGAGATGTGGTGATCTCAGGCGGGGATCCACTCTCGAACTCCGATGATCGATTGGAGTACATTCTCTCGCGGCTCAGAGCCATGGATCACATTCAAGTGTTTCGTCTGGGCACTCGAAACCTGGTGACCCTGCCTCAGCGAGTGACTCAAAATTTTGCAAACATGTTAAAGAAATACCATCCCGTGTTCATTCACACGCACTTTAATCATCCGAAGGAGTGCACGCAGGAGGCCTTTGATGCCTGTGCGCGTCTAGCGGATGCGGGTTGCTTGATTCAGAATCAGATGGTGCTTTTAAAGGGAATCAATGATCAGCCCGAGATTGTCAAAGAACTCAATCACAAGCTTCTGATGATGCGTGTGAGGCCTTACTATATTTTTCAATGCGATATGTCTCAGGGAATTAGTCACTTCCGCACTCCAGTGGAAGTGGGCTTGAACATCATTGAGAATCTCCGCGGCTGGACCAGCGGAATGGCTGTTCCTCACTTCGTCATCGATGCTCCGGGCGGTGGGGGAAAAATTCCGCTGCTCCCAGAGTACGTGATTAAGCGGGAGGGTAAAAAGTGGACTCTTCGAAATTATCAAAAGCAGCAATTTGAATACATTGAGCCTTAGAGCCTGAACCAGGCCGTAGGCTTGCGGTTCTTTTTTCTTTTTTTTCTCTTTTTCGATTTTTTTCATTCAGGCCAGGCAAAGCGCATGTCGTTTTGCCTGGGTCATTGGGCAGATTTTTCAATGAGCAGAGTTTATTGATTAATTAGGAAATTGAGGATCACTTTTCCGATTTCAAGGAAAGTCCGAACGATTTTTAAGTAGGGTGGCCCAAAAAGGTAGTAGGGGGCTAAGACGCTTGTGGATAGAATGATTCCAAGGTTAACGAGTCCTCGAATGATGAGGCGAGGAATGGCCCACTGAATTTGAGCGGAGAGCCAGACTTTGATTAAAAATCCCAGTAAAACAGTGATCAGTTCATAGACCCAGAGGTTTTTAGCCTCAGGATGGTTTTGAATCACAAATAAACTCTCAAAGGTATCTGGCCGCATGAGGATGGGGTAAATTTTTTGTGCGAGCGGGGACTGGGTGATGGATTGGAGTTTCTGCAGAGCTGAGCTTGCTTGAGACGTTTCAGAGAGCTTTTCGGCTAGACTTTCAGCCGAGGCGGGGTCTCGGCTCTTGGGCATCATCCAGGCTTTGAGCTGGTTTTCATAGGCCATCTTTTCAAAGAAGAGCTTTTTCTCAAGCGCGCGGGATTCTTTCCTTTCTTGGCCCCCGGGTAATTGGGCCCAAGAACTCAACGGAACCATGAGGGCTCCTAGAAGAATGGCATTTCTAGCACTGCGTCGCAGGTGAATCATAGCTTAGGCTGCCCGATTGAGCTCTGTGGGAGCGGGGGTTGAATTTTTTACTTTCGGGTTTCTAAAAGCACTGGCTTTGATCTGATGTTTTCTTAAAAGTCTTAAGAAGTTGCTTCGGTCTAGGCCTGCTTTCTGAGCGGCATGGGTCACGTTGCCTTGGGTTTTTTCAAGGAGTGTCGTGAGGTACTGCCGTTCGAATGAATCGGACCACTGTTTTTTAAGCTGCATGAGGGGTTCGAGCTCGCGCTGAGCTAGGGGTAATCGGGTCGGTGGTTGTTCTAGTGAGGAAGAGGTTGGGCTTAAGAGGGTTAAGGTGGGGAGTCCTAAGCCATGGGGAGGTAGCGGTGTTTTTCCGGATTGGAGCAATGAAACACGCTGAAAGACGCTTTTCATTTCCAGTTCATTGCCGGGCCAGGGGTATTCTAAGATCACCTGCTCGGCCTCAGGGGAGAATCCTGAGAAGGGCTTTCCTAGAGCTTGAAAAGCGAGGTTGCCATAGAAGTGAGCCAAGGGGAGGAGGTCTTCTTTTTTCTCGCAAAGAGCGGGTAGGATCAGGGAAACGGAGCAAAGACGGTGGTATAGACCGCCTAAGAATTGGCCTTGTTGAACCTGGGTGCTTAAATCCATAGGGGATTGCGTGATCATTCTCAGGTTCATGGGGATGCGGCTTAATCCCCCGATGCGTTGAAAAGATTGGCCTTCTAAGGCGCGCTCCAGTTGCTTTTGAATGGAAAGAGGAAGTTTTTCCACGTGTTCTAAAAAGATCGTTCCTCCGGATGCGGCTTCAAAAAGTCCCCGCTCAATCTGGTGCCCATTTGGGGTGACTTGTTCCGTTCCAAAGAGGGTGCGCTCAAAGTCCCCGTCCGATTCCAGGAGAGCGCAATTCAGGGCGATAAACGGCTGTTCTGCCCTTCGTGAGCCTTGATGGATCATTCGAGCAAGGCTCTCATGAGGAGCTCCCAGGGGGCTTTCTATGAACACGAGGGGTTCGGGTTGGTGTTCGTTTAAAGCCTGATGCCTCAACTCCGCAATCCGGTGGTACACGGTGATCATGGCTTGGGATTTTGAGGAAAATAAAGGCTCATCTTCGCGATGGGGAAATAAAATGGGTTTCATATGGGGGTTTTCGGAAGAATCCGGGGTGGAACTTAAGAAAAAACACTTCCGCCCTTAAAGTGAAAGATCAAGGTCTTGTTTTTCTTCAGGTTTTTTAGTGGATTTCCAGCGAATGGCCGTTGCCTGGGTCAGGATCTGTCCTTCCGCTCCATCGTCCGAGCACTCCGGTGTGGGGTAGGTCTCTCGCCGTCCATCTTCTAAGAAGACCACGGATCGAACATCGATGACCGCTTGCCCTCCTTTTTTTTGAGCAAGCTTCACTAAGGTCTCCACCGACTCGTTAAATGCGTTCTGACAGAGATCCCCCTCCTCGTGTTGGTCGTCTAGGGAAATGAACTCCACGCGCGAGCGCACGGTTCCTAGCACCTCATACGGGCGCTTGACCGGGCCAATAAAGGCCATTCCTTTGGGAAAAGAATGAGGGGTAAATCGAGGGGCGGGAAGCGAGCTGCAACTGAGGCCAAGCAGGCTCAGGAGGAGCCAAACCTTAGGACTCAAGGGTTCATGGGGCATCCATCCGCCGTGGGTAGTTTCGTTTTGAGTCATCGCTGCTCAGTGTACACCGGAGGAAAGGCTTTTGACAAAGTTCAGATGGAAAAAGTAGACCCCTAAAAGCAGTAAAGGACCCGGAGGAGCTAGCCTCAAGGTCCTTTATCGCCACGGGAACCCCATCAGTGTGTGGGGGGGGGAAGTGGGAGTCCCCATGGAAACTGAGCGCAAGTTATCCGATCCGATGTCAGCTGACAAGAGAAAAAAACACTTTTTTTGAATTTTTTTTTAATCAGCTTTCCAGGGAGCTTCTCAGGGGAGGAAGCTGTGGTGGGAAGCATTTTGCTGACATTCCTCCACCTCGGCTTGCGTCAGGCCGATTTCCTCTCGAGCCACCTGAATCTCATGCGGTAGACTCACCCCAAAAATACTCGGATCATCCGTGTTGATGCAGACGGGGACCTGAGCCCTTAAAGCCAGAGGAAGCGGATGAGCCTTGAGGCTGGGTACCGCTTGAGTGAGCCAGTTACTCGTGGGGCACATCTCCAGGCAGATCTTCCGAGTTTTGAGCTCCTCAATGAGCAGGGGATCTTGAAAACTCTGGATCCCATGACCAATGCGCTCGGCCCCTAGAAGCTCCAAGGCTTCCCAGACGTTTTCCGGTCCACTGGCCTCGCCCGCATGCACGGTGATGCGCGCTCCAGTTTTTTTAGCCCTCTGAAACGACGATTCAAAGAGTCGACAAGGGAATTGAGCCTCATTTCCAGCGAGATCCAGCCCAATGAACTCATCTCGGTGCCGTAGGAAAAAATCCACAGTCTGATCCACTCGCTCCGCCCCGTAGTCCCGGCTGGCGATACAGATTAACCCTGCCTGCATCTCTGGGTAATGCTGGATTCCTCGTTGAATTCCCTGACGAAAGGCCAACAGCACGTCTTCAAAGGAGAGTCGGCTAAATTCGCTCACAAACTCAGGGCTATAGCGAAACTCCACCTTTCGGGTTCCTTCCCTAAAGCAGTCCTCCACGGCTTCAAATCCCACCTGCTCAATCACCTCGGGCCGATCCAATACCTTCTGATATAAGGTGAACTGCGCTAAGACCTCACTCAAATTCGATAGAGGCTTTCTTAGGACCTGCTTTTGTTCAAAGGCTTGCAGACTCGTGCTCTGAGCCTCAAACCCCCGCTCTTGAGCGAGCCTTAAAAGCGTGCTGAGTCGCAGGGAAACATCCAGATGCCGATGCAGTTCCGTCTGCATTAGGCGCCCATGATGTGGGCACCGCTATCCACATACAAGGTTGAGCCGGTGATGTGTTTTCCCATCGGAGAGCAGAGAAACGCAGCCAGCGTTCCCACGTCTTCGCCGTCAATGGTTTCATGAAGCGGGGTTTTCTCCTCCGCCGACGAGAGCATGGATCTGAAGTTCTTAATCCCAGCAGCAGCCAGGGTCTTAATGGGACCCGCTGAAATCGCATTGACCCGAATCTTCTTGGACCCCAGATCATAGGCTAAGTAGCGGACACTGGCCTCCAATGCGGCCTTCGCAACACCCATGACATTATAGTTGGGGACTACCTTCTCGGCGCCATAGTAGCTTAGGGTCACAATCGAGCCGTTTCTGCCTTCCATCAAAGGTTCAGCGCGTTTTGCCGTGGCCACGAGCGTGTAAGCACTGATGTCCAACGCCAGCTGAAACCCCGCACGTGAAGTATCGACGAATCGTCCTTCTAAGTCCTCTTTATTGGCAAAAGCAACGGAGTGAATGAGATAATCTAAGTGTCCCCAGCGAGTCTTGATTTTTTCAAACAGCGCATCAATCTGAGCGTCATCCGAAAGATTGCAAGGCTCAATGATTTCAGCTTGGACGGATTCCGCCAGAGGTCTCACTCGTCTTTCTAAAGACTCCCCTAAAAAGTTAAACGCAAGCTTGGCTCCTCCCTGATGAAGTTCCTTAGCAATGGACCAAGCTAAGCTCCGCTCATTGGCCACGCCGAGAATGAGGCCGGTCTTTCCTGCAAATAAGTTTTCAAATCGTTTTTCTGTTGGATTCATCATGGACTGCTCCCTTTTTGAGACTTTTTTGCAACACAGGACTCAAAGCTCCTTGGATCCTCGCAAGAGTCCTGTGCGTTTTATCCCTGAATCGCTCCCCCCTCGACGCTTGGAGGGATACGGCTCAGGCTCTATTTCTGCCCACGCTCATGTGCCCGAACTCAGTTCACAAAGTAGGCCGAAGGTTGACTGAAGTTGGACTCTTTTTTTGATTCCGCCTTTCGGTCAAGAATCGTCAAACAAAAAGAGGTCTATTCCAGACTTCAACCATTCGGTTTTTAATCGATTCATGGGCCGTGCTGGAATCTGACTGTTTTCCACGCCATGAGTTCTTCAAGAGATTAAAAAACGAAGGTCCAGATTAAATACAAACGGACCAACCCCCTGTCAAGCTCCTAAGATCTGAGACAAAATGGCTGCAGGAGTTTCCCGTGTTGTGTCGTATGGTAGGTCGAGAGACGATGGGTACTAGGTCCATTGCGAAACGAAGAGGATCCGAGGAGGAAATCGAGAGATGCTAAGAGCTCCACAGAGCATAAGAAAATGGCTTTCACTTAAGCCCGTGGAGGGGATCCCGGGTGAGTCAGGTAAACGGACTGTCCGTCTTGGGGTGGGAGTGTTTGATGGTCTTTGTTTTCTTCTGCTTCTCATTGGGTTTTGCGGTGGTGTCTCCGTTCACGGGCGACTGGTTCTGAAGCATGCGGCTGATTTGCGTCGAGCGGTGATTCTCCTCTCTGGAATCGTTTTTTTCTTTCGACCCCATTGGGTTGCCCAGAGCCATTGGTTTCGCTTGATTCAGGCAGGCGCTCAGGCGCTGGGCGGTCCACGGGTGAGGCGAGGGGTGATTCTGGGAGTGATGCTTTGGGCCATGATCTTAGCTGTTCTTCAAGTGCAGGTGCTCGCCGTGCCTCTGTATGATGTGGGGATTTTTCATCAAGTGCTTTGGAGTTTGTCTCAGGGCCTAGGCTTTCATAGCTCCATCAGTGGGGCTCAGAACTTTTTAACGGATCACTCCTCGGTGGCTTTGGCCCTGCTTCTGCCTTTTTTTCAGATGAGCGGGGGGAGTGTCTATTTTCTTCCTGTGATTCAGGGGGTGTTGTTGTGGGGTGGAGCTTGGGCCTGGGTTCGTCTGGCTGAGCGGCTGTCTGAGTCCGATCCCGCCCTAGCTTCTTCTCTTCCAGGTGCGACCGTGGTTTTTATTCTAGGATTTGAGAGTCTTTGGAGAAATCTTCGATGGGGGTTTCATGAGAATGCGATTTATTTTTTTCTCCTGTCCTGGGCCCTGTATTTTTACTACCGCAGTGAACATGTCCATTCCTTAACCGATGAGTTGCGCGGCGGTCGGAGTCCATCAGTTTGGGAGCAGCCTAGGTTTCTCCGAGCCTTAGTTTTTTGTCTTTTTTTAGGCGCAGCTGCAGCAAAGGAAATTTTACTTCTCAATTTGGCATTGGGATTTCTCATTTGGTGTGCTTTGGATGGGAAGAAGCGCAAGTGGACTTTCGGAGAGCTTGGGTTCTTCGTCTTGAGGGTAGGCGCTGCAATCGCCCTTTTCTTGGGCTTTCTTGCCTTTGAGACCATGGGTCATCCGGCGGATAAGAATTATTTTAATCGCTATTACGCCTACCTGGGAGCCAGTCTTCCAGACTTTTTAAGTAACCTGCTTGCGTCACCCCAGAAGGTGATTGAAACGGTGGGACTCGGGGCTCTGTTGAAGTATGGTTTTCAGGTG
>JBMSSC010000084.1:0-12340 GCA_049424145.1 Bdellovibrionia bacterium
CTCATTTTCAACTCAATCCAAACTCAGCACACAATTGATAGTGTCTAAAAGGGGAAAAAACAAATACAATCTTTCATCTCCTAGCCTCAGATAGGCTTGGTCGAGAGGGGCAAGCAGGATACTTTGGATCAGCCTCATCACTGGGGCCCTTGAAAAACAGAGTGAGAAACTATGAATTGCCGTTTACTGTCAAGCCAAGGGGGATCATGTTGAAAAACCACATCAGAACTTCACCTCGATCAACACTCACTCCCATCGAGACTCAACTCCAAAATCGATGGGTTCAAGCCCACTGGGTGGTGCGTCAAATCTTCCAAAACCTGACCACAGAACCCTTCTATCAGACCATCACGGATCTGATCGCCACTCATGCCCCTGAAGGAAGCTCCGTGAGCGTCGGGCTTTGGCTCCCTCAGAAAAACTCAACTTGGGTTTTAGTGGCCCAAAGCTCTCCTCAGGGCTGGAAAAACCCTTCTCCTTTCACTCCCGGGCAAACCCGAGAAGCTCCCTCCCAGCGTTTCTCTCCCCGATTCACACTCTCCAAAGACTCCGATACCTTCGAGTGGGAGATCCCTCTTGGCTTGCGCTCCGAGCTTGAGGGGATACTCCAATGGACTCATTTTTCTCCTCCCCTCGCGAGATCCTCAAATCAGCCTCGCCCTGAATCGACGAGCCCTACTTTTTCTACCGAGTGGGAGCGCTTCATCTTGGAATACCTAGCCCAAAGCCTCGCTGCGGCTCTGGAATTAAGAAAGCTCTCAACCCCCTCCCAAAACTCTATCGGCGATCGCATCACCCGGACCACCCCAGGACGCGAGCCCACTCTTCTTTTTAAGGAGCGCACACCGATGCTTTCCTCCTCGCCCCTTTGCTTTTCAAGGACGCCCACCCAAACCCGAAAAGCGGAGGCCCGAGTCAACCTGAGCGCCCCTCCCTCCGAAGCGTGCCCGGGGTCTTTTCCACCCAGCGACCTGAGTTCTGAGATCATTGGGCAAAGCCCCTCACTCATGAACATCCTCTCCATGGTGGATAAGATTGCGCCCACGGATGCTCCCGTTTTAATTCAAGGAGAAAGTGGAACAGGCAAAGAGCTCATCGCACGTCGCCTGCACAACAGAAGCACTCGAGCGTTGCATCCCTATGTGGTGGTGAGTTGTGGAACCTTACAAGAGTCCCTGCTGGAGTCTGAGCTGTTTGGTCATGAAAAAGGCGCATTCACCGGAGCCACGCACCAAAAGATCGGACTCGCTGAGGCAGCCCACAGCGGCACCCTCTTTCTCGATGAAATCGGAGAGCTTTCTCTCGGCATCCAATCCAAGCTCCTGCGCTTTTTGCAAGAAGGCGAGTTTTACCGCATTGGGGGCAAGGCCCCAATCCGAGTCCAAGTCCGAATCCTGAGCGCAACGAATAAGGACCTAGAAACCGAAGTCCAACAGGGCCGCTTTAGGAAAGACTTGTTCTACCGTCTCAACACCATTACTTTACCCCTCCCCCCCCTCCGAAGACGAAAAGAGGACATCCCCGCTTTGGCTGACTTCTTCCTGAAAAACTCCCGGTTTGGAAAGACCAAGCACTCCATTAAACGCATTCAACCCCAAGCCCTTCATCTTCTTCAGCATTATCCATGGCCTGGAAACATTCGAGAGCTTCAAAACACGATGGAACGCATTAAAATTCTCTCGGAAAATTCAGAAATCCGATCCCAAGACATCCCGCTTCAGATTCGTTCAGCAGGACTCACGACTGAGGCCCTTGACCCAGGCTTGGAGCTGTCCCTAGAAGAAGTGGAAAAAAATCATATCTTAAGGACTCTTGCCCACAATCATGGTAATAAAACCAAAACTGCTCGGGTGTTAAAAATTACGATCAAGACGCTCTACAATAAATTACACAGCTACGGAATTTTAGCGCGCAACCCTCCTTCTCCAGAGGGAGGTTAGCGCTTGCCTTCCGGATTTGAGAGCGTTAAAAGAAAGGTCGTTCTTTGATATCACAGGTACAAAGTTCCCCCGTTAGCAAAAGATCGCGCAAAACTGATGAGGGGGTGAAATCTGTGAAAGCACGAAGACGGTTTTAGAAACTTGGCGCTTCGTGAGTTCGAGATGACAAGTTTCTAAAAACGTCACCCACGGAAGGTGGGAAAGTGCGCGCAGAGGGCAGAATCAGTCAAGATGAGGATGAGATATTCCGAAAACTGCAAGCCCGGAGAAACGCGAACCGGGCTAATCCCCGGGAAGCTCTGGTCTTTAGGCCGGAGAGCTCTTCACGAAATGAAGGAGATTCAAATGACCCCAAAAACTGCCACGAAACCCGCTGCTAAAAAACCAAAAAAAGGATCCGATTCAGCTGAGATGGCCGCTGTTGGAAAAAAAACCAAAGCCCCAGCCCGAGACGAACTCGAGACGGACTCCAGTGATGATGCGGCTGAATCCGTTGAAACACAACTGGACGAAGCCGAGGAACTCGAAGAGCAGCAAGAAGAAGTTGCCGCTCGTTCTTCGGCTCAAAGTGGCCACGCTGCAGCCCTGGCAGCCGCCTCAGGGAATTCATCTGAGATGTCCGCTTCGTTTAAAAACTTTAGACATCACCCCGATATGGAAAACTTTTATCGCTTCATTTTTGAGAACGACTTAAGACATGAAGCCTTAGCCATTATTGACGAAATTATCGTTCAAAAAGCAGAGAAACGCTCCGGAAAGCCAGGTAAAAACTAAATACCCCTGCTGCTAAAAGCCGAATCATCGATCGATCCGATGCCCTGTGAGGATGCACTCTTGAAAAAACACTACTTACTTGCACCTGGTCCCACTCCCATCCCTGAATCCGTCTTAGGCATTTTTGCTCAACCCATCATTCACCATCGAACTCCCGGGTTTCAGAAACTCTTTGAAGACGTGCAGCAGAACTTAAAATACGTGTTTCAAACTCAGCAAGAGGTCTTAGTCCTCTCCGCGACAGGTACGGGCGCTATGGAGGCAGCTCTGAGCAACCTCTTTTCTCCAGGCGACTCAGTGATTGTTGTTCAGGGCGGCAAGTTTGGAGAGCGCTGGGCTCAGTTAGCCCGGGTGTTTGGCTTAGAACCTCAGGTCATCCGAGTGGAGCCAGGTTATGCGATTCAACCCCAGGCACTCCGGCATGGGGTTGAAGCCCATCCTCAAGCGAAGGCTATTTTATTTCAAGCCTCCGAGACATCCACCGGGGTTCAAATGCCCACCCAAGAGATCTGCCAAATTGCGCGTGAAGCCGGAATGCTCTCCGTATGCGACGCGATTACGGCCTGTGGGGTCTTTGATTTGCCCATGGACCGGTGGGGAATCGATGTATTAATCACGGGTTCTCAAAAGGCCATGATGATCCCCCCAGGGCTTGCCATGATTGCCCTCAGTGAGCGAGCCTGGGCTCAAGCCGAAATCTCACGCCTGCCTAAGTTCTACTTTGATCTCAAAAAAGAGCGAAAGGCTCAAAAAAAGGGACAAACCGCATGGACACCGGCCATCTCGCTGATTCAAGGCTTGCATGAAAGCCTCAGACTCATGCGCGAAGAAGGACTGGAGGGGATTTTTGCCCGTCATGCGCTGCTTGCCAAAGCCACTCGAGCCGGGGTCGAAGCACTGGGCTTGACCCTTTTTGCCCAAGACAGTCCCTCTCCTGCCGTCTCAGCGGTGCGAGTTCCCCCCTCCATCCCAGATGGAAAGAAAATCCCCTCCCTCATGCGCAATCGGCATGGAGTCACCATCACCGGAGGGCAAGACGAGCTTGAGGGCAAGATCTTTCGCCTCTCTCATTTTGGGTACTGCGGTCCTTTTGACATCACCACGGGACTGGCCGCATTGGAGTTAGTCCTCCACGAGCTTGGACATCCGTTGGTCGAGTTTGGAAAAGGCGTAGGAGCCGCGCTTCGCGTTTTTTCAGAAGCGGATAAAAAATGACCAAAAACAGGGTCGTCGTGGGAGCCCAATGGGGAGACGAGGGAAAGGGGAAAATCGTTGATCTCCTGAGTGCCCAAGCAGACCTCATCGTTCGCTACCAAGGCGGCAACAATGCAGGACACACGCTCGTGGTGCAAGGCAAAAAAACGGTCTTGCATCTCATTCCAAGCGGAATTCTTCACCCGGGAAAAACGTGTCTGATCGCCAATGGCGTTGTTTTTGACCCCACTGTTTTTTTTCAAGAAGTGGAGCTCTTACAAAAAGCTGGAGTCTTAGGCGATGCGCCTCATGAGCGGCTTCGCGTCGCCGAAAGAGCGCATGTGATTTTACCTTACCATCGACTCTTAGACCAGCTTCGCGAAGAACGCGCGGCCTCAGGAAAAATTGGGACCACAGGTCGAGGCATTGGCCCTGCGTATGAAGACAAAGTGGCACGTCGCGGAGTTCAAGTGATGGACCTCCTCCGAGCGGAGGTTTTAAAAACGAAACTTCAAAAGGCCCTCGAAGAAAAAAACACGCTTTTTCAATCCCACTTCAACACCGCTCCCATTGAATTTCATGCTTTGTATGCTCAGTGCGTGAAACTGGGAGAGGCACTAAGACCCTATGTCAGCGACGTGAGACTCCAACTCATGGAGGCCATCCAAAACCAAAGGCCCATTTTAATTGAAGGCGCCCAAGGCACGCTGCTCGATGTGGATCATGGGACGTATCCCTATGTGACTTCATCCAATACGGTTGCGCCTGGAGCTTTAACGGGCTCAGGGCTGGGCATGAACTGCATCGACGAAGTCCTGGGCATCACTAAAGCCTACACCACGCGAGTAGGAGCGGGGCCTTTTCCAACCGAATTGAAAGACGCAGAGCAAGCCACCGGAGAGTGGATTCGAAAGGTGGGTCAAGAATTTGGAGCCACCACGGGACGCCCCAGAAGAACAGGATGGCTCGACCTTGTGGCCCTCAAGTATGCCGTTGAGGTCAATGGACTCACGGGGTTGGCTTTCATGAAAGCCGATGTCCTAAATGGCTTAGATCATCTGAAGGTTTGCACGGGCTACCAACTGGGAAGCACCACGTTTTTTGACCTCCCCTCGTCAGTCGAAGACTTAGAGAAAGTGGAGCCCATCTATGAAGTGATGCCGGGTTGGTCAACCTTTGACTCCCAAAAGATCAAAACTCGAGATGACCTTCCGATTGAGCTTCAAAACTACATGGACTTCATCCAAAAGCACTTAGGCGTTCCGATCCGCATCCTGAGCACGGGACCTGCTCGGGAGGAGACTCTGTTTTTAGACGCCTAAAAAAAGTGCTGCCGATTTAAAATCCCCAGGTGATTTCTTTTTTCCTCGATTCCTGCTTGCACAATCGCTCAGTCTCTGATACCCCATAGGAAATTTCGCGAAAGCGTAAATCATGTAGGTGAGTCCATAGCTCAGCCGGTAGAGCAATACACTTTTAATGTATGGGTCGATGGTTCGATTCCATCTGGACTCACCATTTTCATGATTTCCAAAATTTTACAATCCTTCATCATTTCCCTAAAAAATCAGCAAACTGACTCAATCCAACAGATCCATTTGTCTGGGTAAATCCCATCGTTAATCACCCCGTCCACCGCGGGAGCGAGAAGACCGAGAGACTTGAGCACTAATTTCGATGTGCACCTCTCCCTCTCGACATAAAAACGGAATGACCACCACCTGAGTCGCACTGGGATCATGACGCTGCTCAAGCTGCCCCCCTGAAATCACTTCAGGGATCGCAGGTTGAAGCGTCTCTCCCTGCTCATTTAAAACCACCTTAGCAAAGCCAAAGATTTGATTCAGTAGCTCTGCTGCACCATCCCTCAGCTCGGGAGTCATCTCGGTAATCGACTCACCGAACATATGGCTCATGGCCGTGAGATACATTTTCTCAGGCAAGCAAATCACCACATGTCCTGTAAACCGATCGCTCTGCAATCCAATTCGGCTTGAGATGCCAAATCGGGGCTGACGCCGCGAGCCTCGAATGAATGGCTTTTGCGGCGTCAACTGCAACTGACAGTTCACCTGAAAGACGTGAATCACACCGTCGATAAATGGTCTAAAAAAAGCTGGTTGAAGACTCCCCATGTCCCACTCCCTTCTTTTTTCAGTATAATCTGGGCTCTCTCGTTTTTCAGAAGAAATTGACCCGGGAGTGAAGGCTTTTTTCTCCCCACTGACGTCTGAGAGAAAAACGAGACCCATCCGAACCCACTGTGACATCCACGGCCCCCTGCACCCCCTTCTCCCAGGCACGCTCCTTGAACTGCTCTGACTGTGAAAGGGATCGATTGAGCTCCGAGAAATTCAAGGCAGTGCGCTTGCATCTCGACCTTCGCCCCCAAAACGGGATGCGACCCACCTTGAGGGGTGGACAGGGACCCACCTGTCCACCCTCCCTGCCGGATAGCGCTTGACTCCACTTTAAAATTCAAGGACAACGGCATCCGAAATGGATCCAAAAAAGACCAGCCTTTTGAGCTCAGTTGCAATTTCAGGCCTCAGACTCCCTGTCCACTTAGGATGTTCCGCAGACGAGAGAGCCACACCCCAATGGGTCTCCGTCCACGCCGAGGTGAGATTCCAAAAACTCCCCCAAGGCTGCTTTAGCGATGATTTGGAACAAACCCTTTGTTATGCCCAGATGGCCGATCAGATTCGTAGAGTTTGCCTAGGCCAAGAGTTTCATCTGATCGAAAAATTGGGCTGGGAAGTCTACTCAGCGATTCAAACGCTCCTGCCCTCATCCGCAGCCCTGCGCGTGCAGATTGTAAAAGAAAAGCCACCGATCGCTGACCTTCACAACGGATCGATCTTTACCCTAGGAGATTGGATTTAAGCGTCTCATGGTTGTTCTTGGACTTGGAACCAACTGCGGAAATCGTCTGGAGTACCTCCAACGAGCCCTTCGAGAACTCAAAGCTCAAGGCATCCACCAAACGCTTCGAATTCTCAAAATTGCTCCTCTTTACGAATCCCAGGCCCTTTTGCCTGAAGGAGCCCCGGAGCACTGGAATCAACCCTACTTAAACACCGTTGCTCTGTGCGAGACCAAGCTTGACCCCCATGAGCTCTTAAGCCTCCTAAAGAGCATTGAACTGAAGCTAGGACGCCAAAACCGCGGGCGCTGGGCTCCCCGAGAAATTGACCTGGATCTGATTGACATGGATTCCAGGCAAATTCAAACGCCTACCCTTCAGATCCCTCACCCTGAGGCCCTCCATCGACCCTTCGTGTTTTTACCCTGGGCTGAGCTAACCCCGGATTGGCCCATCTCCCCTCCGCAATCCCCCGGTAGCACCCTTCGTCTTCGTGAGTATGCTCAACGCTGGAAATCTCAAACCTCAGCCTCACAGCAAACCACCCAACGCATTCCCACCCCCTTATGCCAGCTCGTGGGGATCTTAAACCTCACGCCTGATTCGTTTTCCGACGGAGGATTGTTTCAATCCGAATCCGCAGCTCTCGAGCAAATCCAAACCCATCTCCAAAACCACGTCCGTGTGCTTGAGCTCGGAGCAGAGTCCACACGCCCGGGAGCAACCCCCATCTCGCCAGAAGAAGAGTGGAGCCGTCTTAAACCCCTGCTCGTGCAAACGCTCAGACTCAAAGAGAAAGCCCAGGATTCAAGCTTCTTTCCTCAAATCAGTGTGGATACACGCCACCCCAGCGTTGCCAAACAAGCCCTAGAACAGGGTGTCGATTGGATCAATGACGTCAGTGGGCTTAGAAACCCCAGGATGCTTGAGGTGATTCTAAATCGCACCCGGCCCCCCACTTCTGACCACCACACCCCTCGGGTCGTCCTGATGCATAGCCTATCGGTCCCACCCGTGCGCTCGGAGACCCTTGCTCACGAGGAAGACCCCCTGCTCACCCTGCGCCTCTGGGCCCAGGAGAAAATCCAATCCTTAAAAAGCGAAGGTTTAACCCCAGATCAAATCATTTTTGATCCTGGACTCGGTTTTGGAAAAACCCCGGAACAGTGCTTTGAAATCCTCAGACGCGCTCACGAGCTTCATGACCTAGGCGTCCCCCTTCTGATCGGACACTCTCGAAAATCTTTCTTAAACGTTCTTCCAAGCGCCTCTCTGAGCCGAGACCGAGACCCTGAGACGCTCAGTGCCTCCCTCCTCTTAGCCCAACGCGGCATCGAGTACCTACGTATCCACAACTCGGGCCTTCACGCCAAAGCCCTGAGCACCTGGGCTCTGACCCACGGGATCACTCAGTTCCACCCCGAAGGCCAAACTCCGAGTGTTCAAATCCCCTTCCCCACCTCTCTCCGAAAGACGCCATGAACTTCAACCCCTCCTACCGGAAAGTCGTCCAAGAGCTTGAATCGCGCACGGTGATGCCGGAACGCCCCCCAAGCCTCCTTCCCACCAAGCAGGGACTGGCTCGCATCCTCCACCCCTCTCAATTCAAGCCCAAGACCACCCTCGTAGTGGCAGGAACCAATGGCAAAGGCAGCGTGTGCGCCCTCCTCGAAGCCCTCCTGCTCAGCGCAGGAAAGACAGTAGGACTCTTCACCTCTCCTCATCTGGAGGAAACCACGGAGCGCTTTCGGATCGGAGGCGTGGACGTCTCCCAAGACGCGTTCTGCGCTGCTTATGCGGAAGTGGCCCAAAAGACAGAGGATCTGGGCCTTTCCCACTTTGAAACCCTGACCCTCATGGCCGCTTGGCTGTTCTTCTCAGGCCAGCTTTTTCCTCCTCTGGAGTATACGATTTTTGAGGTGGGCTTAGGGGGGCTTTGGGACTCCACCAATGCCATCCCCCATATCCCCTGCATCATTACGGCCTTAGGCTATGACCATCAAAACCTATTAGGCAACACTCTCGTGGAGATTGCTGCTAATAAGTTTGGAATTGTTCAACCCCAAGCGAGAGTCGTGCATGCCCCTTTTCCCAAGGAAACGGAAGCCTCACACCTGGCTCTTTGCCAGTTGGCCCGACAAGTTCAACAAAAGACCCACAGCCACTGGCGAGAGAGAGAGCCCTTTGAATTGAAAGTGATCCCAGGGGAAAACCTGCCTGGCATAAAACGCGAGCCCCAGTTCACGCTCCGGACTGCCTGGGGGGAAGCTCCCCTCAGCCTTCCTGGCACCCGCGCAGCCGAAAACGCCTCCACGGCTCTCACCATGTTTCACGAATTAGGGTTTCCCCCACAAGATCACCTTCAAGCCCTGCAAAACGTTCGTTGGCCAGGGCGAATGGAGAAAGTGGCTGATGAAAGCCCCTGCTCAATCTATCTTTCAGGAGACCACAACCCCCCGGGCATTGAAAGCCTCATTGAGCTCTTGCAGTATTACCCCAGACGCCACCTTCATGTGATGCTGGGATTGGGCAAAGACAAGGACTTAGAGGGCGTGCTTGCTCCCTTGTTTCGCCTCCCCGATACTTCCATCTCCCTGACGGAAACGCCGTTTCGAGGAAGGCGGCTTACCGAGTACGGACCGTGGCTTCAGCAAGCAAAAAACAATGACCCCCAACCGCTTGCCCTCCTTCGGAATATCCAATCCCAGGCAAAGCCTGAGGATCTCATCGTCATCACAGGATCCCTCTACTTGGTGGGATTTCTTCGGTCACAGACCATTTAGAATCTTTTCACGGCAGCCTTGAATCGGCTAAACACAGCTGAGAGTGCTTGAGACTCAGAAAAACGCCCCTTCCTCCATAAGCTCTCACTCCCCGTGTGCGCGGCCCGAGGCACCAACCCAACTCAAAAAAACCGAGAGGAGGGGCGTTGGATTCTCCCAGGAACTAACTTGGGGTCTCGAGAATTTCTGAATTCCTGATTTTTTATATGTTTTGGATTTATATCTTGAGAATTAAGCTCCTGCTTAGCCCCAAGCGAATTCTGAGACTTCCGGTTCATCTGAAATGCCTTCATCTGTTCTAAAAGATGCACCGTGTGAGCGCGAGTCCCAGGATCAGCGCTATTGAGTCCTTTTTCTAAAAACTTGCGTTCCTTCTCTCCTTGCGATCGAGCAAGGGAGCTCAGTGCCGATTGGGCTAAAATCGTATCCGGATGAGCATCGGCAAAATGCTTTAAAAATTCAACGACCTTGGGATCATCAAACCAGGCTAAGCCATCCAGCAAACGAATTTTGCGATAAACGCGCGTCTCAGACTGAATCATCTCGATCATCACTTCAGGAGCAGAGGGCCCAAGCGACTGCCACCACTCACCTGTTTCTTGTGGGTGCCGCATGGAAATCGTACTTTCAATACTCTCTCGGAGTTCCGCTCGACTCAACGCCCAAGAAGACGCCTCAAAAAAAACCCAAACGAACCCCATCCATCCAAAAATGAATATCCAGGTCCTTTTTTTAAAACTCATGAGCGCACCTCCTCACTGAATCCTGTTTCACCCAATAACAGAGCAACGACACCCCTAAATTACTGCACAATTGGGTGGTAATTAATAACTTTCCCTTGATTCTCTGAGAACAAATTCCCATCTGAAGTTCCTTGGGAGGCTGAAAAATTCTTAGTCGTCCACCACATCATGTAGTTGAATTGACACTCCAGAGCATTAGGACAAAAAACCCCACTACTCGAATTATAGGACGAACACACGGTCGAGCAGGTATTTCCCGTGGAAGCCAATGAATTGGTATCTGAGACACGACAGGAATTCACGGTAATCCGCCCAGTGCCCATAAAACTCTGGGTTGCAGTGCAGATGGGCGTATCATTGACCGAGTCATGAGTCTCTCCATCGTACTCACTTAAGTGATTCAGTCCCAGAAAATGTCCCAATTCATGCGCAACGGTTGCTCCGAGCTCAAATGAATCAGGCTCCTGTTCATTGAGCGCACAAAGGGAGGCCGTAGCACTGCAGTTTGAATTCAAAACATCCAGATCGTCAAACGTTGAAACAGCCACACCACTGACCGCTGTTGCATTCATCAAAGGTCCTGGAATCGCTCCATCAATCCCTAGGATCGTTAAATTGGATCCAGAGCTCTCAGCATCCGTGATGCGGCTTACGAAAAAAACGTTCACCGCCTGATTCACGAACTGAGAAGGAAGGGCAGAGGACGCTGTAACAAAAAAATTTGAAAGTCTGGAAACATCTAAAGTTGAGTAATCGATTCCGCCTGAGACACAGGACCACTCGAAAGCATGAATGGCCCCAATTTTTACTCCGACGTTAGCGTGGGAAAAGTAATCTGAAACCGCTTTGACAATCGTGTTTAAATTCCTTCTTCCTACTTGAGTCCGAGAGGCTTTGATATTTTTATCCCCCACGAAAACAAGATTTAAATCCATCGCGCCTCCCTGCACACCCCCGAAGCTGGCGCGCGTAGAGGTTTTTTTAAGCACCTGAACTTGGAGCCCTGCTGTATAGGAACTTCCAACCGAAGCGTAACTATCGGCGACCAGAACATACTTAGCCGTGTAGGTGACGCCGGGCCCTGACCTCAGTTTCTTAGAAGTTAGGGAAGAGAAGAAATGGGTATTAAACGCGCAAGATGGATCACTAGCACTCCCTGCAGTGCCTCCACTCCAGTTGCAGGTTGGAAATACGTTCACACTGGGTAAGTTTTCGGCTGAAGAAAAAGCCCCTTGCCTGATTTCCCAGGTGTTTCGGTCCAAGTAGGCACTGGGTGTATTGATGCTACAGTCCGGATTCACCACACACGATCCAGAGGAGCAAGTATAAAAACCCGCCTGTGCGCAATCCCCCGAGGATCCTGAACGGGCTAAATTAATATACTCATTTTGTCCATCGTGAAGGGAAACGAGGTAGGCAAATGCACTCCCGGATAAGGATGAAGGGAAGTTGGTGACCTGTGCCGTAAGCGTGATGGAGCCAAACTCCCCCAAATCATCGGGCATACTAAAACTCACGCTCACTTCTTTATTTGAAATCCCCTCAGAGAGTCCTACGACGGGACCCGAAGCCTGGATCACACTCGAGCTCAGAGATACCGTGGCATCGTGATGAGAGCTTGAGACGCCTGGAACGTTTGGCTCCCAAGAACTCACGGTCGCCTTCGAGCAAGCCTGCCCTTGACTTCCTGAATCTGAAGATTGTGAGCTACAGGAGGATAAAGCAAGAGATAACAAAAAAAACCAACCCGTGCCCATCCAAGTCAAACGAAGACTCCTAGAGCCAAATGAAAGACGCGCAAGATGGATCATATGTATAGTTTATCTGTTATTTATTTTTTTTCATTTTTTAAATTAAAAAAATAAATAATAGGTCTCACTTCTAAAAACAAACAATTGAGTCAATCTAATCAATGATTTGAAGAAGGAGTGTGGTTTTCCCCTCGAGTGCCTGAGCCTCAGAGCTAACTCGACGCGTTAGATCTCAGATGAGCTCTTGGCGTGATCCGTCCTTCTCCCTCAGAAGTGAGCAAGAACAAGA
>JBMSSC010000085.1:0-12200 GCA_049424145.1 Bdellovibrionia bacterium
GCGGGAACCTCAAAACATTGCAATGCTTTTTTTAAAAAAAATGAAACTTTTTTTTCCGAGCCTAAAATTGGATCACGACAGAGACTGAAGATTTCAGTCCTAAACTCTGCATGCGACGAATCAGAGTGGACTTGTTTACGCCGATCTGACGCGCCGTCTGATTGATTCGTCCACCGTTCTTCAGGAGCGCTCGTTTAAGAAACTCTCGCTCAAACTGCGTCTTACTCAGACGGTAATCCAAGGCCAAGGGGAGACTTAAAACTCCCAACTCAGGGACTCCATCATCCACTCCACAGGAGTCATCCGCTTGCTCTTTCCCCTCCTGAGAAGGCAAGGAGGAAGAGGAAGAAGAAGAAAATGACGATGAAGATGAGACTGAAGAAGTGAAATGAGACGAAACCAAGGATGAGTTCAAGGGAACAGAACCCATGGAGCTCAATGGCTCTAGAGGCTCTTGATTCATTACAGCATCCAAGAGCCACGAGGGCAGGTCCTGCACCTGAATCTCCGAACCCTCTGCCGATTGAACACTGTACTCAATCACATTTCTCAGCTCTCTCAGGTTTCCGGGCCACGCATAAGTTTCCAGAATCTCAGAAACACTCGCTGAAACTCGAAGAGCGGTGCGTCCCGAAAGCTGACAAAACTCTTCCAACGTGGCCTCTAAAAGAGCTCTCCATTCACTTTTCCGCTGCCTCAGGCTTTTCATGGGAATGGAAATCACTCGAAGCCGATGAAAGAGATCCTCACGAAATGACCCTTGTTGAACGGCCTGCACCAGATTCCGATGAGTTGCAGCAATCACTCGAACATCCAGCTTGGACACCCGGTTACTTCCGACGGGAGAAATCGTGCGCGACTGAAGAAACTCAAGCAATCTTGCTTGCAAAGCCAATGACAATTCCCCGACTTCATCAAGAAAGACCGTTCCTCCTTGAGCCATTTCCAGTTTTCCCACTCTTCTTAAGTCAGCACCTGTGAAGGCACCCCGCTCGTGACCAAACAACTCCGACTCTAAAGTCCCTCCATGAAGAGTCGCAAGATTCACCACCACAAAAGGCTTTGCGCTTCGCTTGCTGGCTTCATGGATTTTTCTCGCCCAATACGTTTTTCCTGTTCCGGTTTCACCCGTCAGTAAAACCGTACTCTCTCCTCGCGAAGCCAAGTGAAACAACTTCACGAGGTCCTTTGAAATCTCCATGACACCATTCTCCTCATTCTGCAGTCGAAAAACCCTCTCATACAGCAAAAACCAAACCAGGTTCAAGCTCACTGAATTACTTTAAAAGGCCCTCTTGCGGCCCTTCATCGTAGGGAATCACCCACGCTTTCTTTAGAATTGTTGCCACTCCCCTACAACTCGCGATCCCCCTTCAAACCGCACACAAACAAGCTTCTTTTTCATCACCTGAGCCGCTCTAAGCTTTTCAATCACCTCAATCTGCGATACCCCTTTTTCCCAAGTAAAGAGAGACGCCATGTCAACTGTACGAATTGAACAACCCTCCACTTGGGTCAAATACAGAAAAGGACTTTGCGAGGGCTGCTGGTCGGGCTGCTGCACGTTGCCCGTTGAAGTCAGTGCATCCGACCTGATCCGTCTGGGGCTCATCACGGAGGAAGAGGCTGCGTTATCACTCAAGCAAGTGGCCAAAAAACTATTGAAACAAAAGGTGATCCAAGCCTACCAAGCTCGATCCCAGCTTTTTGTACTCGCCCAAAAATCAGGGCGCGACTGCTTGTTTTTAGATGAAAACCGACTTTGCCAGGTTTACGCCAAACGCCCCGAGGTGTGCCGGAAGTTTCCAGCCATCGGGCCTAGGCCTGGCTTCTGCCCTAAAACTTGGAAAACTGAGTCCAAACGCCCCTCAGTGACTCAAAAACGCTCTCTTAAAAAGACCCCGGCATGATCTACAGCTTCACTCCTAATCCCTGCCTGGACTTAAGTGGATCGGTCTCCTCCCTCATCCCCAATGAAAAGGCCTACGTCCATCACGAATCCAGACATCCAGGGGGAAACGCAATTAATGCCGCTCGAATTGCTCATCGATGGGGAGCCCCCGTTCTGGTGTCGGGTTTTTTAGGTGGAGGATCAGGAAGAGAAGTGAAGCAGCTGCTCAAGACCGAGGGAGTCAAAACCCAATTTATCCCCATCCAGGGCTTCACCCGAATCAACGTGACCGTCTCCAACGAACGAAACCGCCAGCAAACCCGCTTGAGTTTTCCAGGACCTAAAATCCTCCCCCAAGAGAAGACTCAGCTCCGCCGTTTTTTAGAGAAAACCAAGCCCAATTCCCTTTTGATCCTGGGCGGAAGCCTACCCCCTCAGTTCACAGGCCAGGATCTCAAAGCCATGATCCAGTGGGCTTACGAGAGAAAAAACACACCCACTCTGGTCGACGTTCCGGGCACGACCCTCAAACATGCCCTCACTGCAGGATGCCTCCTCATGAAGCCCAACCTTACGGAGTTTCAGCAGTTCCTGAGAACTTCGGCTCAAAGTGTTTCTGAGGTTTTCAAGCGGGCTCAACCCCTCACCCGAAAAATCCCCTTGATCTGCATCTCCTCCGTCGAAGGCGGAGCACTCCTAGTCACTGCCCAAGGAAGCTTCTTCGGCAAACCGCCTAAAATTTCAGTGAAAACCACGCTCGGAGCAGGGGACTCCATGGTCGGCACCCTGGCCGCACTTCTGTGGACGGAATCTCAAAAAAACCGATGCTCGATCGACGAGCTGATCCGCACCCCCCCTCGAGATTTCATGCCGTTTCTTCTCCAACAAGCCTTAGCGGCTGCTTGCGGAACCCTCACTCTTCCTGGGCTCGAACTCACCCACTTAAAACAGATCCGACGCTACAGCCCGCAGATTCAAGTTCGCACACTGGCATGACTGAAGATCAACCAGCCGCCCCATCTGGATAAAAAAATAAAAATAAAAAAAAGAAATGCAAAATTGAAAAGTCTCAAAAAGCGGTGAACTGAAATCAGGGAAGGGAAGATCCAAAAATGGTGGAGCTGCACGGATTTGAACCGAGGACCCCCTGCTTGCAAAGCAGGTGCTCTACCAACTGAGCTACAGCCCCACATTTAGGATCTTATATTGAGGGAAAGCAAAAGTGTTTTTTCAAGCACTCGCGCATTCCTTGAGATACCCGCAGTCATACGCAATCTTCTGATCCTTGGCAACCTAAAATCGAATATGATACCACTATTTTCTATGCCTCTCCTCACCTCTGAAAATTACACTCAAGGATTTCTCGTGGACGATGACCTCATGGCTGGGGTCACGACCGATCCTGGAGATCCTTCCACGTTCATGGCTTTTGTGTTGAGACACTCCACAGGAGAGTACCTTGGAGTCAGACCCTGTCCTTCTCTTGAGGAAGCCCTAGCGCAGATCAACCAAATTCCCCGGTCCTGGAGCTTTGAACCGCTCAAAGCAGGCTGTGGAGGGGGAGGTTGCGGAAAAAAAGGAGGCTGCGCGGGAGGCGGATGTAAAAGTGGCGCCTGCGGAAAATCAAAGAATCCGTCTCAGCTAGTTTGAGCGCTTCTTCTCAGTTTGGAGTTGCAAGAGGATCGCACAATTGAGGTAGCGATAAAACGATTGATGCGTCTGCGTGCCGGAGAGGTAAAGAAGGGTTAAAAAGAGCGCAAGCCCCACGAACTGAGAGAGGTCACTGGAACTATCGACCCAGCCAAATACCGGGGACTTCACCCACATCGGCTTAGATTCTAACTCTCCCAGTGAATCAATCCCCCTCATCAGAAGAAAGAAAACAGCGCCCCCTAAAACCGTCAAATGCTTCGTGCGATAACGCATGCTCCGCAAATCGACTTTGAAACTTTCAATAATCCAGTGCCAATCCTGAGGGCTTGCGGTGATTTGAGTCCCCATTGCAGCACACACCCGTTCACGCCACTGCCCCTCAGTCACCGATTGACCTAAGGTCGCAAAGACGCCCCCTTTTTTGATCACTTTTGGGATTTGAAAAAGGACTTCCGATCCTAAGAAATAAAGCGAATAGAGAACAGGAAACAAGACGATCAAAAGATCAGCATGATTTTTTGCGGATCGAGGGAGCAATTGAAGCTTGGCAAAAATCAAAACCGTTCCCGAAGTCATCAAAGGAAAAACAAAACACCAAATAAACACACTGAGCATCCGACGATTCAAAAGAACTCGTTCTTTTTGAATGTCTCGAGCCACAAACTCTAGAAAGTCCCGATAAAGCTCTTGCTGAGTTTTCACATGCATTACTCTTAAGCTTATCGATTTTTTTTTATTATTAAACGGTTAATTTTTACCTACTGGGGTCATGAAAATTTAAATTGAGCTCACCACGGTTTCTCTCAGTCTTAAAATCGATCGTGACTTGCCTGTATGCTCATCAATATCAATCACCACAGCCCCATATCCCCCAGGCCCCTCCGCAGGCTCAAAGCGAACGGGGCGCTTCGTTAAAAACTTCTGAATCGAGATCTCTTTTTTTACCCCAATGACTGAATCAAAGCACCCGCACATACCAACATCCGTAATCGCCGCAGTCCCTTGAGGTAAAATTCTCTCGTCCGCCGTTTGAACGTGAGAGTGACTTCCTACCACGGCACTGACTTTTCCGTCCATGAAGTGAGCAAAGGCTTGTTTCTCAGAGGTGGCTTCCCCATGAAAATCAATCAAAATGGAACGCACGTTAAATTGATCCAAATGGTTCACTTCTTTTTCAGCCGTTCGAAACGGGCAATCTAGGGCATCCATAAAAACACGTCCCATGACTTGAATCACCCCGAGCTTAAGCCCCGGTGTTCTGCGTGATTCCACCACACTCACTCCCCGCCCCGGAGTTTTATAGGCAGGATAATCGGGATAATTAGCAGGACGAAGCACTCGCGTGGTGGTGGCCATGTAGGGAATGATCTGCTTTTGGTCCCAAGCGTGGTTTCCCGTGGTCAGGACATCTGCACCGAGAGCCACAAACTCCTCGACCATTTCAGGCAAGACCCCATTGCCGTGACAAAAGTTCTCTGCATTAATGACGACAAAATCAATCTGATGTGCGGGAACGAGTTTTGCCATGGCCACCTTCACAGCTTCGCGGCCTGGTCTTCCAAAAGTATCCCCAAAATATAAAACCTTCACGCTTGAATCCCTTTCTTAACTCTTCTCGGCACGATTTGCCCATTCAATGGCTCGGAGCTCTCGGAGGACCGTGATTTGAATTTGCCCCGGAAACCGAACTTCATCTTGAATCCGTCTTGAAACGGACAGAGCCACAGCCCGTGCCCCTTCGTCGCTCACCTTTTGACAATCCACAAACACTCGAAGCTCTCGTCCTGCTTGAACTGCGTAGGCTTGAGTCACGCCTGGAATCTCCATGGCCAAAGCCTCCATCTGCTCGGAGCGATTCAGAAGGGCTTGGGTGGATCCGTGACGAGCCCCTGGCCTGGCACCCGACAGCGCATCGGCTGCAATCACGAGGTGATCTAAAACCGATTGAGGCGTTTTTTCTTCATGATGAGCCGCGATGGCGGAGACGACGGCGGCACATTCACCGTATTTTTCGGCAAACAGGGCGCCAGCTAGGGCATGTCCCCCTTCTTCATGCGTTTGATCGAGGGCTTTGCCCAAGTCATGCAGTAAAGCGGCGCGCCTGGCAAGTTTTAAATCAAAGCCGAGCTCACAAGCGAGACTCCCACAAAGCCAGGCCGTTTCTAGAGAATGATCCAGCTGATTTTGACCAAAGCTGTGACGAAACTTCAATGTGCCTAAGACCCTCAGAATGGCAGGATGAAGCTTCTCCACTCCCAATTGCTGAGCTGCTTGTTGAGCGGCAACGCGAGCTTGTTGGTCCACTTCGGTGCGCGCCTGAGCTAAGGCTTCTTCGATCTTAGCAGGCTGAATACGCCCGTCCGCTAAGAGCCGCATCAAGGCAACACGGGCTACTTCCCGACGAAAAGGATCAAAGCTTGAAAGAACTACCGCATCGGGCTCATCATTGAGCAGTAAATCCACTCCGGATCTCTCCTGAAAGTGCCGGGCATTTCGACCTTCTTTGCCCACAATTTTTCCTTTAACGCCATCTTTGAGTTGCTCAGCAGTGAATCGAATCCGATCGGTGGTGACGGAGGAAATAAAGCGTGTGGCCTGACGAGAGACGGCCAAGGCAATCAGCCGCTGGGCTTGCTCGTGCTCTTCGAGAAACTTGGGCAGGCCAGGTAAACTCAGGGATGGAGAATCGATGGATGATCCATAGGTGGCAGCAACTTCTCTCTGAGGCGGGGAAAGCGGGGCAAGTGCAGAAGGAGCGGAGGATACGGCCCCTGAGCGCCCCACAGAGCCCCCTGATTCTACGGAACCGGGACTCTCTGAGTTCAAGCACGCGTCAGAGCCCTGAACTTCTTGGGAGATCTCCCCCCGAATCTGAGCCCCGTCTTGTTTCTCAGAAGAGGAGATCGGGATTAAGCCCGGGGGCCTGGGCTTGCCAGGAAATCGAATCCAATTCAACCAATTCATCGTCCACCTACTCGCTGAGATAGCCACTGGTCCACAAATGGGCTTCGAAACCTCTGCTGGTCCGTCCATAGCCAATGAAGCGGTTGATCCCAAGGGCATTGAGGCAGAGACGGAAACACATGGCAATCAAAGCTCAACGCTATCCGAAGAGCCGAGGGGGCTTTGAGAAAAAATCGATCATAAAACCCTCCACCCATGCCAATGCGCTCCCCGCCGAGACCAAAGGCTAAACCTGGGGTAAAAACACACGCCAGGCTCTGGGGATCCACAGCCTTAAGCTCAAAAGAGGGCTCAAAAATCCCAAAGGCTCCCCTCACCCAATGAGAGGGGGGAGATTGAGAACATGAGATCTCAACAAATTCGATTTCACGGAAGGGGGGACTTTCGTTCTTCTTTTGGCTTGATGCCGGGGATTCTTTGGCTTTCTGAACCACCCTTGGGTAATGAACTTTCATTCCCTGCTTGAAGCACCAGGTCTCAAGCTCGAGAAGATCAGACTCCCCGGGCATCGCTCGATACAAAGCAACTGAGAGCGAGCCCACGTCGGCCCGGGTGAAACCCAGGTTTTCCCACTCGCAAGTCCAAGCCTGAATGACCTGACGACTCCAAGATTGGACCTGAAGTGGGGACAAGGCGTTTCGTTGAGCTTGATTCCTTTTGCGGATCGCTTGAATTTCTCGACGAACTGGGGACGGATGATCTGACTCCATGCAGCAGACAAACTAGCACTATTCGAGTCAACTATCAACTCCGACTCCAGCCTCAATGTGGACTCCAGGACCAACTCCCTAAGCAGTTCTTGCCGATTGGATTGGTTTTATTTTTATATCATAATGATTGATAACAAGGAGAACACCCCGTTTGTGTCTGAAATCTCACTGAACCCCAAAGCCCTGAGCATCGAGGAATTCCGCCTCAAAGCCTACCGAAACCGAATTCAGGCCGATCATGAATCGGAGCTCAGGAACATGGAGGCTCAACATGCGCAAACCGTTGAAAAAACAACGGATCGTCAAAGGCAGCAACTGGACCAGTTAAAAGAGGCCTATGACGTTAAAATCTCCAAAGAGGCTGAGGATTTAGAAAACCAATTGCATCGCATTCAACTTGAGAAGTCCGAAAAGCTGGAGCAGGAGAAACTCAAGGCCGATGCTGAAATCAATCGCTTCCGGACGGCACACCAAGACCAGGTGAGACAGATTCAAAAAAACAGCCAAAACGAACTTGAAACCCTGCAAAAAAAGTTAGGGGAAGCCACTCAAGCTCTCCATCAGCAAGTCAAAAAAACCAGCATTCGAAACAAAGCCTATGAAAAAGGAGATCCGTCATGAAACCTGAGACCCCTCTGACCACCTCGCCTTCGACTTCCCCAGCTGCAGGAAAAACACCCGTTGCCTTCAGCCCCCCTGCCTCCGATCAAATCCCCATTAACGGACGACAGCAGATCTTAGACATGCTACGAGTGGCGGACCCTCAGTTTCGCGAGTCGATTTTAAGGCGCTTATCGAGTCGTGACTTAAGACTTGCAAACTCCTTGCGCAGGGATCTGAAAAACTTAGAAGTCGAGTACTAATCCGTACCTGAGACCCCGAGTGCTTGCGCGCACCCTCTGAAAACCCAAAACTTCCAGAGTCCTCCACAAGATGAGAGCACCCGCCAGAAGCACGTCCGCGCGCAGGGGGTGAACCCCGGGCAATTGCCGGCGCTCTTCCAGGGTGAGCTTTTTTAACTGCTCAACTTGGCTTTGAATCTCCCGCGGGGAGAGGGTCACGGTGTTGATGAGCTCGGCGTCAAACTGTCTAAGATTAAGGTGCCAGGAAGCTAGAGTGGTCACGGTTCCTGCCACGCCGATGAGCTCCGCCTCAGGCGACAAATCCCTTCGAATGAACTGAAGGGCAGAAAGCTGTTGATCGATGGCTTGTTGAGCCGCTTGAAACTCGTGGTTTTGAACCGGATTGGACTTAAAAAAACGCTCCGTAAAGCGCACCGACCCCACATCTAAGCTCTCTGATGACTGATGGGTGATCAGCTCAGTGCTGCCCCCCCCGATATCCAGAATCGCAAGACTCCCCGGATCGACTCCTGGGGGTCGACTGCCTAAAAAAGTGAAAGCCGCTTCTTGTTGACCGCTGAGGGTTCGAAACGAGAATCCCACTTCTTTTTGAATCCTCTCAAAAAAGAGGTTTGTGTTCCGAGCATCGCGAGCCTGGCTCGTGGCCACACAAACGGTGGCCTTCAGATCCAAGTTCAAACTCTCCAGGCGCCTTGCATAGTGCTTAAGACACTCCAGTACGCGAGCCATGGCAGCAGGTTGAAGCTCGCGTTTTTCATCCACCCCTTCTCCGAGACGAACGACGGTGGCTTCATCGCAAAGCGTGCGGATCACGGTGCGCGTTTTGGGATCGACTTGCGCAATGAGCAAAAGACAAGTTTGGGTGCCAAGATCAATGGCCGCTCGAATCATACCTCGGGTTCTCCGATCTTTTTTTCTATCACTAAAAATTTTTAGACCTCGATTGCACGAGACCTTTGGGCGAATTGGGGATTCTCTCGTTTTTAACGAAACAGTCCTTTCAAGGAGTTTTCAAGGCCCGGGGCCAGATTTCGGATGAGACCCTCTGCCTTTTTCTTCACCTCGTGCTGAGCTTTGCTCTGAACGGCTTGAGCCACATTCTTCAGCGCAACGCGAGCCAACTGCTCAGGCACCTCGGTGGCCTGGGTACAGGGCTGCCTTAAAGTGCATCCCACCTGAATCTGAAAACGAACCGGCTGAGATCCCTCTGCAAACAGATGCTCCACTCGAACCCCTGCCTGTTCAATCGATACATCTTTTAAATGGGTGAGGTTGTAGGGATCGGAGACTTCCCACTGGGCTTTCAAAGTGGAATCCAAAAGATCGACTTGAGTGGAGCCCCGCAGATCCACCCCCTGATTCACTTGAGCTTTGGCAAAGAAATCGGGAGATTCCCAGCGTCCCCCCTGCAGATTAAAATGAGTGGAGATCACCTCATAGGCGGCCTGATGATGGGGAAACTCAGGGAGACTCTTGCCTTGGAGTCCAGGGACTTTCTGAGACACCTTTTGAATCGAAGTAAGCAGGGTTTCTCGAACCATACGCATCACATCAAGGGTTGCAAAAGTGGCGGATTGGACTTGGGCAAACCCAGTTCCTTTGAGATTCTTGAGGGCAGCAGCGGTATTGAAGCTTGAACCCTGAGCGGTGAAGTCTAAGGTGAGCTTACCTGAAACGGTATTTTTAAATAACTCCATCTGAGAGGCTACGGCTTGATTTAAGTCAAAGCCTGAGACCTGAACAGCCATAGAATAAGCGGGTACTGCGGCACCCAGACTCAGCTGAGAGCTCCCTTTGACTGAACCGGAGAAGACGCTTAAGTTTGAAACGACGGCCTGAAGAGCGGAGTCTTTCACTCGAATCCGGCCTTTGAGATCTCGAATCTGAACCGCCTTAGCCTTGAGGGACTTCAGATCGGCCGTTAAGCTGAGATCGAGGTTTTTAAATGCTGGCTTCTCGCGCAGGGGAGCAAAAAGTGCGTCTCGATCTTGGATTTCAGGCTGACCTCCAGAAGCCAATGAGGCAACGGGCTTGAGTGCTGCGGGTTTTTCGGTTGCTGAATCTTGAGTTTGAGAGCGAGTCTGAAAAACCATCAGTTGATCCAGGTCCATTCCACTGGAGGTGAGTTGAAAGTTGGCCTTGGGCTTGGAAAACGAGGTGCATTGGCCTTGAAGCTGAACCTCAGTTCCTGGGGCTTTCATCGTCACTTGAAGCTCTTCAATCTGATCTGTTTTGAGCTTAATCCGCCCATCGAATCGGGGCTGAGCCTTGAGCTGTGGGGCTTTTGCAGTAAGCCCCTTAAGCTCCAACAAGGCTTGGTACTGAGGCTTTTGTTGCGTCCCAACGAAGGATCCCTCCATCTGAGCGGATCCACCGAGATCCCATACCTTTAAAAGAGGAACGAGCTCAACCCAGGGTTGAAAGGCAATGGCATTCGTCTTGATTTTCAGATCCATATGAGGACTCTCCGAGGAGAGCTCTTGAATTGTACCCTGAGCGCTCAGTTCAGCATTAAAAAACTGAGCTTGAAAGGAGCGGATCTGAGCGGAGCGAGCACTGGCCAAAAGATCCATGGAGGCGTGAGCAGGAACGCCGGCTTTTTTCTCAAACATTGAGGCTGCAGAAATCCTCAGAGGGTCGCCGTTGAGCTGGGCAGAGACTTCCACCTCTGGGTTTTTAGGATCCTTCCACCGAGGCGAGATCTGGGCGGTGAGCTTCACTAAGCCCTGAACCCCGAATACGGAACCCATTTGGGTGTTTAAATCACTCCAAAGCTCCAGGTGAGCGGTTTTAGACAGCGAAAGATCCTGAAGAACGAGGTTGAGATTCTTCAACTCCGAGCTCAAGGCGGATCGCTCGTCTTGATAGATCAGCTTTGCCTCCCGAAATTCGACTGATAGTCGGGCTTGGGACACCCCACGAGGCAAAGAGGAGAACGTCTGAGGACTTCCCTGCGCAGATGAAGAGGAAAGTGAATTCTGACCCACCGGAGTTTCTTTGGATTTTTCAGCAGCAGACAGGGGCACCAGACTCATGAGGTTGAGTTTTCCGTCCCGATATTTTTTTACCCAGACGGAAGGCTCCGTCATCTGAAAGCGGAGCTCAGGAGCACCTGAGAATAAAGAGAGCCAAGGCACATGAAAAAAAGCATGCTCCACAGAAACGACCGGATCGCCCGAGGCGGTTTTCAGCTTCACGCCCCCCACTTCAATCCGAATCTGGCCCCAAAGAGAGAGGGAAAGCTTTCCTAGCTCCAAAGATCCTTGGATCCGCTCATTGGCCGCAGCCACCAACTTGGGCCGGTACTGATCCACATCCACAATTTTGGGAATCACTAGCATTCCCAAAAGGATTAAACCCAATACCACCCCAAAAGCGATCCCCAGTTTTTTCACGCGTATCACCCCGAAAGTTTTTTCTTAATCCATTCTCCTAATAATGCAGGATTGGCTTTTCCACCGGTTTGCTTCATCACTTGGCCCACAAAAAAGCCCAGCAACTTTTCTTTTCCTGATCGATATTCTGCCACTTGTTGGGGGAAATCTGCAATCACTTGATCAATGACCGGTAGGATTGCTCCCGCATCACTCACTTGCTTTAATCCCTCACGATCAATGATACTGGAGACCGAGTCTCCCGTTTTCCAAGCTAAGGAGACCACTTGCTTAGCTCCCGTGCTGGAGAGAACTTGAGTTTGAACGGCTTGAACCACATCGGCAATATGAAGGGGGGTCAGCAAACTGGACTCAAGCTCAGAGGAGGTCTCATTGAGCAGACGCGCCACCTCGCCTGTCATCCAATTCGCCGTAGGCTTGGCTGCAGCCTTAGGGTCCATCCCTCGCTGAGTGAGGTGGGCTAAGGCTTTTTCAAAGAACTCCACCATCGACTTCGAGCTCGTTAACACGCCCGCATCATACGGGGAGAGACCCAGGTCCATCATGAGCCGATTTCTTTTTTGTTCAGGCAGCTCAGGAAGCGTCTTTTTCAACTCCTCCACCCACTGAGCCTCCAAGTGCAGGGGAATTAAATCTGGCTCTGGAAAGTAGCGATAATCCTGTGCCTCTTCTTTGGAGCGCATGGAAATCGTGATGTTCTTCTCCGAATCATATGTCCTGGTTT
>JBMSSC010000086.1:0-12168 GCA_049424145.1 Bdellovibrionia bacterium
CTTGTTCGGAAATGCGAACACCATTGACGTAAGTTCCGTTTGAGGAGTCCAAGTCCTCAATAACAAAATTAACCCCTGCTCTTCGCACAACGGTATTTTTTCGAGAGGCTTTCTTATCGTTTAGGACGATATCGCAATCTTTTCCTCGACCAATGATGACTTCATTTTTTTCAATCTCATATTCAGTGCAGTTTGCCGACCCCAGGGGAAAAACAAGCCGAACACTTAAGGCACTTAAGCCTAGGACTCGAGTCTTAGCGTCATCCGAAATCATCTGGGAGGACTCGACGGACTCCCCAGAATTCTCTTGAAACCCTGAACCCTCGAGCTTGAGCTCAGGGAGCTCGGCATCAGCTGAGTTTTCTGAGCTCCCCTGCAGCGGTGGCTCATCTGAGTTTTCAGAGGAGCCTAAGGATTCCAAGGGGTCTTGAGATTCGACAGATTCTTGAGAATCTACGGATTCCAACCCGACCGCAGGCGAGTCTAAAGCCTGATCAGAATCCTGGGCAAAGGGATCATCCTGCAAGCCCCCTGGGTTCTTTTCACCTGGCACAGGAGGCTCCTCAGCGGACTCCAGAGGATCCAAATGCCCTTGGGCCTGCACCTGAGAAGGCTCTAAAACTGGCTTCGGCTGGACTCCAGACGGTTGCTTCTCATCAGAAGGTGGCAAGGGAGATGCCTTGGATTCGACTGATTCTTGAGGCGAGCGAGAGTCACCAGAGGCTTGAGAGGACTGAGAATCCTGGGCGGATCCAGAGGGAATCGAGACGCGAATCAGGAAAGATCCAATCATGAGAATGTCATTATTTTTCAACTCTGAAGTAGAAAGATCGGCACCATTGACCTGGAGGTGACCAAACTCGCTTTTTTTCTCAACAAACAGCTGATCCCCTTTAAAGCTAAAAACGGCATGCTGGCGAGAAATGGCCTGGTCCTCCAAGCGAAGGTCAGACTCCTTACCTCTTCCAAGGACCACAGATCCTTCGATCAGGTGATTTTTGACTTCTACGCCGTCTTTTAAAACGGTTAATTGAGCCACGCGATTCATGATGAGTCGTTCTCCCCTCGCATGACCTTGAGGATCTTTTGCAACTGATCACTGGCTTCAATAAAGGCCGGATTGGATTGATCTCGAGCCAGGAAGCGAATCACCCACTCATAGTGTCCTTTCGCAGAACGAAGTTTGCCTGCTTGCAGCGTCTTTTTTCCCTGGGAGAGGTGGTGCTTGATTTCCTCTTGAACGGCTTGATTACAGTTCTCCAGGTAAATGGTAGCTAAGGTGTGATTGGGATTAATTTGCAGAACCGTTTCAAAATGGGATTTTGCACGTCCATAGTTGCGCTCAAAATACTCGCGCATCCCATCCTTAAATAAGGTTTCAACCGTTCGATTGTAGTCTGAAGTAGGCAGGTAGGAGGCCAAGTCACGATTCTTCTCAGCCGATGGCTCTTTTTTCTTCTGTGAGGAAGGGCTCTTGGAACTGGGCTCATCCATCAGAAGAACAAACAAGGCAACGATTCCAACTCCATAGAGCAGAATCTTGCTTCCACCGGATTTCGATTCACTCGCTGGGCTGTAGCCTGATGCACTGCCAAAGCCCACCGCTTGACGGCGAGCATCGTCAAAAGCCTTTTGCTGTCTTAGGACTTGATCCATGGAACGCGCAGGAGCCATGATCAGGCCCGTTCCTGCTTCTTCCGGAACAAACTCAAAAGTGGTTTCACCTAAACTGATGACGTCACTCCACCTAAGCTTGGCCTTCTCCACTCGTTCCCCGTTCAGCAGAACACCGTTGGCGCTTTTTTGATCTAAAAGCACCCAACCTCCTGAACCTGTAAAGCTGATCTGAGCGTGCACACGTGAGGCCTTTAAATCCGAAATCACCACATCGTTTTCGTCTCCCCGACCAATAGAGACACGTCCCCCTAGGATGGCAAACACACAACCAAAATCAGGTCCTTGGATGACCTTCAACCGGGCTCGCTCGCCTGCTTGCTTCGGCAGATTGGATTGTCGGAACTTCACTGCGTTTTTCATTCGCGTCTTTTCAATTCATTTCTATTCCACCCGCGTGGTTGCCATCACAAAACATTGAGCCATTGCTCCGGATGCCCCAATCGCACCAAAATGCACCTTGCAGGGAACTCCGGAGAAATCAAAATCCTCAGTGAGCGATTCTGAGCCACTTAATACTCGACTCATCAGATCTGAAACGAACGCTCCTAAGGCCTGATCCCGAGCCACCGATGAAATCTCCTGACCTAAGGCATTATCCTGACGAATGCCACTCATCTCCTCAAAAACGGAATTAACAAATAAGATCTTTTTTTCTGAGTCAAAGAGAACCATTCCGAAGTTCGCTAACTGCCCAAGAGCCTTTAAAGGGGCTGCAATCTCAGAGGAGGACAAGGAGGCGGAGGCCGCTGAGTCACCGCCTGATCCCGATCGAGACACCCGTTGAATCATTGAATTAATGATCTCCCAAAGCGAATCTAATTCTTCGATTTTAAACTCATGAGTGACCTGTGAAATCGATCCTTTCAGCGCCCGATCAATATCTTCATTGAGAACTTGAAATGGCTTGAGGGTAATTTTGTAGAGAATTAAGAAAATCACCCCTAAAATCATCGCAGTAAAACATAAGACCTCAGAATAGACCACGCCCATCTCACCGAGGTCGGGTGTGGCCACGGAGAGATCCATGGAAACTAACGCCATAGCAACCACGACATTACGAGCCACATTGGGGTTGTAGACTTTGATCGGTTCAATTGCCACCAAAGTCGTGTCGTTGGGAGTTACCCAGTACCCGGTTTCTTTTCCCGCGCGAAACCGATCCCGAGCATTAACAGCGGCTGCCCCCTCCACCCCTCCTGCCAGGTACTGATTCAAACGGCTTGATGGGGCAATGATTCGACTATCCAAATCAATGAGCACAGCGGAGCGGACCCCTTCGGCCGTTTCAATGATTCCAATCTCACTTTTCGTCTCCATCCGATTGGCCAAAAATGGCGCATTCGTCTCTGCAATCTGCTTAGCCATAAACGAAGCCCTGCGACCGATTTCTCTTGTAAGACTCACACGATTGGACTCCAGCAGTGGGTAAACAGAAACGGTGAGATTTAAAAGAGCAAAGACCACCAACATCATCACCCCAATGGCTCGCCATTCATAATTGACGTTGATGCCATAAAAAACAGGCATGATCTGCTTTTCAAAAATCCAAATGAGCTTTCCTTTCAGATCCGTAGGCATGAGCTCCGAGTGACTCAGATCTGAGGAGATGGGAGACAATGAAGGAGCCTGAGCTCCGAGACCCTCTCCGCCTGAAATCCCCTGAGGGAGAGCATTGAAAACAGGGAGTCTCTTGGGAAGCGGTAAAGGTCGAGCCGTTTTTTTAAACCCATGGGAGATCTCCAGGACAAACTCACCGATGCTAATTCGATCACCCACTTTTAATTTTTTCACCTTCACCAATGAGCCATTGACAAAGGTCCCGTTTGAGCTTCCTGCGTCCTTGAGCGTGATGTCATCTTGGTTCACACTCAACACACAGTGACTTTTTGACACCTTTGAGGAACTGAGCACGATGGAGTTTCCAGGCTGGCGCCCAACCGAGTTTTCCCCCTCGTGCATGACAAAAGAGCTCCCGGGATTCGGTCCTGCCACGATGGTTAACTTATACATAATCGATCCCCCGCTTGAAGCTCACATCGATCGATCGTGCCCACTGGAAGTTCGAGAGTCAAAGTCGCCCTTGCATCTCGCACAGGAAGTACCTTCCACGGCTGAAGGTTCTTTCTCACGGAGGTCACCTCCAAGATGTCCTGCGTGCCAGATGCTTTGATCCTTTTTAGAAACACCACATCCAGAGGAATCTTCATCCACCACATATGAATCTCGTGACAGGGATCGAGCAGAAGCCCGTGACCTGGATCCAGATTCGAGTGTCCAATGAGTCCTTTGAGTCGACTCAAAAATGAGTTTGCCACGAAGCACGTATCGGCAACCCAGTGGTTATTTTTGACAGATTGAATACGAATGATTGAATTTTTTGATCTTTTTTGGATGAGAATAGTCATCCTATGATTATTATTGAGCTGGAGGATAAATAAAAGAGAGCCCAAAGGGTCCCATAATCATTAAGATCACGGCAGGCAAAATGAACAACGCAACGGGTAAAAGAACCTTCTGAGCGGCTGCAGCTCCTGCTTTTTCTGCCCGAAGCATTCGCTCCGAACGAATCTGATCGGATTGCTGTCTTAGGATTTTTCCAATAGATGCGCCCATTTGATCGGCTGAGATCAAGATCGCTACAAATGAGTTCACAGCCGTCATATCAATTCGAGCGGCCATTTCTCGTAACGCATCTTGTCGAGAGGCTCCGACTTTAATTTCCTTCAAAAGCTGGGCAAACTCTTCCACTAAGGGACTGGGCCTTGCTTTTTCCACAACTTTGCCAATGGCCCCTAGAAAATCGAGTCCTGCTTCAGTGGAGAGGGCTAGTAGATCGACAATAAAGGGCATGGCTCTTAAGACCTGCTTCTGACGACTTTCGATTCGGCTATTTGTCCATATGTTGGGATAAAACCACCCCACCACGCCAAAACCTAAGACGTAGTACCAAGGCACATCGATCATTTCAGCCGCATTTAAAACACCCCCTACGATGGGAAAGAAGAGGATGAGAACGATCTTAAAGGCAATAAACTCATCTGCCGTCAGCTCCTCTTTGAGGCCTGCGGCGATGATTTTTCTGCGAAAGATTTTTCTTTTCTCATCCCAAAACGGCTTGCCTCGAATCACAGGCACGACATACTGCGTAAAAATGGGGCGAAGAAGCTTAACTAGCTCGTTACTGGATTTTCGATCCCTGAGCTCATCTAAGTTCTCCTGAGCCGCTCGGCTTTCTTGCTCCTCTAAAAGCATCCGAGCCAGAATAAACGCCGCAAGCCCAATGAGGGCATAGCTCATAAAAATGACAAACTGACCGCGCTCGATGGCATTCATAGGTTCCAGTCTGCGTATCGGAGGAAACAGAAAAATTCTCAAAAAAATCTCAAGAAATCTAAAGGAGACCTGAGAAAAATCATGTATTGTCAAAAGTAAGAGAGAACTCATGTCACTTGTAAAAGATGCGTGCAAAGCAGTAGGCGAACTGTTCATCCTGGGTTTTAACGGCTTAGAATTAAGTTCTGAGACCGCCTCCTTTCTCAGTGAAGCTCGAATCGGGGGAGTCATTCTATTTTCCCACAACACCGAGACGCCAGGGCAAATAGCTGAGTTAACAAATCAAATTCAGGAGTGTCGAGATACCCTTCCACTGTGGATCAGCGTTGACCAAGAGGGTGGAAAGGTTCAGCGCTTTAAAAAGGGATTTAGCCGAATCCCGGAGGCTGCAGCCATTGGAGCCACGCAATCCCCGAAGCTTGCTTTTGAGATTTCAGAGATCATCGCGCAAGAACTCAAGGCGGTGGGAGTCAACCTCAACTTTTGTCCCGTTGCTGATATTAATACGGACCCAAAAAATCCCGTCATCGGCAACCGAAGCTTTGGAACCACCGAAGAGACGGTCTCTAAATTTGTTACCGCGATGGTGCGCGGACACCTGGTGCATGGGGTCCAACCCTGCGTGAAGCACTTTCCTGGGCATGGCGATACGCTGACCGATTCGCACTTTGCTCTTCCGGTGGTGGACACCTCGCTTGAACTCCTCAGGGAGCGAGAGCTCAAACCCTTTCAAAAGGCCTTCAAATCCCATTGTTCCATGGTGATGACCGCTCATATCATCGTCAAGCAAGTGGACCCCAAGGTTCCAGCGACCCTCTCGAAGATCATCCTGCAGGACCTACTCAGAAATGAGCTGCGCTACGATCAACTGATCATCAGTGATGACTTGGAGATGAAGGCCATTACGGATCATTTTGGAGCCCAGGATGCCCCGAGACTTGCCCTTGAGGCAGGCTGTGATCTCTTCATTTACCGAACCCAAGAGGCTGCACAAGTGGGCTATGAAGCCTTGATTCAAGCCTTAGAAAAAGGACAGCTGAATCCAGAATGGGTTCTTCGAGCAGAACATCGAGCTAAGCGGTTGAAAAAGGAAGTTTTAAGTCGCTACGTGCCGATTTCAATCCCATCCATCGCTGATCAGTTAGCCACTCCGGCGTTTGAACGAACCCTAGAAAAAGTCCTGGAGCACTCGAGAAAAGGCTGACTCCCAGCTTCCAGAAATTGCAGAAGCGGAACGTGATTCTACTCTTTGTCCAAGTATCGCAAGAGTAAGACCTCCTCGGTCTCCACCACACCCCGATGATTGGTGGCTCGGAGACTGACTTGGATAGGTCTCGAGCGGAAGCTCACTTTGAGTTGAAACCTCCCCTCTGAATCCACAGGCACAAGGCGCTGGTGAGCATAGAGATCAAACTCGGGGCGATGAAACTCCCCTTCTAAAAGCACATAGGTACGATCCTGATTTTTAACCTTTTGTGAGGCAATCGCCAGCCGGTCCGCATTCCATTTTAGGCCCTCAATCTTTGGACCCAGCAGGGTTCTCCGATGCACCACAGCCGAGGAGGAGGGTGGCTGAGCAGCAAGGTACGGACTGAACATCAGCCCAAGAAAAATAGAGATGAGGCGAATCTGAAGTCGCGGCTTAAAACCCAGAATACTCTTGATACAATCCGAACGTTTCTCGAAAAACATCTGAAATCTCCCCTAGCGTTGCTCCTGCTTTCACTGCATTCAAAATGAGTTCCTGCAAATTAGCCCCGGATGAAACCCCCTCCTTCAGCGTTGAAAGGGAGTCCTTTGTGGCTCCGAAGGATCGTTTTAAGCGGTACTGTCGAATTCTCTCCACAGCCGATTGCTCAAGCTCAGGGGGAACCTTTAAGATCTCCATGGGTGCCGAAGAAGAGGACTGAGTCCCTTTAAAACAGTTCACCCCCACGACTTTCAACTCCCCTGAGTCAATTTTCTTTTGATCTCCGTAGGCCGAATTGGAGATCTCCGTCTGAATGTAGCCACTCTCAATGCAAGCAATCGTGCCTCCTCTTCGATCGATCTCCTTAAGGTACTCAAAGGTCTTTTTTTCAATCTCATCGGTGAGAGACTCCACGAACCAACTCCCTCCCAGGGGGTCCACCGTTTGCGTGACCCGACTCTCATGAGCAATGACCTGCTGAGTTCTCAGAGCCAAAGTGGCTGAGGCTTCCGTCGGAAGAGCCAATGCTTCATCCAGGGAATTGGTATGAAGCGACTGAGTCCCTCCCAGAACAGCGGCTAGGGCCTGAAGGGTCACTCGGACTACGTTGGTATTGGGCTGTTGTGCAGTCAGCGTTGAACCTGCCGTTTGCGAATGAAATCGGAGCATCTGACTTCTGGGATCCTTTCCCCCAAAGCGATCACGGATCAATTTTGCCCAGATCCTGCGTGCGGCGCGAAACTTAGCCACCTCTTCAAAGAAGTCATTATGAACGTTAAAAAAGAAAGAAAGCTGCCCTGCAAACTCATCAACCGACAACCCTTGCCCGATGGCTGCTTCGAGGTAGGCAATGGCGTTAGCAAAGGTGAAGGCCAGCTCTTGCACCGCAGTCGAGCCCGCCTCACGAATATGGTAGCCAGAAATACTGATGGGATTCCACTTCGGCGTCTGCTTTTGGCACCAGGCAAACATGTCCGTCACGAGCCTGAGGGTTCCCGTCGCAGGGTAAATATAGTTCCCGCGTGCGACGTACTCTTTTAAAACATCATTTTGAACGGTTCCTCGAAGCTCTCGCACAGCAACGCCCTGCTCTTGCGCCAGAGCCACGTAGAAGGCAAGCAAGATCCCAGCCGTGGCGTTGATGGTCATCGAAGTGGACACCTGGCTCTGATCAATTCCTCGGAACAAAACACGCATCTCATCTAATGTGGATAAGGAAACACCGACTTTGCCCACCTCCCCCCGAGCGCGGGGATGATCCGGATCATAGCCCAACTGCGTGGGCAAATCGAAAGCAACGGAAAGCCCCATGGTGCCTTGAGAGAGCAGGTAATGATACCTCTGATTTGACTCCTCGGCCGTACCAAAGCCTGCGTACTGGCGCATGGTCCAGAGGCGTCCTCGGTACATGTCTTTTTGCACGCCTCGAGTAAACGGAAACGAGGCTGGAGCACCCAAGGTCTGCTCAGAGGCCGCTGAATCCTCAGGCCCATAGACGGCCTTAACGGGAATATGAGAGCGAGTAAAAAACTCAGTGGGTTTCTCAGAGCCTGGAGATTTTTTTGAATCTGTGGACGCTTTGGGTGAATTCATCAAAAACTACCTTTTCTAACTCTCAAACACAACCAGCTCAGCGCCGCTTTCTACAGCCTGACCTTCACTGACTTTGACGCTCTGAATCTTCCCTGAACGAGGGGATTTAATTTCGTTTTCCATCTTCATAGCCTCCATCAAAAGGAGGGGCTGATGGTGAGACACCTCCTGCCCGGGGTGAACCAGAATTTTTAGGATCTTCCCCGGCATCTGAGCGCGCACCGGTGAGAGCTTTTTACGAGCCCCTCCATGAGACGCCGCATTTTGAAAATCTCGGTACGAAAACGGCACCTGCGACCATTGCTGAGTGCTCATGCGACGAGAGAGATGAAACAGAAGGCGCCCCTCTTCATCTTGCTTGCTTTGTAAATCAAAGCCCTGCACCGAATCAGGGAGAATCAGCCAAAGACCATCGGCATCTCGGCGCCAACTGACTTCAACGACCGGGGAGCTTCCTGCCTGACTCTGAGCAGCCCAGGAAGCCTCTGAAATCTCAACACACGCCCTGCCTTGATCCCCACGAGGAATCGTGTGCCAGATTAAGACCCACTTTCCTACCCGCACGGTGAACCGGCTCATTGCCCCCACCCTCCGTGACGTCTTGCGGATTGAGACCAGGCACGAGAAGACGGCTCGGCTTCCAGCGAACTTGACTCAAGATCGAAGCTCCCCTGGGAGTCCGTCACGATCTGATGAATGGCCACGGCTAAGGCTGCCTCCCAACTCAGATCCGCTGAGCACGGCTCAGTCAGGCTCTTGTGATCAGCAATTAAGTGAGTCGTCGTTTGTCCTTGAATCACCTCAGGAAGAAAAGCCAAGCGTTTTAAAAACGGAAGGTTCGTCCTTAATGATCCACGAGCTGATCCATCGGCTCTCTTCGGTGGTTCAACGCGAGTCTCGCCTAAGGCCACCTGAAGCCGGCTTAAAGCTTGGGCTCGAGAGGCTCCCCAAACCGATACCTTGGCAATCATCGGATCATAAAAGAGGCTCACTTCTCCCTCCTGAACAAATGCCGTGTCGGATCTCACAAACGCCCCACTGGGTAGAGATATCGAACCTAACTGACCGGGAGCAGGTAAAAATGTTTCTGGATCCTCAGCATAGAGGCGAACTTCAATGGCATGGCCTTCAATGGGGGGAGTTTTCAGGGGGAGCTTCAACTCCCCGGCCGCCAACAGCAACTGCCACTCCACCAGATCCACGCCACTTACCCACTCCGTCACGGGATGCTCCACTTGAAGCCTCGTGTTCATCTCTAAAAAGTAGTAATTTCCCTGACCATCCACAATGAACTCAAAGGTGCCGGCCCCCGAGTACTGGATCTTCTCGGCAATCCTCACTGCGGACTGCACCATGGAGACTCGCGTCTCAGGGAACTCATGAAGGATGGGAGCAGGGGCCTCTTCCCAGACTTTCTGATGACGTCTTTGAATCGAGCACTCTCGATCCCCCAAATGAACGGCTCCCCCTTGGCCATCTCCAAAGATTTGGATTTCCACATGATGAGGCTCTAAGATCAGCTTTTCAACATATAACGATCCATCCCCAAAGGCTCCTAGGGCCTCGCGCGAGGCTGACGCAAAGGAGGATTCCATCTCAGCATTCGAATCGACTCGTCGCATGCCCTTACCCCCCCCGCCTGCTGCCGCCTTTAAAAGCACGGGATAACCAATCTGAGCCGCAATGGTTTTTGCTTGCTCAGCATCGGCCAGCGCCCCAGCACTGCCTGGGACTCGGGGCACCCCCAAAGAATCCACCGTGGCACGGGCTTGAATTTTATCCCCCATCTGCCTCATATGCGACGCCCGCGGCCCAACGAACGTGAGCCCTGCTTTCTCGCAGGCCTCCACAAAATGGGCTCGCTCACTTAAAAAGCCATAGCCAGGATGCACGTACTGAGCCTGAGACCGGAGCGCGGCATCAATCACTCGCTCAATGTTCAAATAACTCTCCTTCGGAGGAGCCGCTCCAATCCCAATGGCCTGATCACAGAAACGAAGATGTTCTGCGAAGCGATCCGCATCGGAGTAGATGGCCACCGTGGGGAAACCCAGAGCGCGAGCCGTTCGTGCAATTCGGATGGCAATCTCCCCGCGATTAGCAATGAGCAGAGGTTTTCGATTCTTCCGATTCTTCCGATTCTTCAATGAAGGGTTCATAGGGGGATATTTCCGTGCTTTCTCACCGGAGTCTGCTCTCGTTTGCTTTTGAGGGTTTTCAGAGCACGAATGAGCACCCGACGCGTCTCCTCGGGTCGAATCACTTGATCCACATACCCCAGCTCCGCTGCTTTATAGGGATTGGCAAACGTCCTTCGGTACTCCTCCACCAACTGAGCTTTTTTCTGCTCCAGATGACCCGTTTTTTCGGCCTCGCTGAGCTCTTTTCGGTACAAAATCTGAATCGCGCCCTCGGGTCCCATCACGGCAATCTCAGCTCCTGGGTAAGCGAGGTTCAGATCCGCGCGAATGTGTTTGGAGGACATCACATCATAGGCACCTCCATAGGCTTTACGGGTGATCACGGATAACTTAGGCACCGTGGCCTCAGCGTAGGCATACAGGAGCTTGGCTCCATGCTTGATGATCCCGCCATACTCCTGTGCGGTACCCGGTAAAAACCCGGGGACATCGACAAAACTGACTAAAGGGATGTGAAACGCATCACAAAAGCGAACAAACCGCGCCGCTTTCAAAGAGGCTGAGATATCTAAGCACCCGGCCAAGTGAGCAGGCTGGTTGCCAATGATCCCCACTGTACTGCCCCCGAGTCGCCCGAAGCCTACGGTGATATTTTGAGCAAACGAGGCCTGCACCTCCATGAACTCCCCATGATCGAGCACGATCTTCACCAACTCGCGCATGTCGTAGGGTTTACTTGAACTCTCTGGAAGCAACTGGGCAATCTCAGGACAAGCCCGATCCACGGCATCGACACTCTGGGCCCGATGCGCCTGGGTTCGTGGCTCCTCTAAATTATTAGCGGGCAAAAATCGGATGAGTTTTCTCACCTCTTGCAAACACGTCTGCTCATTAGGACTCAGAAAATGACAGACCCCACTTTTTTCCGAATGAGTCTCCGCTCCTCCTAGGGCTTCCTTCGTCACTTCTTCATGGGTGACTGTTTTTATGACCTCAGGTCCAGTCACAAACATATAGGAGTGATTTTCGATCATGAAAATAAAATCAGTAATGGCAGGGCTGTATACGGCTCCTCCAGCGCAGGGCCCTAAGATCACGCTGATTTGGGGGATCACCCCACTGCACTGCACGTTGCGCCAGAAAATCTCCGCATAGCCCCCGAGGCTTTCCACTCCCTCTTGAATTCGGGCTCCCCCTGAATCATTTAATCCAATCACGGGGCACCCAATTTTTAGGGCCAAATCCATCACCTTACAAATCTTTGCCGCATGAGCTGAGGATAAACTGCCGCCAAACACCGTGAAGTCTTGTGAAAACACACAGACCGTGCGTCCTTCGATAGTGCCGTACCCCGTCACCACACCATCGCCTAAAACCTTCTGCTCCTGCATGCCGAAGTCTTGGCAGCGATGAACGACAAACTGATCCAGTTCTACGAAACTCCCTGGATCTAAAAGCAGTTCAATTCGAGTTCGAGCCAGGAGTTTACCTGAGGCCAGTTGCTTGGCCGCACGCTCTTGACCGCCTCCTTGTTCTGCTTGACGCTCCCGTCGGGCGAGCTCGTGAAGTTGATGCTGATCGGGCATGGGTCTGCTCCTTTGAAAAGGTTTATTGTCTGTTTTAGAGTCTGTTTTTTCTTCGTTCCATTTATCCGCAAGTCCCCCGGGGGTTTCAGCATTTTTATAATCAGGGGTTCCCGATTCAACAACGTCGGCCGCGTCATCTCCGAGTCCA
>JBMSSC010000087.1:0-12017 GCA_049424145.1 Bdellovibrionia bacterium
AGCCGCCGCCGTGCCTCCAAAGACAATCAGAATTCCGTGGGGGTCTAAAAACATCGTAATGTCTTTGGCCGTGGTTGAAAGCGCGTAATACATCACGGAAATCCCGCCTAAGATGCCTGCAAGAGAGGATAGGTTCATGATTTTCCAGTCTCCTTCCTTAAGATACTCTTCCAGAGCTGAAATTGACTGATGACATAGTTGTCATCGAGGTCTCTGAGGCGGGTGGCGAGAGTTTGGATTGCGTTTTGATAGAATTCAAGCTTCATGGTGGGATCCGACTCCAAGAGTTCCATGAACTTTTTCTTGGAGACATAAAATAGAGTGCACGGGGTGATGGCTCGGACAGTGGCTGTTCTGGGGTTTTCATCCAAAAGAGAGAGCTCGCCAAAGAAGCTTCCCCCTTTGAGTTGAGCCAGATCGTAGTGATCTCCGGTGAGTTTATTGGTCTTAAAGATCCCGGCCGTTCCCTCTAAGAGCAGGTAGAGTCCCCAGCTAAGCTCCCCTTCAATGATGATGTTCGTATGAGATTCAACTCTTAGGTGCTGGCCCAAGGAGATCAAGCGTTCAAGATTATTTTGGTTTAACGATTGAAGCAGTTTGATCTTCTTCAGTAAGGAGAACTCCGAGATCTCAGCAGGGGCATTCATCCGGCGCTCCTTTCTGTGACCACGGTTGCATCCGGTGGATTATCGGAGAACATCCGCTCGTTGGTTTCAATGAGGTTAATCAGTCCTTCATTGGCCATGATCTTCATCCGGTTTAAGACTTTGCGCTCCACGTTTTGATAGGTCTCTCGACTAAAGACTGGGGCAATCGCAATTTCCTCTTCAAGTTCAGCGACAAGATCCTTCGGGGCTTTTGAGTAAATTGCATGACGCACCTCTTGAGGTGCTCCTTTTAAGAACGGGATGAGCTCCTCGTGTTTTAGGCTTAAGACCACCTCGAGTAACTGTCCATCGCGGAGGTAGCGGAGCGTATCGGTGCTGACGAGCTTACTTTTGACCGTACGAGCACTGTCGGGATTGCTGAGCTCAAGGCTTTTTAAAACCGACTTCTGAATCGCATGTCCAGTCCGCTCCAGAAGTCCCACGAGCACCTCAGATCCAGGTAAAGCCTCCGTGTTGAGTCGGGGATTTTCTTTTTTCTTTCTCTTTAAGGCAGCTGCAACGTTGAAGATGAAGTCCTTGGGAAGATAATCGATTCGAGAGAGCTCCGTGAGGACGGACATCCGCTCTTCGGCCTCCATTTGACTATAGATTGCAGCGCGCTTCTGAGGATCACACTGCGTGAGCACAATGGATTTCACTGTGATGGATTCGGCCCGGATGAGCTCAAGGATTTGAGTTCCATCCATCTCACTTAAGAAGTCAAAGAAGTTGGAGGATCGATTGCCGAGGACCACTAGTTTTCCAGCCGTGGTTCGGCTGTGGAGTTTTTTTAGGAGATTAAATTTTTCCTCATCCTTTAAAGTGATGGGATTTTTGGCGTAGTAATCCATTAATTCCATGAGATCGCTTTGTAAGGTGGGGTCTCTAAGCATCTCAACGATGATTCCGTCGCCAAAGAGGTGAATGTACTCGGCAGTGACCTCAACCCCTTCCTCAGTGAGCACTTTACTAAACACTTGTTTTGCCACTCGAGGGCTCTGAGCAAAAATTGCGGTGAGCTCTTCGTGGAGTCGCTCAATCTCATAGCGCTGGGAGATGGGGTTGACGTTCTCAGAGAGAGAGCCCCCCCCGTCCTGAGGGGCGGAGCGAGCGATCGTAGGGGCATTGGCTGAGGCATTCTCTGAGGGGCTTAAGGGGTAAATGCGCGAGTAAGGAGAGCTGCTTGGGTTGGATTTTTTGAGTAAAGAGACGGATATAAAAATCAAAAGAGCAAGAACGGAGAGGGCAAACAGGAGAGCTGGGATTCTGAGTTTTTGCATTTCCTGGATGACGGCGTCTCCGTTTTCAACTCGCTCAATCTTTTCAATTCGTTCGGTTTTCTCTAGTCGAGAGTTATTGGACGAGCTTGTGCTACTGGATTCATTTCGGCTGTCGGTCTTATACTCACTTTTCCTCTCTGGGTCATTGGCCTCGGAGGCAAGTCCCCGAGAGCCACTAAAGCGAGCCACGGGAAACCTTAAGTTCTTAGCCGTCAGTCGGACGTTTCGATAGGCGTTTGTTTTAAGCCTCAGCATCTCAAGGAGATTGGATTTCTCCTCGGGGCTTAGGCTCTCATCCATCAGGATGGTGGCTGAGATTTCTTTGATTCGAACCGTGGTCCCCCCTTCTTGAATGAACTCGCCTAGGGCTCCGTACTGGGCCTCTTCGCCATTGACCACTTCCGTCTGCAAGTTGAAATCCCCAAGCAGGCAGGCTGAGTTACAGAACTCACGAAGCAGGGACTCTACTTTTCCTTGAAACTCTTTGGAGATTTTCTCTCGGATCTCGGTGATTTTGGTCTCCGAGCCTTGGGGCATTGGAAAGTGTGCCGTTTGAGCATCAATCTTCACCGGGTAATCCAGTGTGTCTAAGAATTGTTGAATGAGCTCAATCAACTTCGTTCGAGAAACAGGTCCCACCTTGTCATCAATGAGAATTTTCACGACGGAGGACTCAGGGGTGAGCTCCGATGAGTTTCGGATGTCCTCTTCAAAACCGGGGGAGAAGAGTTGGGAGGAGCCCGGGCTCACCACGGTGCTCACGCTAACGAGGCGGCAGTACTCATGGCAGTATCGATCGAGCAGGGGCTCTAGGAGGTGGCGAATTTGGTTTTCTGAGGATTTTTTTACTACTTCAAAAGACGAAAGAGCAAAACCCAGGGCGGGAGCAATCCAGAACGAGGCGATTGACCCCACTAAAATCAGCAGAGGAACCCACTTGAGTTGAAGGCCTCTCTGCGCTTGCTTCATAGAGATCCTCCGGTGTAGAGACTTCTTTTCCGATCGAGGAATTTTTTCAGATTCAGGTTTCTAGGATCAAATCGAAGGGCTTGGCTCCAGGCCTGAAGCGCCAGGTCCTTGCGTCCGAGCTTATCCAGCAGGGTTCCCCTCATTTCATAGAGTTTGGAATCCGTTTGATACTGCCGAATGAGTTCGTCCGTCTCAATGAGGGCGGCTTCAAATCGGGTCATGCGATAGAGTTGTTTGATGTGATCCACGGCACCTAGGTAGCTTGAGGAGTGAGTGGAGGCGCCCTCTTCACTTGGAACGAGATCTAAGGTGCGCTCAATGTCCCGAATTCGAGATTCATCCTCCGCAGCGCCTTGGGGAAATCGATTGACGATGTCACGATCAGAGAACGTCGGGGCGCGGTTTTTATAAGATTCATCGACCATTTCTGGGGAATCCATCATGGAACCAGACAGAGAGGTAAGCCCACGTCCTGAGTTTTTAAATGCAGGGGAGACGGGCAGCACAAATTCACTTAAGTTTCTTCGGTCCCCAGGGATCTCCAGCTCCACGGAGCGATCCCCTTTTTTGGTTCTCAGGATCATGTTCTGATGATTCTCCGAGGTGAGTTCGGGGCGGTATTGGGAAAACGGATTGGAGATGGGTTGCCGCAGGGGCTTTGGATTCACCCCAAAAATCGTATTCAGCCCAGCGCAGCCTGAGGCTCCGAGGCTTAAACCGATCAGTAGAGCGGCAGATGATGGGGTCCAAATCTGTTTCAACTTCGTTTCCTCATGGCTTCATTAAGTTTCAACTTTTCGTTCCTTTAAAACAAAACACTCACTCCTAAACCGTATTCAAGACCTGTAATCGTGGCCTGTCCTCCTAGGAAGGAGGTGGAGGCCGGGCGGTAGCCTAAATTGATTCCAGTGGCAAAGTGTTTGCCTAATCTCCACTCATAGCCTGCGCGCACGAGCCCGCCTAGGTAGCCCGAGGCATAGGTTCCTCCAATGCCTAAAAGGAGGCTTCCTCGGAGTAAATTATAGTTCTCCTCCTCTCCAATGAAGTTCCACGCATGTAAGAAGACGAGGGTGAGGTTAAATCCAAAGCTGGCATAGAGATCGGTTGAAACCGCTGCAGAGCGATTGACGATGGTGGAGGCATTGGTCATATAATTTGCCTCAAAGCCCACTTCTTTTTTTCGGTTATCGTAGCGTTCCATCATGCGATAGCCCAAAGCCAGATTCCCAGTGGGGCTTGGGTGATTGGGTTGAACGAGGTAGTAAATGATCAGACGAGATTGCACCAAGGGAGCATATTCGGTGGCTCGATGGGCTGAATCAATCTGGGTATAATCCACGCCTCGTTTAAAGGCAGCTGATCGGGAGTTCTCCGAGTTGTAGCTTCGGGACCAGAGGATGCTGTCGGTTTCTGGGTCGGTGATGGTCATGGACATCACGATCCCGGTGGGCTCAAAACTGAAGGCCACGTCCATGAATCGGGCAATCCCCGTTGCTTTAGCAATCCGGGTGAGCTCCATGGGATCCGTCTCTGGGGATTTGATGACGATTTGGTCCCCATCGAGGCTGGTTTTTCTCGCACGACAGGGGAGGCATTGAATCACGCGAGTCTTGGTGTTTTTTAAAATCGTTTCGGTGATGAGAAGCTCTAAGTGGGCTTTAAAGGAGGGGGGAACGTTCTCGCTTAAGGCGAGGTTTCGGATGGAAAGGTCCTTAAGTCCGTTGACGTTTCCGTTTTTAAGATCGAACTCAAAGTCGCCCAGAACCTCATCTAAGACTTGGTAAAAGTCTCGCGTGCCTCCACTGGGGGAGGCTGCGGCCTGGAGTGGAGCAATCGGCGTGCTCGGCGTTTCAGCATGCGCCTGAAGACCACTGAGTAGAACTCCGCTCAGGATGCTCAAGGTGCTCAAGATGCGGATGAATGCGCTCATTGGATAGACTCGGTTTCGCACAGTTTTTTCTTCATGCTCCTTTCTCTGAGACTGAATCGGATTTTTATTCAAAGGAGTTTAGGTTTATCCCTAAGATGCATGAAAATCGTTTGATCTCTCTGAATAAGAGGAATGAGACCCGGTGGGTAGAAAACTCTAAGTGATTGGATAGGGGTTTCCGATACGTCTCTGAGTGGAGAGGGCTATGGAGCAGTCGGTCAGAAAATGGAACATGAAGAAGGGAATGCAACTCACTGCAATCAGTGGGTTTGTTTTTGCTTTCGCATGTTCTACCGTAGAAATCATCCCCGCCCCAATGCCCAACCCTCCGGTGTTCACGAGCGTTCCGCATCCGGCAGGATCAGATTTGGGGGATGTGGCTGCAATTTTTACCGATGAAATGGCTCCTCGAGATCCTGATTTTTTTAATCAGTGTGACGCAAAGTATCGAAAGCTCACAGAGCTCACCAAGAGTCGAGACGAGATTCATGAAGGTTTAAGAGAATTAGTTAAGCAGGATCCGGTTCATTATCATTGGTGTTTTTATGGCAAGATTTTGGATTTGGAAAAGTCATTAAAGAATGAATCATTTGTAGAACTCAGGCAGAAGCGAATCCTCGATACGTTCGAGTTCTTGGCGCCTTTGGGTAAGGTTTTCTCCTCTGAGTACCACGACTCTCGCTACTTAAGAGCAGCCGTGGTGCGATACCAGAAGTTGAGTGAGTGGGCCTTTTACCGAAGGCTTGAGCTCACTCCGGTTGGGACTTCTCAATTGGTGAAGTCGAGCAATCCTTTTGGACTCTGGCGAGATACATTGGATACGATTTCAGTTTTGGAGAAGTATCGGCTTTTAGCTCAACCCTCGGATCGACTCAAAGAGGATGCTGCAGCTTCGCTCATGGGTTCAGAGGCGGTGGAGCCTAAGCCCGTGCCTCAAGCTTCTCCTGTTCCCTCAGTTGCCAGTGGGGCTCAAAAGCAAACCCCAGAAGCGCCCATTGCTGCGCCTGTTGTCCCTGTGGCTCAGTCCCCAGCCCCCGTGATTCAAGCAGCAACGCCTCCGGTGAAGCCAGAAGTCTCAAAGGTCAAACCTCCTGCTTCAGCCTCAAAAGAAGCCAGTGCTGGGGCTCAGAAGAAGCCCGAACCCAAGAAAGTGGAGCCTGCCCCAAAGGCAGATGAAGCCGTCTCCGACGAATCAGCCTCATCCGAAGAAAGTGGGGATCTGCAATTGCCCATTGAAGGAGAAGAGGCCAGTATGGATTCCTCAGGTTAGTCGGATTTTTGGCGTCAATCTCAGTTGTGTCCGGTGAGTCCGGGACCCACTCAGCAACTGGGGGGGAGTTTTTCTCGCTGGATTTTTGGATCGCCTGGGTTCCAACTTAAAAAGGATCCATGAATTCTTGGAAATCCGATATTAATATATTGAGCGGCTCGATTGCCAACATGAAAACTCATCTCATCTAAGTCGTGGCAGTGACCTAGGATCACAAAATCAGCACCCTGTGAAATCCGTTCAGCCGCATAACTACGAAACGTTCGTCTTAGGTACTCCATCTGCGCAAGCGGGAGGTTTTTGTGCTGGCTCCGGCTCTTTTGGCTGCTGAATTGCCCAAAGCGACTTAACCACTCCCCCGGTACAAGTGCAACGAGAGCCTTCATCAGTGGGCTTCGAAAAAAAAGTCGCAGGAGACGGTAGCCGTAGTCCCGGGGGTCCACGAGATCTCCGTGAGCACAATGAAAGATCTTTCCCTGCACTTCAATTTGAATCGTACGCGAACAAACCGTGACGCCGGGAATTTTTTCAAACACCTTTTTCATCATAAAGTCATGGTTGCCTTCGATGTAGTAGATGCGAACCCCTCGCTGGGCTGCGGCTTGGATTTGATTAAAAAAAGAGGAATAAAGGTGGAGGAAGATGGTTTTATTGCCAACCCAGACATCAAACAAGTCCCCGGCAAGAACCAAGGTGTCGCTGGGCTTCGCACGCAGTTGGATGAGTGCAATGAGAGACGCATAAACGGGATCTTGGGGGCCCCAAATATGAAGATCGGAGACTGCAATTAAGCTCATCTAGATATTGGGTTTAACGATTCTAAAGCTTCTGATCAAGGATTTTTCCGCAAAACTTCAGTTCCGAGGATTTTCCACCGCGCAGTTTAATGAACTCTTCGCCTGAGAATTGCCTTAGGGTCTTGCCGTTTGAGTCCTTTAAAATCACGCGTAACCCCAGGGAATGGGTTTCTAGATGAACGCTCAGTCCATGGGCCTGGGCTTGGCTATCGGACTGAAAGTCTTCGAGGGCTTGCTCCAGTTGTTGCGGTGAAAAGGACTCGTCTGAGGGGGACTCTTCAAACGGGGGTTTTCGATCCTTTTTACCGTGTTCTTGAGAAAACGATCGATCCGAAGAGGGGGAATCCTCTTTTCGGTCCCTCACCCCGCGGGGATATCCAAATGCTGTGGTTAGAGGTTGAATTTTCATTCGTCGAGCCTCATCTCACGTGTCGGAAGAATTTTCCTGGGATTTAAATGAAAAAAATCCCCGGAAGCTCGGTCACTTCCGGGGATGGGCTTAGAGAGGTTCTTTCTTCTCCCGAGATGGGGATTGGAAAGAACCAGGGCGCACTGGGAGAAGATAAAAACCCAAAGTCCAATGGCAGGATCAATTAGAGCAGCTTGAGGGCCTGGGCAGGAGCTTGGTTTGCCTGCGCAAGAACCGCGATTCCGGCTTGCTGCAGGATGTTCGACTTGACGAGCTCATAGGTTTCTTGGGCCAGATCCGTATCCATGATGTTGGAGCGCGCTTGGGTGTACTGTTCTGTGATGTTTTGAATGGTTCGGTTCTCCGATAGGAGTCGGTTTTGGATGGCACCTAACGTGGCTCGCGTGCTTAAGACCTTACCAAAGGCCTCATCAATGACTCCCAGGGAGTCCTCTGCCCCACTTAAGGAGTTGAGGTTGATTCCGTCCACCCCGAGAGTTCTGGACCTGACATCGGCCAAGCGAGTATCAAACTGAAGACGATCGTTTTCTGAGTTTTCCGTGCCAACTTGGAACGTCAGGTTGTCGACCGAGCCGTTGAGCAGATGAATGCCGTTAAATGTGGTGGACTCGGCAATGTGATTGAATCCTTGGATAATGCTTTCGGCTTCCAGTTGGAGGGAGGCGCGTTCGTTTTCTCCCACCGTATCGGAGGCGGCTTGAATTCCTAACTCCCTGAGTCGGATCAACCCATTACTGAGTTCAGTCATGGCTCCCTCGGCTACTTGAGCAAAGGAGGCAGCGTCCATGGTGTTTCTCTCAGCTTGTTTGAGGGAGCGGATTTGTTTTCTCAACCGTTCGGCAATGGAGAGGCCTGCGGGGTCTTCTGCTGCACTGGTGATGCGCTCCCCTGAGGCAATGCGTTGAAAGCTCGTCTTTTGTTCCGACATGGATCGCGATAGCGAGTGGACGATGGAAAGTGAACTGAGATTGTTATTAATGACTAAGCCCATAAAAAAACTCCTTCTCCAGCAACCGAGAATTGGTTTTTTACGTCTGTCTCTGTTCAAGACATGGCCCGTGCCCCTTCGTTTGGAGGGGGCACTTCCATGGATTCCGCTCGTGTAACAGCAAGATACAGCAAGCAGACGCAAGTCAACTGAGCCTCAGGGGGATTCCCTTGCGCTCTTATGACTCGTATCGGCACGCTGCGTCAAAACTTGAGTAAAAAATACAACTATTAAGATCTGAAGCTTCAAAGTGGGCTAGCTTCCGAGAATCTCAGGACATTTTCGAAAACCCTGGGGAGAGCCCAAGAGGACCCTCCCCAGGTGGTGTTCGAAGAACTGCAGATTAGCTAATGAGCTTGAGAGCTAACATGTTGCTTTGATTGGCTTGACTGAGGACTGACGTTCCTGCTTGGGCCAGGATGTTATTTTTTGCTAAATCAGCGGCCTCTTGAGCCATATCCGCATCTCGGATGCGGCTATTTGCACTGGAGAGGTTTTCGTCATAGACCCTCAAGGTGTTGACGGCCGATTGGAGTCGGGTTTGTAAGGACCCCAGTTCTGCACGGTTTTCAATGAGGGTATTGACGGATCCATCAATCGTCGAGAGGGCTTCCCGAGCTCCCTCTTTGGTTGCAACGGAGAGGCCCGTTAAACCCAGTTTGCCCAGCGATACATCGGTCTTGTTCGTATCAATGGCAAATCGATCTTCATCCGGATTATTGTGAGTTCCGATTTGGACATCAATGTTATTGCCATTTCCAGACAATAACTTCATGCCGTTGTACTCGGTGGAGGTCGAAATTCTCACAATTTCTTGTTTCAATTGTGTGATTTCCTTATCAATGAAGCCTCTTTCCGTATCTCCGATGGTGTCGGAAGCCGACTGAATGGCGAGTTCCCGGAATCGAACTAAGATGTTGCTGATCTCGTTCATTCCCCCTTCGGCCGTTTGGATCATAGAAACGCCGTCGCTTGCGTTTTTGATGTCCTGGCGGATCGAGCGAATCTGGCCTTTCATTTTCTCCGAGATCGCAAGGCCTGCCGCATCGTCTGCGGACTTATTGATTCGAGAGCCCGAAGCAATGTGTTCTAAAGTCTCTTTTTGAGCGGCAGTGCTTGCGTTTAAGAAGCGCTGCGCAACGAGTGATTGTACGTTCGTACTAATGACGATACCCATAACTCCTCCAAATATCCTCCTTGCCCTAAAAAGTCTTAGGACAAAGCAGTCCCAGGCCTTCTAGACCAGGTGGTCTCATGTTTTACTGTGCAAGGATTTGCTGTACCCTTGCTTGGCTTAACCTTCGGATGAACCCATTTCATCTGAGGGTTGTTACGTTGATTAAATCGGTCAGGTAATAAAAATACTTTAGACTTTTTTAGTCGGGTATTAAAGAAGGGTTGAAGAGGAGTTTAGGTTCGCTTCCCACGGCGACTGAAAGCAGCGTGAACGTGTGAAAAACTATCGAGAAATCAGATTCGCAGCCGAATAGGGATCGATCTGTTTTTTCAAAAGTTGGTCTAAAACTTCTTGCCCCGAAGGGGTTTGAAAAGCCTCAATAACTGACTGATTCAGTCTTTCTGTGAGGATGTCCAGGACCTCGCTTTTGATCCATTCCCGGGCTTGAAGGAGCCGTTTGCCGCTTTGCGTTAAGTAGGTTTGATGAGACTGAATGCTTTGAGCCAAGGCCTCAATGCCCCCGTTTTTCACCGCCTCGGTCTTTAAAACGGGAATCATCCAGCTGGTTTCATCATGAGGAGCCAGTCCAATCATGTTGATGAGTTCTTTCAACAGAGCATCGGCACCACTGCGGTCACTTTTATTGATCACAAAGAGGTCTGCAATCTCCATGAGCCCAGCCTTCATCACCTGAATGGAGTCCCCACTTTCGGGAACAAGCACAACAATAATACTCTGCGCAAGCTTCAGGATGTCGAGCTCCGTTTGTCCCACCCCGGCTGTTTCCACTAAGATCACGTCAAATCCTGCGGCATCTAAGATGAGCACCACTTCCTTAGTTGCATGGGAGAGTCCCCCATGTTTTCCCCGAGTGCCGAGTGATCGAATGTACACGCCTGGATCCCCCGAGTGCTGCTGCATTCGGATTCGATCTCCCAGCACGGCTCCCCCTGAAAACGGACTGGAGGGGTCAACGGCCACGATGGCTACTTTTTTTCCTTCTTTCCTGAGTTGGGCCGTGAGGCGATCCACGAGGGTGGATTTTCCGGCACCGGGGGGACCGGTGATGCCCCAGACCTGAGCCTTGCCGGTTCGGGGATAAAGAGAAGCTAAGAGCTCAGGAATATCGGAGTCTCGGTTCTCCACTTTCGAGATCAGGCGGGCAAGGGCTAATTTTTGACCGGCAAGCAGATCTTGGACTAAGTTCATCCTTGATCCATCCCAAGAAAATGCCGATATTGCAACATGGAACCCCAATCTCTCGGAGTCAAAGAGTCCCTGTGTGCTTTAGCCATTCTCCACTGCCTTCCTCTGGTTTTATTTGCTTTATGGGAGGATCACTTCAGGGGTTCACTCCAAGAACTCAGGCAAGCGCAGGAGAAAGTCGAAGTCGACCGGGAACGTGATCAGATCAAGTTTGTCAGCTTCTTAGTCCTCCTCACTCAGCTTCTTTTGTTCTTGGGCTCCTTTGATTTACAAGCCGCCCATCCCTCGGGGGCTTTGGGGATTTTCGTCCTCGCTCTTTTGGGCCAGTTTTTCATTCAATCTCAAGCCGAGGCTCACTTGCAGTCCCCAGAGATTTCTGCAAAGGAGGGGGGGATGCTTTTATGGAAGGCCTTCCTTTTTTGGCTCTTGGGAGTGGGGGTGAACCTGGCGTGCTTGGTGGGCTCAACGGGTCTGACTTTGGTTTTACTTCAGCTGCTTCAACCGAAGCTGGCCCTAGGGCTTCTGGCGTTGATCGTCTCAGCAATTTCTGGGGTTCTCTTTGGGATTCATCTCAACTTTTTATTCTCTCCTTTTTACTTAAAGAACCTATTCCCCATCCAACCGTTGGAGGATTTGAGATTAAGGCGCTTGCTTTCTGAGTGCTTCACTCGATTTCAGCTTCCAGTGCCTGATCTTCTCGTGGTTCATCTGAAGACTCGAACCTTGAGCCAAAATATCTTAGCAGGATCCCCCTACCGCAAGCACAGGCTGAAGGCTGCCTACTTGATCTCCCATCAGGTCTTAAGCCTACTTTCTGAAAAGGAGCTTTTGGCTCTGGTTCTCAACCAGGTGAGTTATTTCGTTCTCAATCAAGCGGGGAAAAGAAATCGACTCCTGGGGGGGCTGGTCTTATTGACGGCTGGGCTTGGGACGGCGGCTATTTTTCTGGGAAACCGGTGGTTTCAAAAAGAGGGATTCACGGAGCTTTTTGGGGTGATGGTTTCCTTGAGTTTACTCACCCTCTCCTATCGCTTTTTGTCTCGTCAGATTCAAAAGCAGGAGCTTGAGCGAGATTCCTATACGATTTTAACGATGGGGGTTTCGTATTCAGATTTCTCTACGGCACTAAGAAAGCTCGATTCCCTCCAGGCGGAGTTTCAACTTCTCACTCAATCAGGTGAGGGGAAACATCCGTTGGCTCAGGGGCTGCCTGAGACTGAAAAAAGACTGGAGGCTTTAAAGAAAGCCATTCCCTTGGAACCCTCTTCGTCCTCGCAAGAAAGCTCGTTTTCTCAAGCCGCTTAGAGTTAGAGGGGCTTTGCA
>JBMSSC010000088.1:0-12015 GCA_049424145.1 Bdellovibrionia bacterium
TTTATTTTCTTCAGTTTCCCGATCTGGAAATTCTACGTCTTTCGAACGGCTCGTTAGCGGCTTGGTTTTAGGTCGTGGTGAGGACCAAGATCGCTGCTTTGAAACGGGCCCGTTGAGCACGGCTCCAGCGTTTCTCGATTTCACATTTGACTTGATTTCACATTTTAAAGGATGAGGAGCAGCCAAGCGCTTCGTTTTGGCGCTCAGGCGAAGTGGGGCTTTGCCGTTCTCAGATCGATCACTCTCTGACTAAATTTCGATTCCAATGGGGGATTTCCACCACAAGGTTCTTCCTCCCATTGGGGACGCACTGGCAAGCCAGACGCGACCTTGAGCTGAGTCCGGGGGCTTTCTCCAATTGGTCCTCTTCCTCTTCCGTGCTCTCGGAGCAGGAGTCCAAACCCTCTTGGACCATCACATGACAGGTTGAGCAGGCGCAGACGCCTCCACACGCGTGGTCAATGTCAATGCCCGAGGCTAAGGCAATGTCCAGAAGGCTTCCTGGCAGGCCTGTTCCACTTGAGGGGATGGCATCAGGCTCAACAGTGACGACTTGACCTTGGGGTAAGTACGTGATCGTAAAGCTCTGGGTTGGCTTTTCAGCGTGAGGTTTGGAATGATAAGGATTGGATCCACCCATAACGGGTCTTCTAGCAGGTTTTTTCTCGGTCAGTCCAGAAAAAACCATTCTGTTTTTAGCGAGGTTCGAGTGGGTTTTGGTGTTTTGAGATCGTCATTTTCCGTCCTTTGAGTTAAAAAAACGAGACCTAGATTTCAACCCCCAATTCAAGAGGTAGAAAACTCCATGTCTCACGTTCAATCGGATTTGAAAGCCCCTCTCACCCCCGCTTCATCCCTTTCTGGGAAGTCCTTGAAAAGACCAAGCCTCACTCTCCAAGGTCATCGCGCGCTTGTCACCGGGGCTTCTAGCGGCATCGGGGAAGCCTTTGCTCGAGAACTCGCCTCACGCGGGTCTGACCTCGTCATCACCGCTCGACGTGAATCCCGACTCCAAACCTTGGCTCAGCAATTGAGACAGCAATACGGCGTCCAAGTCGATTGTGTGGTCTGCGATCTGGCTCAACCTGACTCCGCTCAGCGCTTGTATCAGCAGGCCACTGCAGGCGGGAAGTCAGTGCAAATCCTCATGAATAATGCGGGTGTGGGTCCTTACGGAGAGTTTTTATCGGGAGGCTGGGAGGGGCATGCAGCCACCCTCCAGCTCAATGCGACTTCTTTGTCCGAGCTCTGTTATCGCTTCAGCTCCCATATGATCTCCCAGGCAAGACCCTGCTACCTGGTCAATATTGCATCCATTGCCGCGTTTCAAGGTTCTCCTAACTTTGCCGTCTACGCGGGGACGAAGGCCTTTAATCGAATTTTCTCAGAGATTCTCGCCTTTGAGCTGAAGTCCACCCAGGTCTCTGTGACTTGCGTTTGTCCCGGTGGAACTTATACCGAGTTTTTGGAAAAAAATGGCCAAGTTCTCAAAGAAGCGGGGCATTCGGCCATGATGACGGCTGAAGAAGTTGCTCGAATCGGAATCGAAGGAATGCTGAGACGCAAAACCGTGGTTGTTCCCGGGTTACTCAATCAAGTGGCCTGCTTTTTACCTCGCCTCTTACCTCGTGCGTTTGCCTTGAAGTTGGCCCAGGTTGCCATGAATCGCTCCGTTTCAAAACAGAGCGGATCAGCCCCTGCAACCGATTCCAGTTCCATCTCAGCAGACGGCTAACGCGGATCTGGAGTTAAACGCAAGAACTCTGGACAGGGTGGAGGGACAGGGTCCTGCTGTCTATGGGTTGACTTGAAGGAATGGTCTTGGATCTTTTGAAGGGGAACTGAAACTTCAGAAGAGAGGGGGTCCAGAGCCTTGGCTAAGCAAAGCGAGTGTCTGCTTTTTTCATGATCTCCTTTCTCTAAAAGCGCCACCCCTTGAGCCTCATAGAGCGCAGCTAGATACACCCGATTCTCAGGCGAGATGCTTTGGGCCTGGGTTTCAGACAAGAGGGGGGAGATTTTTTGGAGGATCACGTCAAATTTTTTAAGTCGCTTGAGCGCTAAGGCCCAGTTGGCGAGTCCTGCTGGGTGGTCTGGCTTAAGTTCGTGAGCTCTTTGAAAGTACCGAAGAGCCTCTTCCGAGTCCCCCGCTTTTTGTTTTAAGTTCCCCAAAGATAAAAGAGCAGAAACACTCTTTGGGTTCTTCAATGCCATATCTGTGAAGAAAACCGAGTCCTCTTTCCAGACGGAGCTCCGATGAAACGATAGCGTCGCAGTCATTGCGAGGAGTCCCAAGGCAAGGAGGTTCAGTTTTTTTGAGTTCTGCTGCTTGAGAATCGCTCCGATCAGGAGACTGAATCCCAGGATGGGTAGATAGGCATAACGGTCTGCAACCGTTGAAGTGGACTGAAAACCAAACGGGATGAGCCCAAGCACGGGTAGGAAGGCGAGAAAAAAAAACTGAGCGCCAGTTAAAATGGTGCGATTCCGTCCTCGAATACAAAAAAGCCCCGCTAACGTCAGAGCGAAAATCACGATGTGAATGAGCGTGAGCCCATCGTCCATGACCTGTTCTGGAGTGCGGCCATAGTCTGCTGACAGCTGGAGAGGTAGCAGAGTTTTTTTGACGTAAAATCCGAGCGCATCGATGGCAAGGAGAGGACGATTGATCAGAGGGGAGGGGGGAACAAAGTAGGAGCTCTGCGCCTGATGGTTGACCCAGAGAGTGAGTCCTAAGAGGGTACCCCAAATGAGTAGGCTCAGGGATTGGGCCTTAGAGAATCGATGTTGGGCTGAAGGGGCATGGGGCCCAAGGCTTCCTCCTAGGGTCCACAAAAGCAGGGGGAGAATGATGGCTTGAGGCTTACAAAGCAGCGCCAGAAGACTGCTGATGATGACGCCACTCTCGAAACCGAATCTCGCCGTGTGCGAGCGGGACTTCTGCCCCCGCACATACCCATGACAGGCTAAAAGCGAGAAAAATCCACTGAGCAGATCCCTCATCCCTGAAATCCAGCAAACCGGTTCCACTTGTAAGGGGTGAATGCAAAAGACGCTTGCGGCAATCCCTGCTGAGAGAGTGAGCTGGGAGTTGAGCTGTGTTTTTGCATGACTCTCCTGTCGGGTTTCTTTAAGAAGAGTGTGGATGAGCCAAAAGACTTGCAGCGTGTTGGCGCAATGAATTAAAAGGTTGACGGCGTGAAATAAAGAAGGTTCCGGTGGGATCTGTGAGCGGTATAAAAAACCCCATAATAAATAAGGAACGGGAATGTAGAGTCCAAAGTAGGGTTTTTTTAGGAAGTCAAAAAAATGACCGGATTCAAACCAAGTGTTCTGAACGATATTGACATCGTCATCCCAGGCTAAGAAAGAAAACTCGAGTGAGGCTCCAAAAACAATGAGGCATAAAATAATGAGCGTCAATTTTGCATTCAGATCTTTCAGGTGCATGGACCCTCTATTTTGCCAGGCTCGAGGGAAGATGAAAAGATTCTGCGCTTAAATCATGCAGACGGTGGTATCCTAATATGAAAAGCAAAGGGGGCTTATGAAAAATTCATACTGGATTTTTTCCCACGGAAGGGAAAAGAAGAGTGATGCGCTGAAAGAGCAGTTGGCGTTGGGCCTGCTGACTCTCAGCTTAACAGCAGCGTTCGGATGTGTCAGTCCTCTGGAATCCAGGCCTGTTTTAGGGGAAGATCCCGTGACTTTAAGTCCGCAAGAGCTCCAAAAATTTGTGATGCCCGCTTCTGCGGCCTGGAAAACGATCCAAAAAGTCGTCGTGATTGTATTAGAAAACAAAGATTTGGATCAAAGCCTTCGTCAACCCGATCTAAGTGCGTTTTCAAAAAAGGGCGCAATGCTGAGTCAGTACTTCGCCATCACGCATCCGTCACAGCCGAACTACATTGCTCTGATCTCAGGGAGTACCCAGAACGTAAAAACAAACTTCAGTCAATCCCTCCCCATGAGGCATCTGGGAGATCTCCTCGAAGAAGCTCATAAGACTTGGAAAGCCTATGCCGAGGATTACCCTGGAGATTGTTTCTTAGGAGGCTCACATCAAAACTACGTTCGCAAGCACGTTCCTTTTTTGAGCTTTGAAAATGTTCAGAAAAATCCAAACCGTTGTAAAAACGTCGTGAATTTTGATGAGTGGAAGACAGACCTCTTACAGCACACCTTGCCTGATTTTTCCCTTGTGATTCCGAATCAGCTCAACAATGGCCATGATACCAGTGTGGACTACGCAGGCCACTGGGTCAGTTCCTATTTGCTCCCGCTCATTGAGCCCATGGAAGCAAATCCTGATACGCTGTTTGTCCTGACCTTTGATGAGGGTTCACAAAAAAACCAGGTTTATACGGTGCTCTACGGAGCTTCTGTGAAGCCCGGATGGGTCTCTCAAGAACCCTACAGCCACTTTGGATTACTTCGAACTGTGGAGACGATCCTGGGACTTTCCAATTTAGGTCTGAATGATTCCAGAGCCAAGCCTATTGTTGATGTTTGGAAAGAGTAAAAAGGTCACGTCGATCAAGAAAAGGCTTCACTGGAAATTCGGATACTCAGATGTAGACAAATCACTCCAGACCTTAAGGTCGTGATACTCATCTGGATTAAAGGTTTCCTTCCCAGGGGAAGAGGAAGAGGAAGAGGGGTTCGATAAGTCTAGAAAATTAGCGCTCCGATCCCAGGATCGAATCAAAAGACGAATTCGAGCAAGATGATCTAAGGCATGATCCAGACAAGAAAATTCATAGTAGGAATTTCGGGGGACAGTAGTGATAGTTTGCGGCCCGCCTTTGATTGCCGTTGGAATGTCTTCTACCGCTTCTGGAGAGCTTGGGGACGTAAAATAATTGGCTCGGTAAATATTCCCACTCCGCTGTAATTCATAGGGGGCTGACAAGGTTAAAGCGCTGTTGGTTCCGATTCCTGAAGTGGGATAAATCACCCCAACCGGGTTTCCGAATTTATCGACGGCAAAATCTTTTCCTGGACCTGCAATACAGTTGTTGATTTTTCCTGGAAGAGTGGTGGTGACTGTGGTGGTTTTGGTAATGGTGTCTCCGGTTGTGGGATCGGAGGTGATGGTGGTTAGCGCCACGTTGAGTGTTCCTTCACAGCAGTTGGGGCCTCCAATGCTGGTGTAGTCATACTTACACCAAGTGACCGCTCCTGTGCAGTTATCAATTTGGACCTCCGAGGCTGGATTTGGTGGATCGGGGGCCTCACAGCTTCCGTTATTATTAGTGGCTGTGAAGCTCAGATTTAATGCTTCAGGTCCGTTGGACTTCGATGGCGGTTCATAGTCATAAAACCAGTAGGGTGCAACTCTTACGTACTTACACATCTCAGGAGGAATATTATAGTTTAGAGCTAGAGATTCAAAAAAAACGTCACCTTCCTGCATTTCGAGCAAGCAGAAGATATCCTTAGCGCTGTCTGTAGAGCTGATTGTGCATGTTTTATTGAAGTCGCCGTCTTGGTGAAGGTTATAATCGATTTTTCTAGTAAAAATGGGGGTTAGGTAGAACGCCGTGGAGCTCACCTGTCCTACAGGTGGAACACTTGAGTTGGTGGTTCCAATTGACGTGGTTAAATTCGATGACTCAGTAGATTTCGAGAGTCGCTCGCAGCCTGTCGAAATGAATGTCAAGAAGATGAGCGCGAGTCTCTGTATTCTGGAGAACGAATTTTTTTTAAAAAATCCTGTAGAATTCATAATAATTATCTTTAATTATGTAATAATTTATTAAATTTATCAACTACCTCAATCGGAGGATTAATTCTCTAGTGTTTTCAATTCTCTTTACAGTTCGGATTTTTTTAGAAAAAAAAGAGGGTGTAGGCGAATGACCTCTCAAAAAATCTCCAAAAAATCTCTAAGAAGAATTTCAATTCAATGATTTAAGTTGTTTTAAGGTTTTCCTCGTTTTAGTGTGTCGAGAGGAGGAGCGCTTCTTTTTTTTTTTTTTTTTTTTTATGTGAGGCGTCATGCAGCCTGAAAAGGTGCCCGAGATGGTCAGGCCTAGGGTGTATAAAATTCAATTTTTTCAAAAGCTTAGAAATCAAATCAGAAAGGAGATCGGGGTTGAAATCTTCTGAGCTTGAGCACCTCTCAGGCACTAGACGACTCCGGGTGAGGAATGGATTTTTATTGTAGAGCGCTTCAGGTAGCTGATTTTTCTGAGTTTTACTCGATGATGCAGGAGTTCACTCGGTTTGAGGGGATTCATCACCTGCTCCTTCCAAAGAGTGACCTTCAGGAGAAACTCTTGGGTCCGTTGGCGAAAGCTAAAGGAGTGCTCCTTTGTGAACAACAGACGGGTCAAATTGCAGGGCTTTTATTGATGAGTGTGGTGGATTACAATGTTTGTTATCACCGAAGGCCCGCTTTGTACCTGGAGGAGATTTACATTAAGCCTGAGTTGAGGGGCTATTCTTTGGGGAAAAAGCTGATGCAAGTGGCCTCTCAGTACGCTTTGGAGCAAGGGTGTGACCGTTTAGAGGGGGTCGTGATTCGGGGGAACCTTCTGGCGCAAGGCTTTCACAAAAAGATGGGCGCTCAAACGCTGGGTTATTTTGACCCGATTCAATATGACCTTGAGGCGATCGAGAAAATGCTTGCACCTCATGAATCTCCTCCAATTGAGATAACGGTTCTATGAGAGGCTTTCAACGGCTTTCAGATCAGCAAATTGGAGTGCTCTATGGTCTGGGCTCCTCCATGGGCTTTGGTCTCATGAATTTTCTTGTGAAGCTCACCCCTGTTTCTATTCCCTCCTCTCAAGTGGTTTTTTCAAGAGGGATTTTAGGGGCCCTCATTCTTACGCCTTGGGCTTTAAAAAAACTCCCGCTTTTAATAAAAAAAGAAAACGCCGTTCTTTGGCTTAGGTTTTTTGCTGGGGGGGCTTCTGTGGCTTGCCTGTTTCGTAACCTATCCGTGGTGGGCGTGGGAGATGCATCCTCGATGCAAAATCTCTCTCCGTTTTTTGTGGTCCTTTTGTCTTGGATTTTGTGGGGTGAGAGGCTTTCGGCTTTCGAGGCTCTGAGTATGGCTCTTATTTTTCTTGGGGTATTTTTACTTCAGTCTCCTCAGGGGTCTTCGCTTGCGGTGTGGGATTTACTGATTGGAATCCTGGGCGCTTTTTTAGCGGGCGTTGCTTATCTAGCGTTAAAACGATCCGCACAGAAAGTCTCTTGGGTCTTAGTGGTTTGGGGATTTTCTTTTGTTTCGGCTCTATTTGTGTTGCCTTTTTCTGCTCACCACTGGGTGATTCCGAGTGTGAGCCAGGGTATGGGCCTTTTGGCTGTTGGGATCTCAGGTTTAGTAGGGCAGATCTTCCTCACTCAGGCGTTCATTCGCCTGAGTCCTGCTGTTGCCTCGGCTCTGAGCTTAAGTTCGGTGCTTTGGGGTGTGACTCTGGAGGCAATCTATTTTGCCAGGGCACCTAAGCCTATGACTTTACTCAGTTATGTGCTTATTTTGCTTGGGGTTTATGTTCTTCAAACCCATCCCCGTAGGGCCTGAACGCTCGTTTTTCTTCACTTTCGTTCGGTCAACCCTCTGAAACATGACCGTGAAGATTAAGATTGAGAAAACCCGGGCTCAAAATAAGGAGTATTGTCCTGGGCGCTGTTGGACCCTTTTTGGGATACCCAAATCAGCGTCAGTCAGCCTCATCCATGGTTGACGGAGGGTGCATCCCTAGGGTTTGCTCAATGCACCGATTTCGGTCTTCCTCTGAATCTGACCTTCAAGGTCAGAGGAGCGGACTGAGGGGAGCATGAGAAAAGCACTCAGCCTATTTTTGTAGTGCACTCCACTCGGGGTGCCCTAGGGATCCCTTGAGTGAAAAAAGATACGACTGCCGAGCAGGCTGATAGGCTTGACTGAAGTCAGAGGGGAATCCCGTCTCTTCAAGCTGAGTTTGAGCGGGAAAACGGATTTTTCCCCTGAGTCTCCATCCACTCTCGCCGTAAGGAATATGGGGTAAAAGAATCTCTCCATTCAGAAGGATGGAGAAGGATCTAAGCTCTGTTTTCTCAGGTAATGAGGCGGGCTCTCTTTCGAGCTCAGACCCTAGGAGAATAGGCTTTCTGAGCAGGATACGGTAATCTCTGAGGTCTAAGATGCCCCCTCCCCCTTGGGCAATGAATTTGCCATTTAAAAGGAGTCTTTGGAAATCCACTTGGGCTTCTCCTTTAAAACCTCCCGTCAGCGTGGGATCGATCACCACGAGTCCCTGGCTTGCAAAGCTCCCTGAAAACTTTGGACCCTCGATTTTTGCAACCTCAGGCATGCACTCTGTGTCCCAGTGATCAGCCTTCCATTCGACTCGCCAGGTCATCTCCCCGTGACGTGAGATCTTGGTCTCTAAACTCCGCTTTCCGCAGAGGATTTGTATCTCAGCTTGAAGCCCATCTTCTAAAGAAGAAAGCAAAATCTGATCCGAGATTAAAACTGTTTTTTTTAAAGTTCCGGCTTCAATGCGAGCCTGGGTCCACTGGCATTTGTCTCTCTCGATGACCTGGGCTAAATGAGAGTTGTGGGTCTGGAGTGATAACCCCAAGGGGCGCAAGAGGGATTGAATCGTCTCCTCACATATTGAAGCTTGATTCAGAGGTGCGCTAAGAACTTGGACTCGGTTTCCGTTTGAGGTGAGCTCAGAGAGAGGAGTCGTGCGAGCCGAGTCTAAAGATTTACTCTTTTTGTTCCATATAAAAAAACACACACCAAGGATTAAACTCCCAAGCAGTAACATAAATCGGATTCTTGAAAGCAGGATTTGAAGTCGATTTTTTGCCAGGTTTTTTGATGGATCACCCACCTGGCTGTTTCCTGGGGTTGTTTTGTTCATGGTGTGGGGTCCTTAGTGAGTTCTTCGTTTCATTTGATGGTGTTGTACGATGATTTAATTCTCTTGTTATTTTAATTTAAAGATCGATATATCATTTAGATTAAAAAAATCCTAGCAAAGCTATCTTTTGAGAGTCAATCAGATTTTAAAAGCATAAGCAGTTATTGCGATTGGATCACAAAATGGGTAGAAGTGTGCACCCCCACTGCGGATCCACCTGAAGCTTGATTGTAAGTGGGGTAGACTCGGTAACTTGTACCTGGATTTGAGCAGGCTCCTGCTGCGGTTCTTTGTAAGGTCAGTCCAGTGGAAGCGGAGCTCCACAGGAGGTCACTGCTGAGTAAGTCCGTTATCGCAGTTCCTGTGTCTGAGTCTGATGTGGTATCTCCTGTCGAAGAAGAGCTAATCGATAACGTACTTCCAGCTGTACTGAGCCGGGCAACGGTTTCTTGGAGGACTGTCGGATTTCGGAATTGGTTAATATCAATTACAGCTCGTGAGAAGGTGTCGGAGTAATTCGTTCCTTGCGTAAGTGAGCCTTTGTATCGCCCAATTTGATAATAGACTTCAGCGGAAGTCAGAGGATTTACGGTGGCCCAGAGTCCTGCTTTATAAATTGATGCGTTAGTGTTTCCAGATCGACTAACTTTTACTGTGAGATTGACATTTGGCGTGACAGCTGAGTCCAAGGCAGTGCTTGACTTAAGTGCGATTGCAGTACCATCACCAGCTAGAGTGCCCACGGTAGTCGTGGCAACCGCCGTGGTTCCATTGTAAAGTCCAGTAATAATTCCTCGATTAGCTTGCGAAGCAGAACTTTGAGTTACCGATTCAAATGCCCAAGTGGGTGGGGTAGTGCTGATTCCATTTGAATTCCAAGAGGCTGCTATTTTTTTCCATATTGAATAATAGTCAGTGTTTCCGATCTGACCGGGTGAGTTTGGTGCCGTTGTAGCTGGAATCAGAGCCGTTGTGTTTGTTGTGAATGCAACACTTCCATCAGTAGGTCCAGAAAGAAGTGGGATATAGATTTTTGTCTTCGTGGCGGCTGTTTGTGTGACTAGGACTCGAGCAGAGTAACAGGTGAATTCTCTTCCAGTGGTAGTGAGATTGTCCGACTTAAGAACATAACTAGATGAGTCGATCGGTTGATTGCTAAATACGGAGGAGAACCGCTTAGCTGTGCTAGTCCCTGCGGGTATACTGACAGAAGCGTAGGTGGTTCCTCCACTCAGAAGGCTTAAATTCTTGGCGGCAGTATCTGTGTTGATACAAGTTGCTTCCAAACTGAATGCATTCTTAGGAGTTGCTCCGAGTCCGTCATAAGCCGAATAAGTAATGGTGGCAGGTAGTTGACTCCAGGTGATTCCCCCTGCTGTGGTTGTGGTTTGTTTAATTGCCATAGGCAGAAGCTCAATCGGCACTTGGATATTGTAGTTTGAACTGACACTAACTGGACTTGCACTGTTTTTGGCGACTGGGTTCGTGATGCTCAGTGTCTTCGATTCGGCTACTTTCGTTGTAAACGTACAGAAAGATATTCCGCTTGAATTTGTCGCGGTGCAGGCGTTGTAGCGATTCGTTCCTGCGTTGTCGGTTGCACTGAATTGGGGAATAACATCTACAAGAGGGTTGTTGCTGGTGTTTTTAAGAGTGATAGTGACCGGTATGAGTATGGATCCATCGTTATAGAACGGCCCCGCACTATAATTGGGGTGTCCGTCTCCCGCTCCTGCAATTGCAATGGTCGAGTTTGCTGCGCTCGCTTGGAGGTCAACAAACGTGACACTTGTGGTTCCTGCAAGTGTAGGAGAGGTTAAAGTGAAGCTCAAGGTTTTAGTCCCTGCGACTGTGCTTGAGATCCTCCCTGTGATCTGGCCAAGAGCGTTTGTTGTATTGGTCGTCATTCCAATTGTATTTCCAGTTCCAGTTGCGGCAAAAGCTAGGGCAGGACTTGGGGTAAATCCTGGGATGGGGTTTCCATATTGATCTCGATAGGTCAGTGTCACGATTGAACTAATTGATCCGGTCTGTACGTTTGTCGAGGGGTTTGCCTCTATGGTCGACTGAGAGGAGTTTGGAGTGGTGAGTGCCGTGAAAGTGGCTGTTGCTTCCATTCCAACGGCCGATGCAGGAGCTGAAATTGCTACAGGGATCGTTTGTGCTGACGTTGTGGTGATGGTGGTGCATGCGGTTCCCGTCCCGTCTGTGGTGATCGAGCTGTTTCCGAAGGTAACTCCTGAGGCAGAGCTTCCCAGAGTAATGAGGGTTCCTGAGCAGGCAGTAGCTGGAGCGCTTAGGATGATGACTCGGACTTTGAGATTTGATCCGACAGACGTTGACGTAGCGGTTGAAATAGTCGCTGCCGCGCAAGTGTCGGCTGCTCCTAGAATATCGATTGTGCTATTGGCTGTGTCAACGACACAAGTGACGTTTAGAGTTGTAGAGACGCTGGTCATTCCAGTAGGTGTGCTAATCGAGAGACTATGAGAGCCTGGGGTGTTCGATCGAATCGTAGCCGTGGTTTGTCCCGATGAATTCGTATTGCCAAAGGCAGAGATTGTACTGCTGAGAGAGTCACTGACAGCAACGCCTATTCCAGAGATCGGGTTGTTGTTTGCATCTTTGAGAGTCACAGTGATAGTCGACGTACTAATGTTATCCCCATCTAGTGTTGAGGGGCTGAGGGTAATTGTCGAAGTTGCAGTCGATGGAGGTCCCGCTGTTACTGTTAAGGTCGGAAGTGTGCTAGTGAGCGCACTAGAGCTTATGCTTGCACTGAGGGTGGTTGCTGTTCCAGCTAAGACCCCAGTAAAGGTGTTGGTGTAATTCCCTGATCCAGCGTTGGTGATGGATCCACCGAAGGTTCCTGTGCTCACTCCGGCACCAGTGCTTGCTGAGAAAGAGATCGTACCTGTATTGAGGGTAGAGATGAGGTTGTTATTTGCGTCTCGGGCAGTCAAAGTCACAGTGACATTTGAGCCGGAGCTCACTGTTCCGGCTGATACCGCAAGCGTTGAGTTACTGAGACTAATTGAGCCGGGGGTTGCTGTAATGGCTGTGCTTCCACAGAGGGTGAGAGATCCAGAGGTATATTTTAAGTAAATCGTATCCACTTTGTTGTAGCTTAAGGATGTGAAAGTAGCGA
>JBMSSC010000089.1:0-11754 GCA_049424145.1 Bdellovibrionia bacterium
CTCACTGACGACCCAAGCAGCCGGAGGGCGCTCCTGGACCACGAGCTGATAGGCTGCAATCAGGAGGACTTTTCTGAGCCACCCGGAGGGCTTCTTTTTGACGGCACAGGAGTCAATCACTCCATCGAGCCGCCCCCTCCAACGCAGGGTGCCCGAGCAGACTTCTTGAAGCCAAGCCTGAGAGGCAGGGGGAGTTTCCTCCGCAAGCGCCTGAAGGACTTCGTCCAACGGCTCGCGATCGCTGAGCACGCGCGTGAGAACACGCACAGCAAGACTCCTCGGATGCCTCATCGGGGACTTGGGTTCTTTTTTTTCCAACTGAACTTCTTTTTTTAACGGCTTCAACTGCACTCCCGTTCTCAAGCAAACAACAAATCACCGACCCCAAATCAGATACGGCCCAGGCATCCATGCGGTGCCCTCACTGACTTCGGAGCGGCCTCCAAAAATGAGCTGAGCCCATTGTAGGAGAAACCCAGACCAATGACTGGGGCTCGAATGCAGGGTGGATGAAAAGGGAGCTTGAACTGTATCCCTCTCCTCAACTGAGGCCGAGTCCTCCATGAGACGCTCAACCCAGCTTTTGGACTTCTCAAAATAGACCACCTTAGGCTTACCCTGAATCCCGGCCAAACGCGCAGCTCCTTCGATGGCCTGCTGCACCCCACCCAATTCATCCACTAAACCCAAAGCATGAGCCTGGCGACCTGAGAAAATCCTTCCATCTGAAATCTGAACCACCTTCTCCATGGGCATTTTTCGGCCCTGGGCCACGGCCTCCCGAAACTGACTGAGCACATCGTTGACCATGGCCTGAAGCACGGCTTGCTCCTCAGGGGTCATGGATCGATACTCAGCTCCTGTATCTTTAAACTTTCCCGTCTTCACAACGTACCGCTGGACCTTCGCCCATTCATAAAGCTTTTGAAGATTTAAAAACTCGATGATGACCCCAATAGAACCCGTAATGGTTCCTGGGTTGGCATAATCTTTCTTTGCCCCAGCAGCAATGTAATAAGCCCCACTGGCTGCAACCGAACCCATGGAGATCACCAAGGGTTTTTTAAAACTTTTAACGGCCTGATAGATCTCCTGCGATGGTGCGACGGCACCTCCGGGGGAGTTGAGGCGTAAGACCACCGCTTGAATCTGATCATTCTCCCCAATTCGCTCAAGCTTTGCCAAGGTGCGCTTGGAGTCCATGATCACTCCCGTCAGCTCCAAAACCCCCACTGATGAGTCCTTTCCAAAGAACCCGCGAGAGGCAACTTCAGTCTGCCCGACCGAGGAGGACTTCATCCCACTTCGAAGCCAAAGCCCACCTGAGATCAAGAGAAATAGAACAAAGAAAACGACCGACACTCCAAGAACCAATGCAAGCGGGTTGAGTTGTTTTTTTTCACTCATCGGGTTTCGTCCTCCACAGGCTTACTCTATCTGATCGTCTGAGAGAAAAAAAGCGTCGCTTGGAGAATCCACTTCTCTTCAAGCGACGCTTCTTTGGTTTTTTGAAATCACACTCGGTAGCTCAACTCAAGGCGGATCAGAAAGTGTAACTTCCTGCATGCCCCGGGTGAACGGAGTGTTCTACTCTTCGTCTTTTCCAGACTTCAGAGCCGCTTTGAGCTTATCACCCAAAACATCGCCCATTGAAGTCTTCCTGGAGCGCTCACCCACGTACTGATCGTAGTTTGCGCGCTCTTCTGTTCGACCCAATTGTTTAATCGAGAGCCCAATTCGGCGCTCCTTTGGCTCGATGGAGAGGATCTCAGCCCGAATCTTATCTTCTGGCTTGAGAATATCCGCTGGCTTTTCGATGCGATGATCGGCGATCTCGCTGACGTAAATCAGACCTTCCACGCCTTCTTCGATCTCGACAAAAGCCCCGAAATCCGTCAGCTTCGTGACGATGCCGTCGACGGCTTGGCCTTGACGGTAACGAGACTTGATATTTTCCCAAGGATCTCGCTCGAGCTGCTTAATGCCTAAGGAGAACTTCTCTGCTGTCTTGTCAATTCCTAACACCACAGCGCGGACTTGATCTCCTTTTTTGAACTTCTCAGAAGGATGAGCAAACTTCTTGGTCCAAGCAATATCGCTGATGTGAATGAGTCCATCGATTCCCACTCCGATGTCAATGAAGACACCGAAATCGGTCACTGACTTCACTTCACCTTCAACAATGGTTCCCACAGGGAACTTAATCTCCAGTGCATCCCAAGGATTTTCCTGAAGCTGCTTTAAGCCTAAGCTGATTCGCTTATTCTTCGAATCCACTTCCAGCACTTTGCACTCCACTTCATCGCCCACATTGATGAGCTTCGAAGGATGCTTCACGCGCTCTGTCCAAGACATCTCCGAGACGTGAATGAGCCCTTCGATTCCATCTTCGAGCTCCACGAATGCCCCGTAGTCTTTCAAGCTCACAATTTTCCCTTTGACCTTCACGCCCACAGGGAACTTGTACTCAGCTTCATCCCAGGGGTTTGGAGACACTTGCTTTAACCCTAAGGAGACGCGTTCTTTTTCTCGGTCGTACTTTAAGATCTTCACTTTGATCTCATCGGCCACGGAGAACAATTCGCTTGGGTGTTTGATACGACCCCAAGACATGTCCGTGATGTGGAGCAATCCGTCCATCCCGCCCAGATCAATAAACGCACCGTACTCAGTGATGTTCTTCACGGTTCCCGTGACAATAGCACCTTCTTGAAGGTTCGCTAAAGTCTCAGCCCGTTGAAGCTCACGCTCTTGGGCCACCACGGCTCTACGAGACAGCACGATGTTGCCGCGTTTTTTATTGAACTTAATGATCTTAAACTTCAGCTTCTTACCCAGAAACTTGTCTAAGTTTTTCACAGGCTTGGTATCGATCTGGCTACCTGGCAAGAATGCCTTGACGCCGATATCGACCGAAAGACCGCCTTTGACTTTTGCAATCACGGTACCTTCGACCAACTGATCCTTCTCACAGGCCTGAGAGATTTCGTCCCAAGCGCGGATGATTTCAGCCTTGTCTTTGGAAAGCAGCATGAAGCCGTTTTCCATCTCCATGCGCTCTAAGTAGACGCTAACGATGTCTCCCACGAGAACATGAGCCGTGCCAGTGGCATCCTTAAATTCTTGAATGGGCACTAAGCCTTCGCATTTGTAACCAATATCAACGGTTACATACTCGGAGCCAACAGAAACAACGGTTCCATCGACCACTTCGCCTTCTTTGATTTCTTGCTGCCGTTGAGAGGCTTCAAAAAGTTCAGCGAAATTTTCTTCTTGATCGTTATAATCGTTCAGAGATTCTTCGGGGTTGAAGTCGGAGGAGAACTCATCCATCCAACTTTGATTCTTCGGAAGCGGCTGAGCTTTTTTTGATGCTTCCGCTGTCGTGGTTTGCTTACCTACCATAATAAATTATCGGGCCTTTCTTTTTCACAAGTGGGGGTACTGAAGACTGCAAAGCAGACTCAATTAGTACTCGCCCGCAGGTTCACTCCATCATCCATGGAAAACCGCTGTGGACTTTAGATATAGAGAGCCAAACCCCCTTTGTCAAAGAGAAATCACCGATAACGCACCTTTTTACTCAGAAAAAAACCGCCTCAAGGCTCTCCCTGAGGCCCTTCTCTTCTTTGAATCAACTGAGAGAGTTGAGAGAGGGCAGCGCGCGACGCCGCCTTAAAGCGCGCTGATATAAAGCCAGCGTCTGGATTACACGCATTCTTCGATCATAGAGCTTCAAAACCTGTTGCCGAGCTTGATCTCCCATTTGCGCTCGAAGAGTGGGTTTCTCAATGAGCACCCGCAGTTGTCGTTGCAAATCAAACGCATCATCGGGACGAGTTAAAAGCCCATACTCTTGGCGCCCCACAATCTCCTCGGCACTCCCCCCCGAGGAGAGCACCACCGGACAGCCCATGGCCATCGCCTCAATGGCCACCAGTCCAAACGCCTCTTGACGCGAGGGCATGGCAAAAATATCCAACGCCTTCATCACCTCAGGGATGTTTTTTAAAAATCCTGTAAAAATCACGTGATTCTCTAAATGAAACTGAACCACCATGTTCTGCAGTTCCCTCAGGTGATCCAAACCGGACTCGGCAGTCTGAGTGCCGACGATGACAAATTTGAGTTTTTGTCCCACAGGAGCGCTCTTCAATAAACTGGCCGCTGCCTTAATAAACGTGGCCTGCCCCTTGGCGGGGTCAATTCGTCCCACCGATCCAATCACCACGGTGTCGGCATCCACTCCCCACTGAGCCCTTTGGTGAGAGGCCTCCACTTTCCTGGGGTCAAATTCACTGAAATCCAAACCCAATCGAACCACTTTCACTCGATTCTGACTGAGTGGATGAGTGGCCAATACATTTTTTCGGACTGACTCACTGACCACCATGAGAGAATCCAACCGGCGATACAACGCTCGATGAAAAAAATCATTTTTATTATGATCATTGAGAATATGGCGAGTCGCAAGAAGCGCTACACCCGGCTCCCTCCAGAGCCAGGGCACCACAGAACCTAAGAGAGAAGTTTGATGCAGGTGAATTAAGTTCACTCCCTCCTCAAGTAAGCTTGCTAGGACCTTCTTCAGCTTAAAATCGAAGTTATTCTTCGGCTGAAACAATAAGGGCACAGCCCAAATCTGAGGGTATTTCTCCACGTGCTCATGAACCGTGCTGCCATGGAGACACAAAAAGCGAACGGAGATCCCCAGTGCAGCCACATCTAATGCGTCATGAATCGCGACCTGCTCAAGTCCTCCCCATGCACGCGAAAGACAAACGACTAAGACCTGAAGCCTCCCCTTCAGTGAGAGTAACAGCGAAGGTAAAGACTCCAGCGTAAGGGGCTCCTTTCGAAAACCAAAAGGAGGAGCCGAATCAACAGGGGTTTCCGGTGAGGTGGGCTGGGACACTGAGGGAGAAAGAGGCACGCTCCCCTTTTGGGATTCGGAACCCGGTTCTGATCTCATTCCAAACGACGTCAGCATAAATTCCCCTTAAGCACTCCAGGTTTCTCGAAGCCGGAAGCAAACATTGATTTTTTTGGCAAGGCCAGCAGGCCACAGGATTCATCGAGATTTGAACCTGGCCAGGACCGATGGGCTCAGTCACTCCGGGACTGCCAGCGCCCCAAACAATGTGCGTCTTGGTCCCACACAAGGCGGATAAGTGCGCCAAACCCGAGTCGTTGCAAACCGCAAACTGAGCGTTTCGAAAAACCTTCCAATAACTGGCCGGAGTCCCCCGAGCGGTCCAATCCTGAAGGTTAAGCTTCTTATCCTGAGCCCACTCAAGAGCCATGTCCATTTCGGAGGCCCCGCCCACAACCAGCCCCGGAAAGTTCGCCCCCCCGAGTGGATTGCACTCTGAGGCAATCAACTGAGCTAAAGCAGCAAATGAGTCCCCGGGCCACCTCCGCGATGCGGCTTGACTGCCGGGCGCCAAAACCCAGTACGGACCCACAGGGGGCTCCAAGATATCAGACTCTCCCCAAGCTCGGGAAGCATCAAACTCGGAGAGGACTCCAGGAACACCCGGATCGAGCTCATTGACAGGGGGCACACCCCAAAATTTCTCAGCAGGCCCCCAGTGAGCTTGAGGAACCGCAGCAGCCAGTAAACTCAAATAGGCCTGCGAGCGATGCATCGAGGCTTCACTGGAAGGCTTGAAGGCATGGGTCAAAAGCAGGCTCCGCCCCTCGGTGGCATAACCCACACGAACCCTCACTCTTGACCGCCAAAGAAACCATGCACTGGAGAAGGAGTTGGGTAAGCTGAATCCTAAATCCCAAGGCCCTTGTTCTTGAATGACTTGAGCCCCCAGATTCAGTGCTTCCCACCTCCCCAAAAACGTCTTCTCTCTTGGCTGAGGAAGCACAAAAACTTGATCCACACAGTTTTTAAATTGAATGGACTGAACCCAACTGGCACACGCCACTGAGATTTTAGCCTGGGGAAAACTCTCCCTTAAGTGATGAAAAAACGGGTAAGCTAAAATCTGATCCCCGATCCAATTGGGAGCTCTGACTAAAATCGTTTTTGGACTGCTCAACCCTCTCATCTACTTCCTCACTCGAGCATCACTCCACTCGCCCTGACGCAAAGGACTTAAATCCCCTTTAAACCGACGATGAATCCATAACCATTGCTCAGGATGCTCACGGATGCACTTCTCGACAAATTGCACATACGCTGCCGTATTAAAAGCCAGTTCCTCATGAAGCGACTCGTGCTTCTGCCAAGAAAGCGGCGCACCCACGGAGACCTGCCATCGCCCGCAGGGCTTCCTAAAATTCACCACAGGCAACACAGGCACCTCCGTACGCCTCACTAAGGTGGCTAAAGCCAAAGACGTTCCCACGGGCACCCCAAAAAGGGGCACTCGCACACCCACGGGTGGACCGGCATACTGGTCCAAAACAAATCCCACAGCTCCATTGGATTTTAAATGAGAAAGAACCTCTCGCATGGTTTTAGGCTCATACGTTGCCCGAACCCCCAACCGCAAGCGAGCTTGAAGGATCGCCTCATGCAACCACCCAGGCTTCAGGGCCTTGGTCACCAGCATGAGCTTCATCTCGCTGAATACTCCGGCTGCCCCTGCCATCACCTCCCAATTTCCCACGTGCGAGGACAGAAGGATCATGCCCTTTCCTAAGCGCTGAGCCTCTTGAATGTGCTCTAAGCCCTTTACATCAACAAAATTCACGATGAAGCGCCTCATGGGGCCAAAGAGCATTAAAATCTCAAGAAACAAGTTTCCTAAGTGCTCAAAGCTCTGGCGAAATACTTTTTTTTGCTGGTGCGGATCATTGGGGTAGGCATACGAAAGATTCGCTCGCACCACCTGGGTGCGAAACCGGCAGACCATCAAGCACCACCCCAGCGCCTTCCCTAAGAACCGCTGAATCATCCGAGGCTGCAACCCAAATCCATAACCTAAGGTTTTAAGTAAAAACGGCCCCAGCCGATGACCTCCGACTAACCCCATAACACCTTCGACCACACCTCTTGGCCTTGCCGAAACTCAAGACGAGGCTCAAGGATCAGTACTTCCTTTTCCAAGACCCCTAACGCCTTCCACTTCACCCAATCCTTGCCCGTCAAGGCCACCCGACAGCGATCGCCTGCCGCTTGCTTTAAAAGCCCTCTCACCTGCTCCTCTTCATAGTGAAAATGATCTGCAAAAAAATACTTCTGCACCACCACATACCCAGCCTGACTGGCCAGCTGAAGAACAGACTGAGGATCCCCCACTCCTGCCACAAGCCAAACCTTCACCCCAGGTACTGCATCAAGAGCAAAGCGAACCTGAAGCAGCGGAAGACCAAAGCTCGGTGGAGGAATCTCGCCTTTGGTCCAAAGTAAAAGATTGGCTCTCTTTACGGCCGATGGCCAATCCCGAAACAAACGCTCTGAAAACCGAGCCGAAGTCAGCACCACGAGTTCCAGGTCTTTTTTGATTTGCCAATTCTGAAACCCATCATCCAAAATCACGCAATCCACGTTGCCTTGCTCATGTTGCCAGATGGTCTCAAACTGAAGCAGGCGATTGGCGCCCACCCCGATGATCGCCTGAGGACAAAGATGCTTCAGTAAAGCGGCCTCATCCCCGCATTCCTCCACTCCCACCTCCGGCGAATCTGGCCAGATAATACACCCTGCATGCTCCCACGCCCCGCGGTAGCCTCGAATCAAAATACAAACTCTGAGACCCAAAGACATCGCCTGCTGGGCCAAAAATGCGACGACCGGGGTCTTACCTGCTCCTCCGGCCTGAATATTCCCCACACTGATGACTCGCACGGGAAGCTTGTGACTGCGAAGCACATGGAAGTCCTGAAGAAAGCGAGCCCCACGATTCAGCGACGCCCAAAGACACGAAGCCGCAAGCTGTGCTAATTTTAAGCCCCATAAACGCAAGCGGATCACCTCGCTCCTCCGCTCGGATTCGGGCGCTCGCCCCTCTTCTTTTCTTCAACCACGGCCAGAACCTCCTGTGCAACCATCTGACTGGGGTGAGCTGGACCCTGGATCATCTCTCGCCTGAGTTCGTCATATCGGGCTCGCATCTGAGCCACCCACTGCTGATCCGTCATCAAGCGCACCACCCACTGCGATAACGACTCCACTTTGACCTGCGCACCTAAAACTTCAGGCACAATCGGCCCCACCACTAAATTCACCAAACCCACAGCTCCCCGGTACCTCACCACGGACTGAAAAAACCACTGCGAGAGTCGACTCACCCGGTAAACCACCACCATCGGAAGCCCCAGTAAGGCCGCCTCCAGTGTGGAGGTCCCGGATTTAATCAAACCCGCATCGGCAGCTCCCATGCACCAGGCTGAGGTACCCTGAGAAACCCTCCAATCCACCGCAGCTTGAATTCCCGCCTCATCCCCACACTGAGCCTGCCAACGACTCAGTCGCTGCTGCACCCGAGCCAAATCTCCTTGCTCGGGCACGGGAATTAATACCTTCAGTCGTTCATCGGTGCTTAAAACCTGAGCTTGTCTGAGAGAGGCACAAGCCCGCCAAGCCGCTCCAAGGAGGACTTCAAAGTGCTGATCCCACTCCGATTCTCGACTGCCCGGCATGAGAAGCAAGACCCGATCGGAAGGCTGAAGCCCCAGCTTTTTTCTGGCGTCCAACCGAGTCAGATTCATCGGGAGTTCATCCAAAAGAGGGTTACCCACGTATTTTGCGTCCACCTGAAATTTTCGATAAAAGGCTTCTTCAAAAGGAAAGATGACTAAAATTTTTTTAAAAAATCGTTTGAGAAAACGAACTCGACTCTCTCGCCAGACCCAAACCTTTGGCGGAATGTAGTACACCCAGGGAATCTGAAGTCGCCTTAACTTCTTCACTAATCGAAAATGAAACCCAGGGTAATCTAAAACGACAGCCACGTCTGGAGGATCACTCGCTACAGCTTGAGACACTCGGTTTAAAATCCTAAAAACCTGGGGCAAACGAATCAACACTTCCCAAAACCCCATGGTCATCAATTCGCGGGTATCAACAATGGCCCTGAGCCCTGCCGCTTTAAGCCTGGGCCCGCCCACCCCAAAAGCCTCCAAGCGCTGACCTTCAGGCATCTTCTGCGCCAAGGCTTCCAAGAATTGGGCTCCATGTAAATCGGAAGACGCCTCCCCGGCTGAGATAAAAACCTTAACGCAAGACCCCGGTGTCACTGTTGCGAATGAATGTGACGAACTCGCGGATTTCATGAACATCGCCATATTGAGACTCAATCTCTAAAATACATTGTTCCTTTTGAACGTCACTTCGAACCCAAAGCTTAATCGACTCGTTGATCTTTTGAATCACTTCAGAGGAGAATCCGCGCCGTCTTAAACCAACAATGTTGGCTCCCTTTAACGAGCAAGGCCGAGCTCCAATGGCGATAGAAAAGGGAGGGACATCTCGCTCAATGGCCGATTGACCAGCAATATAGGAGTAAGCTCCAATTCGATTAAACTGCGTGACGCCACACATTCCGCCCATGGTGACGTAATCCTCTAAAACCACATGCCCTGCGAGCCCACCATAGTTGGCAATGATGCAGTGATTCCCAATGATACAATCGTGCCCCACATGGGTGTAAGCCATGATCAAGCAGTGATTGCCCACTTGAGTGACTCCCCCCCCTTGGACCGTACCTAGGTTTAAGGTCACCGACTCACGAAAAGTATTGTGGTTTCCAATGATGAGCTGAGTGGGCTCCCCTTTGTACTTTAAGTCCTGAGGGATGGCTCCAATCACTGAAAACGGGAAGAATACATTTCCCTCACCGATCTGAGTTGCTCCCTCCACCACAACGTGACTCATGAGGCGGCACCCCTGAGCGATTCGAACTGAAGGACCAATAATGCACCAAGGACCTACTTCAACTGAAGGGTGGAGCTGGGCGTCAGGATGAACAATGGCTGTGGGGTGAATCATCAGGACTCCTGAGCATGAGGACTTTGATTAGCGATGATATTGGCCAAAATCTCAGCCTCAGCCACTTTTTGACCATCCACACTTACGGAGCAAGCAAATGACCAAATCTTCCCCCGGTTTTTAATCACCTCGGCTTCAACTCTCATGCAATCTCCTGGCACCACAGGTTTTCTAAAACGAGCCCCATCCACCCCCACTAGAATACACTGAAAGTTTTTTGCAAGGCGATCTAAATCTTGAGCCATGCTGGGGTAAAGAGAAAAACTAGCGGCCTGAGCCATGGTCTCAATAATCAGAACTCCAGGGACAATCGCAAAGCCTGGAAAATGCCCTTGAAAATAGGGTTCATTCATGCTGACCGCCTTGAGAGCAACCACCCGAGTGCCGACTGAAGCAGACGGCGGGGGCTGATCCAACGAACCGACAGGGTGAATTTCTAACACCCGATCTAAAAGCAAAAAGGGGCTGCGATGAGGCAAGAAACGCTGAATCTGATTCACATTTAAACTGTAGGAATTTTCCATTACTTCGCTCTCCGTTGAAGCACTAATTGACTCAGTAGAGCATGTGCTCGAAAATGCTCTTTATAGGTCCTCTGAGGATTACCCACGACTGTTTCTCCCGGAGGGACATCTTTGGTAATCATACTTAAGGCACCCACCTGACTTCCTTCTCCCACATGAACGTGGTTCCCAATCCCCGTGAGACCGCCAATGGTGGCAAACTTTCCAATGCTTGCGTGGCCTGCTAAACAGGTTCCTCCGCAAATCACGGCTCCTTGCTCTAGGGTGGAATTATGCCCCACATGCACTAAATTATCGAGCTTGGAGGAACGCCCAATTCGAGTCTCCCCAAAAGTACCTCGATCAATGCATGAGTTTGCACCAATCTCCACATCATCCTCAACCACGACTTGACCCAAGTGATAGATCTTCTGATGACCCCGCATCTGCCCCGATTCCCTCTTGGGAACATACCCAAACCCATCAGATCCTAACACACTGCCGGCATGAATTCTGACGCGCTCGCCAATCTGAGTCCATTCGTACAAAGTAACCCGAGGGAAAAGAACTGAGAATCGGCCCACCTTACAACCCGGACCAAGATAACATCCGGGATAAAGTTGCACTCCTTCTCCCAACTCACACCCCTCTTCCACCACGCAGTGGGCCTGGATTCGAACACCACGCCCGAGCTGCACCGAGGGAGCCACCACCGCAGTGGGATGAACCTCGGGGGCTTGCCCCTGCAGTTCATCGGAAGAACCAACCGCGTGCGCCACGGTAGAGAGCCCTTCGGCAAAGACTTCCGAGAGCTGAGCTAAAATCAAATACGGGTTCTTACAGGCAATCACAACCGTGTGATTCCAAAAGGGCAGTTTTGCTTGCTCAAGAGGCTGAGCAAAGGCCTCGCCAATGACCAGAACACCGGGGTTTGCTGTCTTTAGCTCCTCTTCAAATGCTTTGGAGAAAAAAAAAGCCAAATCAGAGGACTTTGAAATCCCCAAAGATGCGGGTTTCAGGATGTCCCTGCCTTGCCAAGGCACCTGAGCCAAGCGCAACGCCTCTAAATTCACCACCGCTCCACCGGTGCGCTCCAGAATCTCTTGTGCCGTAAGTCCCAAATGAAAATCCTCCAACCGAGAAGATCTGAAATTCTCCCTGACGATCCTCGTTCCCGCTTAATCTTACCTTAGGAGCTCTTTTCGCTTTTGGATTGCTTATCAAAGGCTTCAATCACACTCTGAGTTAAATCATCTTTCTCTAACGAGTAGAGCACGGTGTTTTCGTTCTTCTCTTGATCAA
>JBMSSC010000090.1:0-11749 GCA_049424145.1 Bdellovibrionia bacterium
ACCCGTGGCTGGGAAAAGAAAAGCAGAGCTTCTCTCCCAAGCCAAAGCGTTCATTTTTCCCATTCTTTGGCCTGAACCCTTTGGCTTAGTCGTAGCTGAGGCCTTGATGTCAGGGACTCCCGTGCTTGCCTTCAAGCGAGGCAGTCTTCCTGAACTTGTGACTCAAGACGTGGGTCGCTTGTTTGAAACCGAGCAGGAGTGGGTGGAATACTTGAGGGAAGACCGAATCGAGTTTGACCCCGAGGCCTGTCGTGTTTCTGCAATGAAGCGATTTCATTATTCTCAGATGGCGCAACACTACGAAGTCGTCTATGACCGAGTGATTCGTGGAGAAAAACTCAACTCCACTGTTCCCGTGGGGGGAGACTGGAGACTTCAAACATGATTGCACGCTACTCGCGCCCGGAGATGGCTTTCATTTGGACGGATCAACATAAGTACAGCCTTTGGCTTCAAGTGGAGCTTGCCGTCTGTCACCAAATGGCAGCTCAGGGATTAATCTCTCAAAAAGACTGGAAGCAGCTTGAAAAAAAATGCAACGCCTTACTCAAAAAAGGGGGCCCTGACCCAAAGAAGATCGATGAACTTGAGGCCGTTACTCGACATGATGTAATTGCTTTTACTACGGCTGTGGCTCAAGAAATTGGATCGGTGTCTCGCTTCATTCACTTTGGTTTGACTTCCTCGGACGTGGTGGATACCGCCCTCTGTCTGGCCTTAGGACAAGCAGGTGAGATTCTCCTAGCCGACGTCGAAGCATTGCTGAAGACTCTAAAAAAACAGGCTCAAAAGTTTAAAAGACTACCCACTATGGGTCGTTCTCATGGAATTTTTGCCGAACCCACTAGCTTTGGCCTGAAGTTCTTAGGCTGGCACGCCGAATGGAAAAGAAATCGTGCCCGCCTTCAAGCCTCCTTAGAGCAACTCCGCGTGGGGAAACTCTCAGGCGCTGTGGGTGTGAATCCACACTGGGGGCCTGAGTTTGAGGAAAGGGTCCTAGGACGCCTCAGGCTTAAGCGCGAGCCCGTCAGTACCCAGGTGATTCCGCGGGATCGACATGCTGAGCTCCTCAGTACATTTGCCATTCTGGGCGCGTCGCTTGAGAGAATTGCTGTGGAGCTGAGGCACCTGCAACGTTCGGAAGTAGGCGAGGTGTCCGAAGGGTTTCACCCCGGGCAAAAAGGCTCCAGTGCTATGCCGCATAAGAAAAATCCGATTTCCTCAGAAAACATCACTGGCTGCGCTCGACTCCTGCGTTCCTACGCTCAAGCCGCGTTAGAAAATGTCGCGCTCTGGCATGAGCGGGACATCAGTCATTCCTCCGTGGAACGCGTCATTCTCCCCGATGCGACGTTGATTCTGAACTACGCCTTAAATCGCATGCGTCAGGTGCTGGAGGATCTGCAAGTGCATACGGAGAGCATTCATCAAAACCTCAATGAAGCATCTCCGGCTGTTTTCTCAGGGCATTTTTTGTTGGAGCTCGTGAAGGCGGGAGCAACTCGCGAGCAGGCCTACCTTTGGGTTCAGGATTGTTCTCATCGAGCCCTAGCTGGTCAGGGAGTTTTTGTCGATCTTATGACGCAGAAAAAAGAAGTCCGAGCTCTTTTGACTGAAAAAAAGATTCGTGAGCTAGGATCTCTTCAGTACCAGCTTCGGCACGTGGATCAGATTTTTCAAATGTCGGAGAAGTGAACGCAGTGAATCTCTGGCTCACGAGTCAAAGGGTCGAAATAGCTAGATCATTAAGCCTTTGGTTCATTTGCGCCTTAATCTGACGTCAGAACGGAGCTGAATCCTGAAATCAGAGTCACCTGACTGGACTCAGGAACTGAGGCCGGGGATCTCGGTAGAGTGAACTGCGTGGGGGATGGAGTCCCTTCGTCAACTGAAAGAGCGGCTACAGGCTCCCCGATACTTGCTATCACGCTGACCCCAGGATCGTTACTGGTTGTGGGGGATGGCCCCTTGGCAAAGCCTCCGCCTGAAGTAATAAACGCTTCGGCTGAGACCTGTGGAGGCCCTTGAATGGCCCCATTGGAGCTTCTTCTTAAATTTCGGATATCGGCAACGGAGTCCGGATCGACCGTCGACATACAGCCCGGGCTGGCTAAAATTAAAACCAGGCCCAAGGGCAAAGTTAAGGTTTCCCAAAATCGAGTGAATTTCCTGGCTCTGATCCATGAAGCAAGAGAATCGCGATCTCTTCGGACTGAGTGAGAAAGAAAGGGGTTCATTCTTTTATTATCTGACTAAATTAGTCAGATGTCAAAACTAAAAGAATGAATGGATCGAGTTGAGATTTCAGGTCTCGAGCTCTCTGAAGTAATTGAAATCGTGAGTCTTTTTTTTAAGGTTTGGCTGGGGGTTCCACTTTTCCCATGAAATCATCGGAGTGGACCACGCCCAGGGTGCTGCTATCGAGAGTTCCATGTGAGATGGCAGAGAAGATGATGTGGGTTTTCGGTTGCAGGACCCCCTTCATCGAGTTTTCGTACAGACTGAGTAGTGGGTTGGCCTGTCCTCCAAAAGACAGGGGCTCTTTTTGTGTGGCATCGGTGACGGGCTTCCCATTGATCAGTAAATTCCAGGCCTGCCCACTTTTGTCGCGCACGAGTTTAAACTGATCCCCTGGAAGTCCTTTGATGATTCGTGGAACCGGAGGACGTTCAGTGTGATACCGGTAGTAAACTACCTCATCCCGCTTGGAAGGATTGCAGCGGTACCAATTTCGGATCACTTTATACTTTTGTCCAGGCTCAATGACGCCTTTCATGGTGGCATCTTTTTGCTCGACTTCCTCTTCAGGGTACTGGGTGTTTGCGTTGCATCCTTCAGACTGCACCTGATGAAGGGATGAGTTGTCTTGCTGAGAGTGCCTTTTTTGAAGGAGGAGTAAAAAAATCAAGGTGACCAATCCAAATGCACCGAGTCCAATGAGGTGAGGTTTTTTAAATTTAAGCATAGTTAAAGTTTAATTAAAAAAATATTAGATGAAAACTGAAAAGTTCGGTACTTTGGAAGAGAGGGATGAACAACTCTGCGTATAAGAACCCATAGCGCAGTTAGGCGAGCAGAAGAGAAGTCTGTTCAGTTGATCATACGATCTTGCGATCCTGCGATCCTGACTCTTGGTTCGTCTGAGTTTTCGTTCATCAGAGGATTCTATGCGTGATGCAAGTCCATCCATTCAGGCGAGTCTTGGGAACGGAAAGCAGCAGGCGTCTTTGATTCAAAAGGTTCGATCCAAGACTTGGTTTTTTCTTAAAGATGACACCGCGCAAGCCACTACGGAATACATCATGCTCCTGTCGATCTCAGTTGGAATTTTTCTGACACTCAGGAAAATTCTCCAACCCGTTATGACACGTCTGGTCAAGGGATTGAGTGCTCAGATCACTCAGACCTTCAGTTCGAATCTCCATCATTTTAGGATCCCGCGTTAAAGAATCGCCTCTCAAAGAGTTGGACACCCAGACGTTTTGCCTGATATGCTGCGCGAAATTTGAAGTAAAATGCAGTTTTCTTCTGAGACACGAGTCTTGGGATCATTGCAAAATGACGCCAAATGACTCAACCTAAATCGGAAAACCGGCCCAATTGAGAAGGGCTCGTCTCTCAGACGTTTAATCCTGGCGAGGGCATTGTATGAGTACTCAAGAACTAGCAACTGGCTCATTTCGGCTGTCATGTCATTCTGAAGATCCCACCTTTCATCGCAGCGGGGTGCGTTTATGGACCCTGACGTTTGATATGAAGGGTGAGAAGGTGAATAAATTAAATCAAACGGTTGCAGCCGAGGTTGAAACCCTTTTGAGCCGCTTAGAGGAGCTGGGAAAAGATGGGCAAGTCGATGCCCTCGTTCTGCTCTCCGGTAAACCAGGGAATTTTATTGCTGGGGCAGACATTGAGATGATTCGTCGAGCGAAGTCATCCGAAGAAGCCACGACCTTGTCGCTTGAGGGTCAACGCCTCATGAATCGCTGGGAAGATTTGCCGTTTCCCACCGTGGCTGGAATTGAGGGAGCAGCACTGGGCGGGGGATGTGAGTTTGCTCTAGCTTGCAGTGCCATGGTCATGTCGGAAAACCCCTCTGCAAAGGTGGGGCTTCCCGAAGTCATGCTCGGTCTCATTCCCGGTAGTGGAGGCACGATCCGACTTCCTCGGAAGATTGGACTGACTTCAGCCCTGGATCTCATTCTCACAGGAAAATCCCTCTCCGGTTCCAAGGCCTTGAAATTGGGTCTCATCGAAGCCCTTTTGCCTAAGGAAAACTTCACTCAATCCGTCCTTCTTTGGACAGCAAAGAACCTGGAGTCGCTTCGTTCCCACCAAAGGCTGGCAAGACCTCCGATCTTAGGCGGGATGGGGGGATGGGCAGGCTCCCTGCTGGAGAGTAACCCGGTGTTTCGACGCGTGGTTCTTCAAAAAGCACGACAGCAAATCCTCGCCAAAACTCAAGGGCATTACCCCGCTCCGCTTGAGGCCCTTGCCGTGATTCAAAAGACCTCAGGATGCTTTGGAGATCGCTTATCTGGGAAAGCCCGCGACGAAGCCATGAGAAAAGAAGCTCAAAGCTTTGGTCAGCTGGCCATGACCGAAGTCTCCAAGAACCTGATTCGACTCTTCTTCCTCACTGAGGGAGTGAAAAAATCAAACGGTCTGATCTCCGGTAAGTCCATGGCAGAGCACCCCATTCATTCAGCGGGTGTTTTAGGAGCAGGGGTCATGGGGGGAGGCATTGCTCAGCTTTTTGCTGAAAAAAACATTCAAGTTCGCATGAAGGATTTAAACACCAAGGCCCTCTCCTTAGGGGTTGCCAGTGCGAATGAGATTTTCAAAAAGCAGGTGAAGAAGAAAAAAATCACCCCCCGAGAAGCCCTGCAGAAGCTAGGAAGAATCGCACCCGTTTTGGATTACTCGGGTTTCCTTCAGGCGGACCTCGTGGTGGAGGCAGTGGTTGAAAACCTCGAGGTGAAGAAAAAAGTCCTAGCGGAACTTGAGACGCAAGTCTCTCAGGACTGTATCCTTGCATCCAATACCTCCTCGCTTTCAATCACGGAGATGCAGAAGCACTTGAAGTTTCCCGAGCGAGTCATCGGGATGCACTTTTTTAACCCGGTCTCAAAAATGCCGCTGATTGAGGTGATTCGTGGTCAGCAGACTTCCGACTCGGTGGTTTCAGCTGTCTTTCAGCTCAGTAAAGCATTGGGAAAAACCCCCATTGTGGTTCAAGATGCTCCTGGATTTTTAGTGAATCGACTTTTAATGCCGTACTTAAACGAGGCGGTCTTACTGTTTGCGCAAGGCGTGCCGATTCCCGAGCTGGATCAGGCTCTGCTTCGTTTTGGAATGCCCATGGGTCCCATGGAGCTCATCGATGAGGTGGGGGTCGATGTGGGAGCGAAAGTTTCGCATATCCTGAACGCTGCTTTTGGTTCTCGCATGGAACCCTCTCCGCTGAACTCCAGCATCGTTGCAGCCGGACGCTTAGGGAAGAAAACTGGCAAAGGATTTTACGAGTATGAAGGACCCACACGCAAAAAAGTCTTCAATGATGAGATTTATACGATCCTAGGAGTGACTCCTCAGCCCGGCAAAGTCAGCGAGGAGGAGCTGGTTGAACGGTGTCTTTTACCTATGATCAATGAAGCTGCTCGTTGTTTAGAAGAGGGCGTGGTGGCTACCCCTGAGGAAGTGGATCTGGGAATGATCATGGGCACCGGGTTTCCTCCATTCCGGGGAGGCCTGCTTCGCTACGCCGACTCACTGGGGATGAAGAACTTGGTGAATCGCCTCAGGCACTTAGAAACTCAACTGGGGTCTCGATTTGAGCCCGCCCCAAGTTTGAAGGATCGCGCGGAGGTTGAGCAAAACTTCTATGCCCAAGGCTAAGACTCAGACCCAAGCTTTTCAAACAAGTGCTCTGGCTCAGCTCTGGAGAAAGCCCTGGGTCTCCTGGGTGGGGTTTCGTTACTTGAAGTCCAAGCAGAACTCGAGCTTCTTAAGCTTCATTACCTTACTCTCCATTTTGGGTGTGGGCTTGGGTGTCACGGCCATGATTGTCGTTCTTTCTGTGATGGATGGGTTTGAATCGGAGTTGAAAAAAAGGATGATGTCATCCCAATTGCATGTCCTCATTCAACCCACTGTGAAGCTGCCTGAGTTTCAGCGTGGCTTTGTGCCAGAACAGATCATGCCCATCCGAGCGCTTCAAAAGCTTGCTGATCCGCGATTTCAGGCAGAGGTTTCACCTGTCGTATCCACTGAGGCGATTCTTAAGGTAGGAAGAAAAGTCAGTGGAGTGGTTTTAAAGGGCGTCGGTCCCGAGCGTTTGAAGACCTTAAAATCCCAGGTGGTGGAGGAGGCTGATTCATCGGATCTCGAGCCTCAGTCTCAAAAGCTCGAAGGCAATTCTCAGCCTCAGATCAAGCAAGAAGAGCAGCTCCAGGGTCTGTGGGTGGGACAAGAGTTGGCCTACGAACTGAGTCTTCTTCCTGGAGATGCGGTTTCCTTGATCTCTCCTACTGAGTTTGAAGGGCCCATCGAAGGGGTCCCTCGAATTAAACGCTACCGAGTGGAGGGCGTCTACCACTCGGGGCTTCCTGAACAAGAGCTGCATACGGTTTACTCGTCTGCCGCGTTAGTTCACTCGTTTTTAAAAAAAAATCACGTCCTCTCACAATGGGAAATCTCTTTGCCTGATTTTTCTCAAGCTCCTCTGTTAGCTCATGAACTCAGAGCTTTACTCCCTGGCTTTAAAGTCCAGGACTGGGTTCAGATGAATTCTCATCTTTTTGCCTCGTTGCGGCTGGAACGATTAGCCATGTTTGTTTGTCTAGCATTCATCATTGTGGTGGCTTCATTTAATATTGTGACGACTTTAACCCTGATGGTCTTGGAGAAAAAAAGAGAGATCTCGATTTTAAAAGCCATGGGAGCAAAAAACGCAGAGGTGGCCGGGATTTTCCTAGGAGAAGGATTATTTATTGGGGGGATTGGAGTAGGGGGGGGAGTGGTTCTAGGTTGGCTTCTGTGTATTTTGTTAAAACGTTATGAGTTTATTAGCTTGCCTGAGATTTACTATGATCGCACCCTGCCCGTGACTTTCGAGCTGAAGTATTATTTAGCGGTGACTGCGGTAGCTTTTTTCATTGTCTTAGGAGCGTGTCTTTATCCGAGTCGGAGGGCTGCTGAGCTGAATCCCATTGACGGAATTCGCTTTGGGTAGTCTCAGGATCGAAATCATTTCCCAAGGAGAGCTCGGTTGGTTGACGTCCTCCCCGATTCTCGGATGAAGTGACTCATGGTTTGAGACCTCAACATCCGAGACTCAGGGAGTAGAGAGAAGAACGTCATACCTAGGGCGGGATGAACCTGGCTAGGCTTAGTTGATTTTGCTTAGGCGAACATAACGAGTGATGCCTGAACACATGGCTTGATTTGGGTCAACCTGGGTAGCTGGATTGGGCGTTGTTGCGATGCCTGTGGTGGGGATGGGGACGGGTGCTGTATTTCCTACGTACCGTAAAAGTCCGGTCCACTCATTATTGCCGCTGATCATTAAGGCTCCAGAAAAGTTTCGGCAGGGTTGGAGGCGGGCCATGGTGTTGAAATCGAGAGTTCCAGTTGTCATGGGGTTCATAGGCATCATGGGGTTCAAAGGCATCATGGGATTCATGGGCATCATGGGATTCATGGAGTTTTGTTGGTTGCCCACGGAGTAAACCATTAGGTTAAAAGGATTGATCGAATCCCCTTGTATTGTTCCCGTGAAGTTTCCAGAACCAGCAGCGCCATCCCAGGTGCCTGAGATTTGGTTTCCTGAGGTGGGCGCGACATTCATTCGAACGACATTTCCAGATATCTGTTGTCCCATTCCTCCGGCTGCAGCTCCCAGGCTTAGAGTTTCTGACCCTTGGTAGTTTCCTGGGTAAATCCGACCACAAGCGGTCGTTTGTAGTGCGATGCCGCTTAATGCGAGTAAAACTAAAGTTTCTTTCTTCATAAAATTTGACTCTCTTCCTCTTTGTAAACCACCTGATAGGTTGGCTTTCGTAAGGGAAGTGAGCAAACAATATGCCGATAAAAATTATGTTTAATATTGTATGGTTAAATTAATTTTAAAATAAAATCACTGTTTAAATTTTAGTCAGTTGATCGTGATTTCAACCCCAAAAGGGCCCACTTCACTGTCAAATGGGATAACCAGAACGGTTTTCTCAGGGTCTACGCTGGTATGAATTGCTTCACCGTAAAGAAGGGTGGGAAGAGCCATTTGAATCGTGTGTCCGTATTGATCGTTTAAAATCGCTTTGGCATGGCCTAAAATGATATTGAGGAGCTCAGCTACACCATCTTCCATGCCGGGGGTAATCTCCTTGAACGACTCTCCTAGCATTCGAGACATGACTTGGAGAAAAACAATCTTCTTAAAACTCAGTAGGTAGGAGGCACTAATTTGATCGCTGGTGATCCCGATGAAGCCCGCCAGGTCAAACGAGAGATCCACGAATTGAGCTTTTTCCATTTTTTTTGAAAAGGGCTGCCGAGCAATGCACTTAATTTGGCACATCTGTTGAAATGTCTCAATCGTGGCATTCACAAAGGGTTTAAAAAAAGCAGCCTTCTCGGCAGCTGTCATGGGTTTTGAGTTTTCTGGATTGCGTGATGAAGACTGTGCCGGCAGGAGAGTGAATTCCAGTTGGAACTCTCCTAGGTCGGAGTTAAAAGTACTGATAATCACCTCTTGAGCGCTGCCATTTTGAGTGGAGACATTTCCTCCTCGAATGACTTGAGGAATGGAGAACTGGAGTTGGTGTCCTGTTTTATTGAGCTCAGCTTTTGCCGATCCAAAGATAATATTCAAGATCTCAGCCGCCGCGTCTTCATTGTTCCGTGTGATTTGAGTCTGCGTTTCTTGAAATAGTCGAGAGAGAAGAGACAAGAATACTTTGTAAGAGAAGTAGATGCCTACGGACCCTCGAGCCGTCTCGCTCGTCAACCCAATCATTCCTGCCACCTCAAATCGGTAAGGGGGCTTACTTCCCTTCATAAAAGTCGCAGTGAGTGTGACTTCGGTTTGACAGAGGTTTTTTAAAGTCAAAATAGTTGCCCGATGAAACTGGTCTAAGATTTGTTGTGAGTTCAGTTGCATAGGCTCTCAGTTTATCAAAAAAAACAAAACTCAACTCATTTTTAATCGGATTGAACTCAGGACGGAGCCCTGAGAAAAGGGGGTTAGTCTCCCTGTACGTTAGCGCAGTTTTAAGGTGCCAAGTAAAGCAGCGTAGGCATTCACTCGCCCACCCGATGAAACCTTATTTTTGAGCTCAGGTAAGCCATCGCTTGAGGAGAGGATGATTTTTTTAATCGCTTGAGGGGTTAAAAGAGGGTTTTGCGATAGAAGCAAGGCTGCAATTCCGCTGACAAATGCCGTGGCTTGGGACGTGCCGGTGAGCAGGGCCCGTTTATTGCCAGGGATCTGACTTAAGATTTTATCTCCAGGTGCAGCAACGTGGATCTTGTTTTTACCCCAATTGGATGAGGATAAAAGGTGATTTTGAATGTCCGTTGAGGCCACTGAGATGATGTTACTTAAAGGGTAGCAGGCAGGGTAGAATGAAAAATTCTCATCATCCGCATTGGAGTGCTCGTTTCCTGCTGCTGCCACCAAGAGGACTCCTTTTTTCTCGGCCTCCTTTAAAACCTCAAACTCTTCGTTGGAGAAGCTGGGTCCGCCACCACTGTAGTTAATGATCTTGGCTCCGTGCTCAATGGCATAGCGCATGGCCCGGATTGAGGCTCTGAGATTCTCGGCCTCCGTATTTTGGTCGGAGTAATATTTCACTGCCATGATCGAGACTCGGTGAGTTACCCCGCTGGTTCCTGCTTCGGGGTTAAAAAGTGCTCCAATAATCCCGGCAATATGGGTTCCATGCCCATGGGTATCAACCGGATTGGGTTTATTGGTCACAAAATCCCATCCGTATTCCTTTTCGCCGGGTGAGTTTTTATTTTTCCAAAGATTAGGAGCTAAAGAGGGATCCCAAGGATAAATACCGGTGTCCACCACGGCAACCACCACGCTGGAGTTGCCTTGTTGGATTTTCCAGGCCTCAGGTGCATGAATGTGTGAGGGGTAGTTTTTATTATATAAAGCCCAGTTTTGAATCCGGTTTGGGTCAAAATCCTCGGCAAGGCTTGAAAGCGAGGAAACAAAAAAACCACCGACAGCCAAGCTAAAAAAAGGGCTCAGTCGAGTCCTTTTTATGGATCGATTCTCTTTTTGACTCATCTGAACTCCCTGTTCATCTTGGTCTTCTAGTGTAATCGATCAATTAATTTTATTGGGAATTTTTTTGTCTGTTTGAAAAACAAAAAACATCGACTAAAATCAGGGGGTGAAAAAAAAATTGAACCCTGCTGTCAGAAGAAAGGCTTTGAGTCTATCTCTCGCCCTAGGGCTTGGATTATCTGGTCTTCAAGCCAGTCCTGTATTTGGAGGGGAGGGGGCCTCTCGCTCCGCTGTAGCAGCACTGGAGTGTCCCCAAGTGGATCTGAAGCGGATCAGCTCCATGGGCCCTCAGAGCCCAGGTGAGCCCTTGGCTCATCGCTTGGATGATCCGTTGCTTTCATTAGCTGATTCCGCTGTGGAATTAATTGACTCGTATCACCAGTCAGTCTCTGAAAAAAACTCTGCCCAGCGCTCTCAATCCCTCGTCTTTGCTCTTGAACTGTTTTTAACCTCAGGGCTCCAGGCATCCTTTGAGCAAGCCGCTCACTTGGCTAGGACCCAGGGAACCTGTCCACACTCCGTATCTCTTTCTCCCTCTCTCCTGCAGAGGTCAAAAACCTATCCTCGTTCCATCTGGCAAGATCTGGATCGCCTGAGCCGAGAGTCTCCTGAGGAGATGAAGTGGGAATCTCTTTTTTCTTATCCTGAGGGGTCCCTGGCTCAAGAGCGAGTTCGAAACACTCAGTGCGCTATGTGTGCCTCGAACGAGCCAACAAGTCCCAGGGGAGGCGCATTCAGTGAGATCCTCAAGCAAGTGGGAAGTCAGGTGAGCAAGAATGCACTCTTGGATGAACTCAAAGCCGTTGCTCAGAGTTGCCGTAAGGCCCAGCGAATTCGCCACGTCGGCTTACCCCCTCTTCAAGCTCACTCGATTTCTCAGCCCGCTGAGCTTTACAGTCAGATTCAGAATCGCTGGGGATTGTCAGGCCCAAAACAGCCCATGGCTCTGGGAGTCTGCAAAAATATCTTCTCTCTGGGGCGTTCTTACTCCGGGCTTCCTGCTCAAGCCGACTCGCCTCGTTCAGCGCGTTGTCTGTCTAGTGAGGGAAAGCCTGAAGCTGTGCTTTTTGTTGTGATCCATGGAGCCCGCAAGAATCGGAGTCGTGGTGTGTGTGAAGTGAAGATTAAGAATCCTCAAGGAAACGATTGTTCCGGAATTTCCCCTCAGTGGGATTGTCAATCAGAGGATCTTTGGATTGATTTAGAAGCCCTCGCTCGAAATACGAATCAAGTTTTGTTTTTTTAAGTCAGTCTCTTTGGGGCTTTAAGAGAGTCAAGGGCTCTGTAGTTTTCTCTAGTCTAAAGCTGAGAGGTTCTCGAGGATTAGTCCAGTTTCCATTTCTTTGGGCGTGGGGTTTCCGGACAGTAGAAACACGTCAGCTCCAATTCACGAAGTGGCAAGTTGCCTGAACCTTCTTCTTGCCTTAAACAAGTTGATCAGGTTTTTACCTA
>JBMSSC010000091.1:0-11195 GCA_049424145.1 Bdellovibrionia bacterium
CCCCTGGCCGCCTTCAGTAGTTTGGCCATCAGTTGGTCAATTACCATCTCCCTGGGAATTGTGATTCTCCTGGGCGTCATCACGGTTTCGTATCGGCAGACCATTGATGCTTATCCGGGAGGGGGAGGCGCCTACATTGTGGCTAAGGAAAACTTAGGCACGGTTGCAGGTTTAGTGGCTGGGGCTTCCTTGTTGATTGACTATGCTCTAACTGTTGCCGTGTCCACCGCCGCTGGGGTGGAGAACATTTCCTCAGCCTTTCCTTTTTTGGCTCAGCACAAAGAAGCCATAGGAGCGTTGATCATCCTCATCATCATGATGTTTAATCTAAGAGGAGTGAAAGAATCAGCCACATTCTTTGCCCTGCCCACCTATTTTTTCATCTTCTCGTTTCTGATTCTCATTGTGATGTCCGCTTTAAAGTTGATGACGGGTGAACATCTTCCGGTGGAGTCAGTCACCTCTGAGATTTATCCGGCTGTGCCCCTATTTCTCATTTTGCGGGCCTTCTCCTCAGGCTGCTCCGCGCTCACTGGGATTGAAGCGATCTCGAATGGAATCCCCATGTTCCGAGAGCCTAGTCAAAAAAACGCCAAGATCACGATGGTCTGGATGTCGGTGATTTTAGGGGGATTGTTTTTAGGCATCACGGTGTTAGCTAGAACGTATGGGATTGTGCCGCATCCCGGGGAGACGACCGTCTCTTTATTGAGTCATGCGGTTTTTGGGGATGGGATCTTTTATTACATGATTCAGGTCTCAACGGCCATGATCTTGATCCTAGCTGCCAATACGAGTTACGCCGATTTTCCTCGACTCTCCTCACTACTTGCCAAAGATCGCTTTCTTCCCAGGCAACTGGCAAGTCTGGGGGATCGTTTGGTGTTTTCAAATGGGATCTTAGGCTTAAGCTTCTCGGCCATTCTTCTGATCATCCTATTTAAAGGTGAAACCCACCGCTTGATTCCTCTTTATGCCGTGGGAGTTTTTCTCTCGTTTACTCTCTCTCAAGGAGGGATGGTACTTCATCACCTCAGGGAGCGAGAAAAAAACTGGTTCAGATCCCTATGCTTTAACTTAATTGGGGCCATCACGACTTTTTTGGTCCTCGGTGTGATTGCCATCACGAAGTTTCTGAGCGGTGCATGGATGGTGGTTTTTCTCATCCCCTTGCTCGTCTTTATTTTTAATGAAATCCATAAACACTATGTGGCTGTGGGTCGAGAGCTTTCGATGAGTAGCGATGTGGTGCCACCTAAGCTTGAGCCCATCAAGCACACCGTGATTGTTCCCATCTCAGGGATTCACCGAGGTGTGATTGACGCTCTAAGATATGCGCTCAGTATCTCCGATGACGTTCGGGCCTGTTACGTTGAGATTGACTCCTCGGCCACTGAGCGGATGCATTTGGAGTGGAAAAAATGGGCGCATGAAGTTCCTTTTGTGGTTCTTAAGTCCCCTTATCGTTCCGTCATCACCCCGCTTTTGGATTACTTAGACGACATTGAGCAGACAATTCATGGGGATTTGATCACGGTCATTATCCCTGAGTTTGTTACAGCCAAGTGGTGGCACCAGATCCTTCACAATCATACGGCACTTCTGATTCGTGCTGCCCTACTCTTAAAACGCGGTAAGGTCGTGACAAGTGTGCGGTACTATTTAAAAGGAACATAAAAATTTTACTTAGAGCGAGTTGACTGGACACGCGGGGTGTTCGATGTAGCCATTTTGCTTACGGTATGATCACTCTTCTGAGTGATCATACTTTAGGAGAAAACACGTGGGTTACCTGTCCAAAGAACTCGTGCCAAGTATAGCTGATGCAATCATGACTTCCATGATCGTAAAAGCTGACTGCTGCTTGCGGATTTTTGAAAATAAGTAGGTTTTCATTTAAAATTTATTTCAAATAAATAAACAAAAGTTTAAAACAAATTACTCAATCCTGACACAGGACTCCAGAATTATTCTGTTATAAGCGCTTTTTGGCATTAGTCAGTTTCAAATGGGACCTTCAAAAGCTCAGGCGTAAGAGGTTGATTTTTGAGTTGGGATGAACGCTATTTCAAACCCGATTCCTAGGCCAAGTTCCAGATGCCCTTTGATTAAAGAGGTTCCGGAGTCAACACCGAGATGACTGGGGTTGACGGCAGCATAGGTCAAGTCGCCTTCGACACTCAAGTTCAAACCACTCTCCCATAGACAGTCGTATCCTATGATCGCACGTGGCGGAGAGTCCTGATTCTGATCTCAAAATGAAGCCGCTGGCCACAGGAAGTTCTGCATAGGCTGAGCCGTGGGCTAGGCTTGGATTGAGAATGATCCGGCTGGTGTAAGCAGGAGCCGATAGCCTGATTTCATCATCAATTCCGGCTGCAAGCAAGAACGCTTTGGCTGATCCTGATGAGACATTCATGTATCCTAAGGATGGGCCGATAGCGATTCGCTCTGTAACTTGGACGTTCATTTGAATATTGCTCAGGCCAATGAATAATCCCAAAGGCTCCACTGTGAAGTTGAACTTTTTCCTGCTGAATTCAGCCGCAAGGGCTAATTAAGAGGAACTCAAAGTCAATGTCGGCGCGAGAAAATCATCAAAAAATTTTGGTCTCATGACAAGTCCTTTAGGGCGGACGTATTAATTAATTTAAATTTAGGTATTTATTTTTAATAAAGTGTTTAGACTAAAAAGAAAGAAAAAAAAGAGGGTTTTAGAAACGACTCATCAGTCCAACGGCAACCAATAGGATGGCTCCAGAGAGGGTTTGAACCGTGTTCAAGGGCGTGTGAAGGTAGAGAGTGTTTAAGAGAATGGCTCCAATGGGATAGATGAGTTCGATAAAAGACGTGACACTGGCCGGGGTAGAGGCCAAGCCATAGTAGTAAATCAGCATGGCAAATAGGCCCGGAATCAGACTTAAATAAATGAGTGAGTACAGAAGGGGGGAGGGGGTTAAGATCTCCCAGTGGAGGGTGGTTTTTGAAACTAGCAGAAAAGCAGAGAGACCTAAGAAGCCAAAGAAAAAACGCCAAAAGGTCGCTAAGAGCGGTGGAGTGCGGATTAAGAGTTTTTTTCCGGTAACGGTTGAGCCTGCCCAAAGAAGAGCAGCGCCTAAAGCATACTGAACTCCCGTGAAGTCGAAAGAGAAGTCTTGAGTGATGAAAGGAAACTGAAAATCAGGAAAGCTCAAAAGAATGGCTGAGGCAATCGCAATGCTGCCCAGAAGAAAAAACTTAGGATTTGGGGTTTCCTTCAGAAAAATCCAGGCAATGAGCATCACCAAAACCGGCTGGAGTTTTTGGAGTAAAACGGCCACGGAGGGGTTTAAGTACTGAAAGCTTGCCGTGAAAAAAAGGGTCGCAAACGCAGAGCCTGCAAGACCACTGAAGAGAGCGGAGAACCATTCGGCCCCGTTTAAGCGAAACATCAAATCCTTGTGGTTTTTATAGATCCAAGGGAACAGGAGGACCACCGCCAGAACGTGCTCAAAAAAGACAATAAAAGTTGGATCCACGGAGGCAATGGTGGGAAATCGAACAAGGGCGTCGGTAGCCCAGAGAAACGCTGCAAGGCCTACCCAAAATGGACCAGGTAATCTAATGGACATGTTCTTTGGGTGTAGTCATTTGTTGGGAATTTTTCCAGTCAGAAAAGTTTCGATCGGCTTGTTCAGCGATGAGTTTTCGGGTCTCCTCTTTCTTTTTTCCCTCGAGGTTTTTGAAAAATACAGGATCCAGGAGTCCAAAATGGATATTGGAGGGGCCGTAGCGCTCGGGATCACTTCCGGTGACGTGCCTGAGCAGGGCTCCTAACGCCGTGTTAGCTGGAGGGGGCGAGTGGGGCTGACCCTGCAGGCGTTGGAGGATGAACAGGGCTGCTAAGAGGCCACATGCGGCGGACTCTAAGTAGCCCTCCACTCCTGTAATTTGACCTGCAAAGTAGACTTGGGGATGGCCTTTTAAGGAGAGGTCAGCTCTTAAAACTTTGGGACCACAGAGGTACGTGTTGCGATGAATGGAGCCTAGACGGAGAAATTCCGCATGCTGGAGCGCTGGGATGAGGCGGAACACTTTGCTCTGCTCCGGATACTTGAGTTTGGTTTGAAACCCCACTAAATTGTAGGCCGTTTTGGCTAAGTTTTCAGGGCGAAGCTGAAGAATGGCATGAGCCCGGGATCCCGTTTTAGGATCTTCAAGTCCCACCGGCTTCATGGGGCCAAATCGTAAGCTTTCACGACCCGTGGCTGCAATGGCTTCGATGGGTTGGCAGCCTTGAAAGAACTTTTCTTTCTCAAAGCGCTGGGGGGGGACTTTTTCAGCGGCTAAAAGAGCATCGATGAACTGGTTGTACTGAGTCTCATTTAATGGGCAATTGAGGTAGGCCTCCTCCCCTCCTTTTCCATAGCGGTTGGCAAAAAAGCACTGGGTGTAGTCCAAGCTTGAGGCATCCACAATCGGGGCAATGGCATCGTAAAAGTAGAAGTCTCCTTGGGGGGTTACTTTGGAGATCCACTGACTGAGGGAATCGGAGGTTAAAGGACCTGTGGCAATGAGCGTGATGGCCTTGGCCGGGGGCTCTGAAACCTCTTCATTCGCCAGGGTGATATGGGAGTGGGAGCGCAACGCTCGGGTCACGGTGTCTGAAAACACCTCTCGGTCGACGCCTAAGGCTTCCCCGCTCGGTACACTCGCAGAGCTTGCAGCTCTTAAGATCAATGAGTTTAACCTGCTCATTTCGTTTTTCAGGATTCCGGGCGCCGACTCAATCGCCTTGGATTTAAAGGAGTTACTGCAGACGAGCTCGGCAAATTTGTCCGTCTGATGGGCCGGCGTACTGACCTGGGGCCTCATTTCATGCAGAATGACAGAGATCCCTTTTTCCGCCAAAAAATAGGCAGCTTCACTGCCTGCTAAGCCTCCACCTATGATATGAACTCGTAGACTACTCATGGCTGATTCGGATATCATAGTTTTATAAAAAGAAGAGCGTGGAATGGATAAACTGTTTAACATTTTAGATCAACTCATCGATTTTCTACTGAATTTTTATGGACCTATCCCTTATTTGATGGTGTTTGGGGTTCTTCTCATCTGTGGTTTAGGGGCTCCCATGCCCGAGGATATTATTCTTTTGGCTGCAGGACTGTGTGCGTACGTGGGGATTATGGACCTTTGGACTGCAATCTTAGTCTCCTATTTAGGCGTGATTATTGGGGATTCAATTATTTTCTACTTAGGAAATGTATATGGTCATAAGCTCACGAGTCAGTGGTTCTTTCGGAAGATCTTGCACGAAGAGCGGCTCAAGAAGGTTCAAGCGGAGTACCATAAAAAAGGCAATCGCCTGATTTTCATGGCCCGATTCATGCCGGGATTTCGCGCACCCATGTACTTTTCAGCAGGAACTTTGCATTTGCCTTATCGGGTCTTTCTTTTTTATGATGGGCTAGCAGCTTTACTGAGTGTCCCTGCGATTATTTGCGCAGTTTACTATTTTGGCGATCAATTGGATCACGTGGTGAAGGTTGTCAAACGAATTGAGCATGGAATTCTCTTAGGGATTGGGTTAGGAGTCCTTGCCTTTGGAGCTCGATGGTTCTTCACTCATCGTGGGCTCAAGAAAAGTTAAACCCAGGATCAGTTTTTGGAAAAGAAAAGGGTGTGGATCAGATATGAGAAGCCCGTTGAAGGTGGCTATTTTAAGCGCATTTTTGTTCTCGTTTTATGCCCAGGCTCACCCAGAAAAAACAGAGTCGCTCTCCCCAAACGTTGAGACCAAGACGTCTTCATTCAGCGTTTCGACTTTGAGCTCTTTTGATCCGGATACTCAAAAGGCGATGGTCGAGAAGTGGTGCCAAGAAGTGAGCGCCGCAATTAAACCATTTCGCTGGAAGGTGGAGCCGTGTCAAAACATGAAGTGGAAAGTGGGGGCTCAATCCGTCCAGGGTCGGCCCCTGGTTTATGCCGACTTTGGAGATCCCGATGCAGCGAATACGACCCTCGTGCTCTCCACCATTCATGGCGATGAGATTACCCCCCTCTACTTGGCCCTTCAGCTCGGACAATGGTTAAACGCTCATCAAGGCCAGTTTGGAAAAACTCGCGTTGTGATTGCTCCTTTGGTGAATCCGGATGGTTTCTTTCACTCCCCAAAGACGCGAATGAACGCGCGAGGCGTGGATGTGAATCGCAACTTTGAGACTCAAGACTGGTACCGAACGGCTTTACTGGCCTGGAAAAAGAAGTTTAGAAAAGACCCCAGGCGGTTTCCCGGTCATGCTCCCCGCTCTGAGCCTGAGACCCTGTTTCAAGAAGCCCTGATTCATGAGATTAAGCCTCAAAAGATCCTGGCCATTCACTCCCCTTTGAACTACCTGGACTACGATGGCCCCAGTGAGCTTTCATTGTCTCAGTTCCCCACCGAATACACGCAGGTGTGTGAGAAGTTGAAGAAAAGCGTCAAAGCCGTTTCCGCAGGTTTTTTCCCGGGCTCCTTGGGGAACTTCGCAGGCCGTGAGCTGGGCATCCCCACTCTGACTTTGGAGCTGCCCTCAGCCGACCCAAATAAGGCTGAGACGTATTGGAAGAATTTCACCGGTGGGATCTGGACCATGATTCGCTTTGAAGTGCCCAGTTTTGCCTCCGGTGGACCGAGTCCAAAAAACGGGGGCTAAAAGGGTGCTTCCGTTTTTTCTCATCCTTATCCTCCTATTTCAGGCGTCCACCCTAGGGCTGAGTGACGACGAGGCCTACTATTGGGTGTTGTCGCAGAAGCTATCGTGGTCCTATGCGTTTCACCCGCCCGCCGTGGCAGCATTCATCGCGGGGGCTCAAAACTTACTAGGCTGGTTCTTAGGCTCCCATTCGGAAGTCGTCGCTAGGCTTCCTGCCGTACTGTGTTCAGGAGCCGTCTTGGGGCTGAGTTTAAAATGGCTCGGGCAAGTTCGAGCTTGGGGCCTTTTTACTCCCGTGGAAACGCCTTGTGCGATGTTCCCTTCGCAAGAAGAGTGGGATTGGAAAGCCCAGAGGATCCCAGCCAGTATCCTTCTTTCGTTCTGGGGCTTTTTCTCCTTGTCTTGGATGATGGTGCCGGATCTTCCGTTATTCTTAGGCTGGATGCTGCTGTTTACGGAAGCATCCCAGGTGTGTTTGCGTGAGCCCAAGCCCTGGAGTGGATTGACGTTGGCCCTAGGTGCTGGGCTGGTGTTGAATTCCAAGTACTCAGGGGTGCTAGCCGTGATGTCCTGTGGGCTCTCCCTAGTGCTTTTAGCGAAAACCTCCGCGCGGCGTTTTCTGCTCGGGTGCTTGGGCCTAGGATCCCTCTTAGGCGTTCTGCCGGTTCTGATCTGGAATGCCAGTCATGAGTGGGCTTCGATTCTCTATCAGATTCGGGATCGACATGAGGGCGGAGGCATCTCTTGGATTCGATACCTGAGGTTTTGGGGAGCGGAGCTCGTGTTTGCAGGCCCCGGCGTGATCGTTTCAGCCTTGCTTTTGAGTGTGAGGCCAGTGAAGTCGATGTGTCTTGGGCTCTTAAAACACCGTGCGCTTCCCAGAACAGTGGAGACGTATCTTTTTCTCTGGCTTTTTCCTGCCCTCCTGGTCTTTGGCATTCAGCCTCTGTTTTCAGAGTTTAAAGCCCACTGGGCGTTCATTGCCTGGTGGCCCGGCGTGTTGGCTTTGGCCCTGCAGTCAGTCCGTTTGAACTCAAGACGTCCTCAGTGGCTTTTTGCAGGGATGGCTGTTCAAGTGGTCTATGGACTCCTGCTTTTCATCTTCATTTCCGTAAGCCTTCACACACCGTGGATCACTCGTGTCGCGCAGTTCTTGGTCTCCCCCTCCTCCGCCGTGGATCCTCGTTGGGATGTGACCCATGATTTTTACGGCTGGAACCAGCTTCAGGAGCATCTGGAGCAAACACTCACGGCGGAGCAAAAAAAGCTTCCTGTGATCGGAAGTCGGTATCAGACAGCCTCTCAGGCTTGGTTTTACCTTCCTCATCATCGGGTGACGTTTTTACCCCGAAGCTTAAAAGAAATGGATGAGTGGCCTGATCTTAAAGTCTCCCAAGGTCAGGGCCCTCAGTGGCCCCGGCTTACCCAGGAAGTCCTGTTTGTGGCGGATCATCGCTACTCTCAGGGCCCTCAGTTTCAGAACGCGAAGTGTGAGACGCTCACTCGATTGACGGCCTTTCGAGAGAACCTAGTTGCTAAGTGGATTGATGTTTGGATCTGTAGGCCCCTCTGAAGTGGAGTTGGGGATGACTTGAACCAAATCATTTCGGATCCAACCCACATCACTCATGACCCCGTTTTGCTGAAGGGCGATTCGAAACCATCGGTCCTTCCAATCGGCCACCACGTACTGCAGATTGGGATTGGCCATTCCTTTCACGGGATAATTTAAGCCAGGCCCTTCATGGAGGATCACGCGCTTGGCGCGAGGTTGGACTTGCAGCAAGTGGGCTGCGGGGGCGAGCGCGTTTTTCATGGCCGGTGGCTTAATAGGTGCCATGGCACTTTCTTGGAGTTGATCGGTGATCAGGGCGGAGTTGAGTTTCGAATGAAACGCAAGCCGTTCTTCGGTCACTAAAGACGGTTCATGGCTGGCTTCCTCGAGTCGTTGGCGAGGAAGGAGGGCGGGAGTGTCCTCACGGGGAGCCGTCTTGAGATTGGTGTTCATTGAAAGCGCGGTTCGCTTGTTCGCAGACACTTCGGCTGAGTTGTCTTTGACCTTCTGATATAGAGAGGTTCCTTGAAGAGCTAAATAGAGGCCTGAGCTCACGGTGGCAACTGCTGTGAGTGAGAGGCCTAAAACCCAAGGTTTTCGATCCTTCTCAGGTAGCTCGGGCAGCGTGGAGTTCTCAAGCAGCGCCTCAGCCTGGGCGTCTTGCTCGTTGAGGCGATCAAACTTTTGAATGGGATTAGGTGAGGCGGAGTTGAGAGGAGCCGGGGTGCGAGTCTCATGGGCTTGACGGGCGGGCCTTACAATCGGCTTATCCGCCTTGAGTTTGTTGGGATTGTGCCTGGCTAACTTTTGAGAGGCCTCTTCGCTGAGCATGCCGGCGCTGAAATCGGTTCCTGCCTCAGGGAGAATCACTTTTTCGCCTTGGGGTGCTTTATCCACCTTGATGATATTGACTTCTGCTCGTCGGATGAGTGCAAATCCCCCGCACTTATAACAGCGCGAGAAAGACCAGCCTGCGTTTAAGGTATCGTAGGGCACCGCTAAGGTCACACCACAGTGAGGGCAGCTCCATTGCATGGTTTGTCTCTCCTAATCTTCTGGATTTCTGATTCTAGGATTTCAGCTTCTCTCAGTTCAGTCAATAGGTAGTGTTTACCTATTTTTTTAATTTTAAATAGGTAAAAATTTGCAAGTTTTAATCAATTTTAATCCTGCGTCCACTTTCTGAAGGGTTTTTCAGATGCGTCCCAAAAAATGAAGTTTTGAAAACGAAGGGAGAGAGGACGAATGAGAACGGATCAAGATCAGCCGTGATTTTCTACTTCTGGGGAGCGGGGCTTGAGGGCAGAGGCGAGGCCAGGGGCTTTGGCTCTTTTGGAGTGGGGAGACTTGGTTCATGCGTGGCTGCGGACTCAGGAAAAGGAATGGCATCCACCTCGGGATCCAGAATGCGAAGCACGACGCGTCGGTTTTGAGCAAGCTGGGCCTCCTGTGTCGTGGGCGAGTCAAAACTCTGAAGCAGTGGAGTCGTAGCGAGTTTTCTGTTTGTCTGTGGGTCAGAGCTCTGCGGGTCTTTTGGGGGCGCTTCCGATGAGGACGTTTTGGACTGGCTTGTTTTCTTGAGCTCAGGATCCAAAGCTTGAGCCTGAGGCATCTTGGATGGATCAGACGCATGAGACGCTTGGGAGCTTGGGGTGGGAGCAGTGACCTCAAGTTTGGGATAAGTGTCGGCATAGCCAATGGCCGTGAGCTGATGGGGTGTGAAGCCTTTGGCTAAAAACATTCGGACCACCCGTGAGGCTCGGGCTCCGGAGAGCTCCCAATTGCTGGGATAAACCCCACCCATGATGGGTCGACTATCGGTGTGACCCTCAACGATGATCTTATAAGTGCGTTGAGCCGTTTTTTGTTTTTGCGCGATGGACTCGATGAGCTGCTCGAGGATGATTTTGCCTTGATGGGTGACCTCAGCACTGAGCGTATCAAAGAAGACGGTGGACTGAAAAACAATGGCAATGCCGTTGAAGTCCACTGTGACTGAGGCTTCATGGTGCTGGGCGAGCTCTTTTTTTAGTTCAGCAGCCACCTTTTGCATCTCAACATTGCTTGGGACGTAATCGGCCTTAAACTGCTTGGAGAGCTCCTTTTTGAAGCCGTCATACTTGGCGGAGTCCATTTTTGCCATACTAAAGAGCATGATAAAAAATCCGCACAGCAGGGTCATCATGTCTGCATAGGAGATAAGCCAGTTGGATTCGTCGTGAGGCTGAGTTGAATGAGAGGACTCGCTTTTGGGTTGCTCCTTGGCCGGATCTTCATTGAGATTGCGATTCGTCTTAAACTTAGCCATAGGTTTTCAGTTACGCAGCTTTTCTTAAAACCCGGTACTTGGGCAGTAAGTAGGAGTTCAGTCTCTCGCGCATGGTGATGGGGTTGACTTGAGATTTTAAAAGCAGCACGCCTTCCATGATCATGCGTCTGAGCATGATTTCTTCTTGGGTCCTCTCGGTGAGATTCTCAGCGATGGGAAGGAAGATCAAATTAGCCAGGCTAATGCCGTAAAGGGTTCCGATCAAACCAATGGACATGGCAGGACCAATGAGTTTTTGGCTATCGGGCTGACCGATCTTCTGGAGTAAGGCAATCATTCCCAGGGTGGTTGCAAGAAGCCCAAAAGCAGGGGGATATTTCCCAATGGTTCGAAACATGTTGGCCTCATGCATGAGTTTGGTCTCAGTGGTTTTCAAACGCTGCTCGAGAGTAGCGCGGATTTCAGCCTCAGTGAGCACTCCATTGGCAACGAGACTGGCTGCTTCTCTTAAGAACTCATGCTTAAGGCTCGGGATGTACTCGCTAATGGCCCCAATTCCCAGACTCGATTTCTTATGAAGCTCCAAGATCTGATTAATCACCTCTTTGTAATTCTTATGGTGGCGACCCAAGAATCGCATCACAAAAACTTGAAGGAGGCTTAAGATCTCCGTAATCGGAAAGCTAATGCTAGC
>JBMSSC010000092.1:0-11097 GCA_049424145.1 Bdellovibrionia bacterium
CCAGGGTTCTGTGGCTTCTGCTAGCCAGTCGTTAAAAGGACAAGCAATGAGGCTTGAGATGAATGAAAATGTAAAAGCGCTCCAGATAAAAAGGATCACTCGCATCGCCCACGAGAGAATCCAGGCCAGTTTTCCCTCAGGATTGAATCCCAGTTTTAAAATCAGTGTCGAGAGAAAGGAGAGTGCCTGAGTCTGTACGTTTGAAAAAAAAATGGAGTAGAAAACCAAAGTAAGTCCGATCGGAATAATGCTGATCAGGATCAGTTTGGGTTTTCTTACGATGATGCGAAAAGCCATCCAGGGAAGAAAAACCCCGTCTAAAAAAGAGCGAGTTTGAATAGTCAGGCGATGGATCATTTTTTTTAAGCTATCACTTTTCTGTCTAAAAATCTTTTCTGATTTGGTTCAGGCTTCTTCTGCAAAGCACGAAAAAAGTAAAGCACGAAAAAAGTTCATCCACCTTCTTTGAAGGTCAGTACTTTTTTTTTCGACCTTTGGTGGAGTTTTTTACTCGTCTTCGAGTGCTCAGTGGGTTCGTAGTGTTCAATCTAGGTAGAATAAATAAGTTGACTGCTTCCCTAAAAACGCGATAAAACTGGGACGTCTGCTTTATTCGTAGGTTAATGATTCGATTTAAATCAGTTGAAACCCAAAAGACTATGGCCCACTTGAGGTCATCTGATTTTGAAGAATGAACGCAAACAGGGGGGAAAATCATGAAACCATTCACACTCGCAGTGTGTTGGATTGCTTTGTGCTTGGGGCACTCGGCAACTGCATCACTTATGGTGAGTCCTACGTGGGGAGATCTGACTGCAGAAGATCAGCAGAAAGTCACGGCAGGTCAGTTAGTTGAACTTTATCGAAACTATGAGGGCAACTCCATTGTTTGGCCCAGATCCACGTTCTTTAAAAAAATAGATGCAACGCCGGAAGAAGCCGTGGCTCTCTTTTTTGACTTCAATCATCACAGCGACTTTTTACCTTTTGTTTTATCCTCAGAAATCTTAAATGAAACTGGGAATTCAGCTGAGGTGGATTACAAAGTGACTCTTCCTAGCTTTCCTTATGGTCTTGCTCAAGAAGGGTATACGCTCAATTATCGGGTGAATTCCTATGATCACAATAACATCTATAGCGTGTCATGGCACATGACGCGTTCCGGTGGGTTTACGGGCTACTCTGAGGGAAGCTTTACGGCAAAGCCATTGGTTGGGGGTGGCACATTGGTGATCTACGATCAATTTGCCCAGCCGCGATCTGGGATGAGCTCACTTGTGCATCAACATCAAGTGGTGGAGATGGAAAAAGTGACCCAAAAAGTGACGGCTCTGATCTTGTTTGCTCGGATTGAAAAAGAAGGAGCTCTTCACTCCGTCTTGTTGTCTGAGCAAGTGCAAGCTTTGCGTCAAGTTCTGCAGTCCAGTAGTTCAAATGAGTATCCATTTTAATCAATCCAAGGGGGGATCTTCAATGCGAAAGCAGAAAAGCGGTGTGCTCGGTGTGCTGGGAATGATAGCTTCGGTCATCTCTCTTTCAGCTCATGCTGGAATGGGGATGGAGGAGTTCAATCAATTAACCTTAGCTGAGAAGCAGATGGTGGAAGACGGTGGTCAGGTGGCTCATTTTGGAAATGAAAAGCCCTGGCCCTTTGTCGTGATTTTTCAGAAAATCAATTCGACTCCTGAGGAAGCAGCAGCCGTGTTCTCGGATTATGCCAATCATGTGAACTTCATTCCCAATATGATTAAGTCAGCTCCGACGCCAGTGAGTAAGACGGTTTCCAATGTCTATTATCAGGCTAAACTCCCCTTTCTTCCAGCTTGGGTGGGTGGCGTGGAAAGTTACTTGGTTCGAGATGAAGTAATGGCCTATGATGATTTTCAAAGCTTTCAAGTGAGCTGGAGTCTGATTCCAGGCCACGGTGAGACGGTGAAAAGCTCCGAGGGCCGAGCTCGCTTTGAGAGCATGGGCAATGCAACCTTGTTAGTTTACAATAGCGCGATTGTGCCCAATCGCTTTGGAGTGGATGTGGGATTTGTAGTGGAAGGTGCCAAAGACACCATGAGAAAAGGCGTTGAAGCGATTGTCCGACGTGTCGAAACGCTGAAGGCAGAGAACAATCCTCTGTTGAAAACCGAGATTGAGAATTTGAGAAAATCCTTCAGCTTTGAGTAAGGTTTTAAAACAAATCTGCTTAAGAAAATGAACCCTCCCTGTGAAGACCGCCAGAGAATTCGCAGGGAGGGTTTTGTTTTATGTCCGGATTCTCAACGGTTTAGATCGGATTCGTTTTTGACTCCCTGAAACTCAATGGGCAGAAGAAAAGTCCTCTTCTTCCTCTGCAGTAGAGATGAAATTCCCTGAAAAGGAGCCGCCTTCGTAACTGCGTCACAAGCCAGTTGGTCCAGTTCGTCCGAACCGCTGGATTGATGCACGCGGCATTGAAGTGCTTCGCCGTCCGCTCCGAGTTCAAAAAAAACGCGCGTTGTGCCGGTGAGGCCTTTTTTCATCAAGGATCGAGGATACACAAGGACGGCATTGATTTGGGATTGAATCCGATGAACTTCCTCCCACTGATCGCTTGAAAACGAGAATTCTTCGGATTCAGTTCTCACATTCCCGCTGCTGGGCTCTGCTTGAGCTTCAAGCTCTGGGCTAGGAGGCTTCGAAGTCAAGGAGTCCGCCAGAGGAGGCTCTTTTTTAGGCACTCGACGAGCCGGATGGGTCTTTTTGGTCTGTTTCAGGGGAAACTCTCGAGGAGCGTCCCAGAGTCCGATCCAAGGCAGAAGAGCAGGAACAGCCTGAGAACGTTCAGAGCGAGAGGCCCCCTGCAGAAGGAGACAAAAGATCACAAGCAGGTGGATGAGGGTAGAGAGGAGGAAAGCCTGGCGCATGGTTCTGGAACCCCAAATTACGGAAGCGCCTCGAGTTCTTCTACGCTCTGGCATAAAAACGGAGGACTCGTTTTGAGCTCCTGAGCGAGAGTTGAGCTGGACTCCGCTCGGTAATGGTGTCCAGGTAAAAGAATCGTATTTTTTGGTAGTTTTTTAATTCTCTGTAGCGAATCAAACATTTGCCGCGTGCTGCCTGTCGGTAAATCGGTTCGACCGCAATCCCGAATGAACACCGTGTCGCCGGAGAGGAGGTAAGGGGGATCGCCAGGAACCCAATAGCAGCACTCCCCCAAGCTATGGCCTGGGGTGTGATAAACTTGGATTCCAATTTTTCCAATGTGCAGAATGTGCCCTTCTTGAACGAGTTTGATCTGTGCGGTGTTCATGACCGGATCGGGGAGTCGATGCAGTTCGTCGCGGTGAACCCGAACAAGAAGGTGGGGATGAGTTCGGATTAGGGTGCTTAACCCTGCAATGTGATCGAAGTGAGTGTGAGTCAACAGGACATCGGTTAAGTGAAAGTCATATTTTTTTAAAAAATTCAGAGGAAAAAGAAGGTCGGCCTGCGGGTCAACGATGGCCGCTTTTTTCTCCTCCCAGTCGAGAACGAGATAGACAAAGTTTTGATAATCCCCAATCTCATATTGGATGATTCGGGCGCCCGAGCGTTCTGAAAGGTCAATCATGATGAGCAGTGGACCATTTTTTTTGCCAACAGGCAACTCCGCATCCTGAAGGGTACTCTGGATCAAGGAGGGGGTAGGCGCCGCGAGTCCTCCAACGCTCGTTGAGTGAGAAGGAAGGCTCCTAGGCCCAAAAAAAGAGCCAATCGCACCGGGTTTTTCACGATCCGGCTGCGTAAATCAAGGGCCCTTTGAATTGCCTGGGCCGAATGTTTCGAAGCTAATTCAAATCGTGCCGTGTCTTGGTGAAGTTGTTCCTCGAGGTGTGCTTTTTGTTTTTCCAAGTCTCTCAGGTTCATGAACTCTAAGTCCTTTGAAGGGGATGGAATGAAAAATATGACAGGGGCTCGCCTCTCCAGTGGGAGGGCTCCGAGTGATTGAAAGCCGCTCAAAAGCCCTCCGAACCTGTGGAGTCGTGAAAGTCACTCTGGCCTGCGAGGCTAAGACGTCACGTCTTTGCCCTTATACTCCGGCTGAAATGAGTTTTTATAGAGGTAAAAACCAATGGCTCCTAGGGTGGCTAAAATGCCCACCACGCTGAGCGCTTTGCCTGAGTTCTGGGTCAGCCAACCCCGAGCTTCATGATACGCTTGAGTGACGTTTCCTGAGGCTTGGGTGGCCACTTTTTTTGCCCTGAAGCGGATTTCTGAAATTTCGGGTTCTGCTGCCTCTTTGGATTCTGGTGCGATGGGTTGGGTCTGCATGAATTGAGTCTCCTTCTCGGGCCGTGTGTTGCAATCAGTGTTCCCCTGTACTACACCTGAAGTCTGGAGGTGGTGGATCATGCCCAAATCAAAGGTCATTTCAGCAGGATCGGCGTGGGCTCAAGGAAGTTACGCGCTTCAACCGCATGTGCAAATCCCCGAGCACTCGTATGAAGAAGAACATGGAAGGCAGGGTTTTTTTGGTCGAGTGAGTCACCTCTATCACCGGCACCCTCCCACCGGCTGGCTTCGAATTGAAGGCCCGCTTCAGCCTCGCGCGTACTCCGTGACTCGCCTCTTAGGAGAAGATCAAGCGCAGCCTCAGGTTTTTTTGAAAAACTCAGACGTTCAGTTGGGGATTGCCAAGTTTTCCCAAGACATGCAGGTATTCATTCGCAATGCGGATGGAGATGAAGTTCGGTTTGTGCACGAAGGCCAGGGCGTTTTAGAGACCGACTACGGAGATCTGACGTATCAAAAAGGCGATTATCTCATTCTTCCTCGCGGCACAACCTATCGATTCACCACGCAGTACCCCAATACTCACTTGGTCATTGAGTCTCACTCTGAGATTCAGCTTCCGGAGCGGGGAATGCTCGGGCGACATGCTTTGTTTGATCCCATGGTGATGAGAACTCCGCTTCTTCCGGAGAAAGAAAGAACGACGGGTGCCAATGCGGCTCACGAATTTGAGCTCCGCATTAAGCGTCAAGGGGAGTGGACGCGCGTCTTTTATCCCTGGAATCCGATGAATGCGTTGGGGTGGAAAGGGGATCTTTGTCCATCCGCGCTCAGTGTGAATGACATTCGCCCTGTGGTTTGTCCTAGCTTTCACTTACCGCCCAGTGTTCATACCACTTTTGTGGCTCGAGGCTTTGTGATTTGCTCGTTTTTGCCCAGACCCTTGGAGTCGGGCAAAGGCGTTATGAAGGTCCCCTTTTATCACCGAAACATTGATTACGATGAAGTGCTTTTTTACCATGCAGGGCAGTTCTTCTCTCGAGAAGGGATTTCCTCAGGGTCTGTCACTTGGCATCCCCAAGGCATTCACCACGGTCCTCACCCCAACGCCGCTAAAAATGCAGAGGATCAAACCGAGACCCAAGAAGTAGCAGTCATGGTCGATACCGCGCAGCCCCTCAGTGCAACTCCCTTGGCTCAGTCTGTTGAGTTTCAAGAGTATGCCATGAGCTGGCGAGCGGATCAGAAGCGCTAGGAGTAGCGGAGAGCTACTCCTTGGTCTTCAGTTGAGAGTCATTGGCTTGAATAAAAGCTCGAATCTCCTCGCTCATGTCTAAAAGCTTGGACCATTGTTCTTTGTAGAGTGTGACCGGAAAACGTCCCAGCCCATAGACGGATAGGCCACCTTTTTCGCTGACTTTCAGGGAAAGGCCTCTTTGAGAAGTTTTCTTTAACGCTTGATTCTCAGCGCGAAGCCGTTCGAGTTCTTGTTTCATGTCTTCGGAGTGATCAGTCATGGATTTGGTCCTTTCTAGTGGGTGGTGTGCTCGAGCCAGTCACACCATTTCTTGAGGGCAATTTCTACAAAATAATGGCGCGCCCGGTCGATGAGTTCAGGCTTTGAGTAAGGGGATTGCAGCACGTCCTGATGAACTCGGGATCGATTCCTCAGGCCAATGCAGGCTCGTCCTTCCTGGGTTCCTCCCAGGACTAAGGTGATCGAGTCAGGATCCGCTCGCTCTAAGACTTCCTGAACGAAGCTGGTGGGGTGCTCCAGGGGGTTCCATTGGGTCACAAAAGAGAAGGCCAGGGCTTGTGGCTGACGGGGCCTAGGCAGCTGTCGAAGCAGGGTTCCTAAACGCTCAGCCAGGATTCCCCCTGAGGAGGCATCAATCACCTCGATGTCCTCATGACCTAAGAGTTTGTCGATCAGCTCTTGAGCCAGGTTTTTCCCCTGCTTAGAGAGCGCCCAAGGTGCAAGGGCTCGATCCAAGGCATCAATCCACTTTTGATTCTGAGGGAGTTGGCTTTCTTCACACCACACCTTCACTTCAACGATGGGGCGATGAGCCCGATATCCTGTTTTAAGAGAGGATCCCTCAATTGTGGCTTCAGTGAGTTCGCCAAACTCTGCCTCGGTTCGTCCTGTGCAATTCCAACTGAAAACTTTCAGTGGCTTGAGTTGCGGCAGGAGGGCTCGAATCATTCCCTCCACTCCTTGGTTCCAGACGCTTTCGACCTCACGCGGAGGCCCAGGAAACACCCAGATTCGTTTTTTCGTGCCGCGGATCAAGCTACTAAAACCTGCTGCGGTGCCCTCTGGATTAGGGATGATGTCACAGCCTGAGGGAAAATAGCATTGCCTCTGATTGGATTCAGCAACCGGAACTCCAAGCGAGTGCAGTCGGTGTTCAATGTCTTGCCAAACCAGATCATGAAACTCCAGGGGCTCATTGAGCCATTCTGCCACCACATTGCGCGTGAAGTCATCGGTGGTGGGCCCCAGTCCGCCTGTAACGAAGATCAACTGGCTCATGCTCTTGCATTGCTCCAGGGCTTTTAAGATCAGCTCGTGATCGTCTGGGACGGTCTGTTGCATCAGCACTTCAACGCCCAGGCCGGCAAGCTTTTCTGAGATCCAGGCCGCATTCTTGTTCATGATTTGGCCAGTGGTCAGTTCTGTTCCCACCGTGAGAAGGGTGGCTTTGGATTCTGTTGAGTGCATTAGGCTAAGTACTCCTCTAAGTCTTGAATTCCCTGCAGGGAACGGATTTCATAAAACCTCTGAGTGTGTTCTTTTTGAAATGCAGAGAGCCCATAGTCGTTCAATAGCATGTCCTTCGGTTTGGGCTGAATCCTTTTGTCGTCGAGAGTTACCCTTTTCCCATCAAAACAAGCGTTCCTCGTGTCCCATTGGCTTGAGTTTTTTAAAACACTCGTGAGCGCAGGAGCTGATTCTGATTGAAAGGCTCTCCAGAGCTGGGCGTAGTCGACGGGCAGATAGAAATCCCCTGAGGTGAGTAAAAAGCGATCGTGCAGTAAGTTCTGGTCATAGACCCAGCTTAAGGCTCCGGCAGTTCCTCTCAGGTTTGGCCCTTCGTCAACGGTGTGGATTGGAAGCCCCCTCTTTTTCTCATCACCCACGAAGGCTTCGATCCTCTCTCCTAAATACCCTGTAGATAAAATCACCTCTTGAATGCCTGAGGAGGCCAGAGGCTTGAGCTGATGATCAATGAACGGTTTTTCTAGAACAGGGATCATGGACTTGGGGTAACGCTCCGTAAGCGGTCTTAAGCAGGTGCCCAGACCACCGGCTAAAATGACCATTTGAACGGGTGCAGAGGGCTCAGCAGCGGTCAACATGGGGATTTCCTTTGAACAGGGATTTTAGTCGCAGCTGAGCTCCCTGTGCGGGAAGATAACTGGTGCCTTCCAGCAGACGAGCGGGATCGGCTCCTAAAAGCCACTTCGAGGACCGTCTGTCGGGGGATTTACTTTTTCTATCCGGGTTGAGAAATTTCACGCCTTCTGTCATAAAAAGAAGCCCCGCTTTTTTCCCGGGTTGAGGGTCCTTCTGAGGCATCTCGGTGGGTGAGCAAAACCCGGGTTGAAGCCACCGAGAATTCAGAAGGATGACATCTGGGAGAGAAACAAACATAGGCCAGTTGTAGCTGTTTTAGAGAGACTCCGCAACTGACTTGCTTGAAGGGGGGGTTTTAGTTTAATTGTTTTCTACGATCCTCTTGAATCCACTCTGGGAAGTTTCTCGGTCTCAAACCTCGGGCCTTAGGCTGATTTGGGGAGCTGAGAGAACTCAAAGAGATGAGGGAACTTACTAAGGAGCTTTTGATCATATGTTCAATTTCATTACCAAGAAGCTGGGTCAACTGGCTCAGTGGCTCATTGGTTCATCTGAGGCCACTCAAAAGCAGGAGGCCTCAAGACCGTTCATGAGGGTGGTTCGTCAAGGTTCAGCCATGCGCGTGATCTTCTTTTACCCTGGAGAGGAAGGGACCTACGTGGATCATGCGGATGTGACTTTGTATGAAAATGGAATTGTTCACATTAAGTCGAATCAGGAAGAAACTACGACGCACTTGCAGAATTGTGAAATCCTCTGGAGATTTGAGACCGATGCCGATGATCGTGCCAATAAATTGCGGCTCTTAAAGCCCAAGGTCGACGCTCGTGCCAGTGAGGATTTCTTATCGGCTCATGAGCCTCGGACCGAGGGAAAGCCAAGTGTGATCCCCTCAGAGCCTCAGCAGGAGCCAGAGCTGTGATCACCAGCTTCTGAGTTCATCTTTTCTCAAGCCCCATGAAGTTCTTCCCGCGTTTAGTGGTTCTGTTTTTGATCGGGCTGTTTCAGGAGGTTCTGGCTCAAGAGCCACCTCAGGAACTGGCGATTTACGTCTCCTCGGGTCTTCTGGCGTCGGGAGGCTTAGCCCAGCAGATCATCCCTGAGTTTGAAAAAAAAGAGCATTGCAAGGTGCGAATGGGCTTTGCTGGGCAAGGGTCTCAAATCTTGAGCCGCTTGGCCCTCGAGTCGAGTCGTGGGTCGTTTCAAGCGGACCTTGTTTTAGGCGTGGATCAGAGTCTTTGGGAAAAAATAAAGCCCTGGGCCGATCTCTGGGAGAGGGGAGCCCCCCGGGGTTACTCGGAGCTTCGCGAAGAAGTGAAGCTTGAGCCCGGTTTTTTGCCCTTTGGTTATGGAGTCCTGGCGCTCATGGTGGATCGGAAACAGCTGCAGGCTCGGGGCCTGACTCTTCCGAAAGAGCAGGTCATCTCCATTCAGGAGCTGCTTCAGCCCCAATGGAAACGCAGTCTGATCTTAGAGGACCCAAGGAGCTCGACCGTGGGCTTAGGATTTTTACTCTTCACTCAGACTCTGTTTGGGGATCGGGTTTGGGATTTCTGGAAGCAGCTTGCGCCCCAATGGCTCACTTTGGCTCCCGGCTGGGAGGCTGCCTATGGCCTTTTTTTAAGGCAGGAAGCACCTTGGGTCTGGAGCTATCTGACGAGCCAAGCCTATCACGCCACAGAGGATACAAAGACCCAGGGAACCCAGACTCGCCCCGGACGCTACCAAGCTATTTTATTTCAAGAAGGTCAGCCCCTTCAAATCGAGGGAGCCGTGCTACTGAAGAAGCAAGCTCAAACTCCCGCTGAGACTCGACGGATGCAGTTGGCTCAGCGATTTCTAGAGTTTTTCATTTCGGTGGAGGTGCAGAAAAAAATTCCGCTTCAAGCCTGGATGTTTCCGGTAAGAAAGTCCGTTGCGTTACCGGCAGTGTTTTTAGATTTACCCCAGCCTGTGAGTCTCATGGCGTTAAAACACTTTGGGAAATCCTCGGGTAAGCATCCGAACCCCTCAGTTCAGCAGGTGCTTCATGACTGGAAGCAAGCCGTCACCCGATGAGAGTCTGGGAGCGATGGATGGCCGCTTTGGTTTGGGGATGGACCCTGGGGTTCATTCTGCTTTGCTTGGTCATCCCTCTTTCGACGCTTTTGGGGCACGCTCTCGGGGGACTGACCACTCCAGGCTGGTCTGATTCTTGGACCTGGGGGGTGTTCCGTTGCACGGCCGGGCTTGCGTTAAAAAGTGCTTTGCTCTCAGGAGTTTTAGGAACCGCTCTGGGCTTAGCCCTGGCTCAGGGGTTGGATGGGTCGTTGACGCCCGGTGGTTTTTTCAAACGCTTTTCACTGCGATTTTTTATTTTTCTTCGGTCTCTTCTTTTGATTCCTTATTCCGTTCCGACCGTGGTTGCGGCTCAAACGTGGGTGATTTGGTTGGGTCGTTCCGGGGTGCTCTCTTCCCTTCTTGCTCCCTGGGGTATTCAGGTGGATCTGCTGTACTCCGCTCAGGCGGTCATCTGGGCCCAGGTTTTTTTTAACGTCCCATGGGTGGCTCATCAGGTGCTTCAGGCGAGAGTGCTCTTGCCTGAGACGTGGATTGAGGCCGCAAAAACCCTGGGGGCTTCCTCCATGCAGATTACGGGGAGATTGATTTTTCCCGCGCTTTCGGGGGTCATTCTCACCAGCCTGCTGCAGGTTTTCTCCGTGTGCACAATGAGTTTTGGCTTGGTGCTTTTACTGGGAGGGGGGCCGCCGGTGCAAACTTTAGAAGTGGAGCTGGTTCAAAGTTTAAGAGAAAATCCACTTGATCTCAGTCGTCCCGTGTTTTTTGCTCTTTTAGAGCTACTTCTGTCCTGCGCCCCGTGGTTTTTAATTCTGCTGCTCAGGCGTTTTGGAAAAGAAAACACCTGGCAAGGGCATGACGTAAAGGCGTTTGGGTTCATTGAGCCCGTCCCCTCGATGAGCCCTAGGGCTTGGGCTCTGCTTGGGTGCGCATTATTTTTTGTTCTTCCCTATGGAAGCGTTTTTTGGGGTTCGACCCTCTTTCATCGGGCGTCTGAAACTCAGTGGCACAGTGGCTTGACTGCTTTGAAAAACTCTTTATTTCTGGCAGGCTTAAGTGGGGGATTGACCTGTCTTTCCGCCACTTTTGCGATGCTTGCAATGGTTCATTTGCCTCAGTCCCTTCGCTGGCTTCAGACTTCCCTTGTGTTTTTGCTGAGCCTACCTAGTGGAATCTCCATTCTGGTCTTAGCTCTTGGATTCTGGTTCAGCTACGGACTTTGGGTCGATCCCTTTGAGGGGAGCTTTCTGATCATTGCTCTGATTCAGATGACGAGTTTCATGCCCCTTGCGATTCGCATGCTATTTCCGCTCCTAGGAACCCTGCAGAGCCCATTGCATGAGGCTGCTCAAACATTGGGGGCCTCTTCTTTTCAGAGCTTTCTCATCCTCAATTGGCCCCGCTTAAGAAGCACAGTGATCAGCGTGTAGATC
>JBMSSC010000093.1:0-11048 GCA_049424145.1 Bdellovibrionia bacterium
TGGCGGGTGAATCTCAGTTTATCATTGGATCTGACTCTGACGGACACTCAGAACCAGTTTGCCACTCGAGGGCTGGAAAAAATGATCAATCCGGCTTTGACTTTCACACGTTGGCTGGGTAAAGACTTTTCTGTGAGCTTGAATTATGCGTATATAAATAATATTTCAAAAGATCAGAATTATTATGCCTATTCTAAACATATTTTTGGAGGAGGCCTGATTTACAGGTTCTAATGCAGATGGATCAAATACAGAAAAGTAGAAATCAGATTTGGGAGAGTTGGTGGACTTTTTTTATCTCAGTGGCTTTTGTGGGTCCGTTTGCTTTGCCTTTGCTGTGGCGGAATCCTAGGCAGAGTAAGAAGACGAAAGTGGTAGTGAGTTTTTTGGTGATAGCGCTGACTTTGGTCCTTCTGCTCGGAGGGGCTTGGGTGATGGAACAGCTCAATCAAAAATTGCAAGCTCTTCAACTTCAAAACTCGAATTCTTAATCAAGAAACGGCTGGGTGAGTGGGATTTAATTCCGACGCTTCAAGACGACTATAAATCGCTCAGGCTTGACTAGAGCCTGAGCTCAGGCTCCTTAGGGCTTTCTAGTTTGTGCTTTTTCATTCTCCTTGCGCAATGATCGGTTATTTTTTTAGACCGAAAAGATTTGACAAGCTTTTCCTTTTCCAAATACTGTAGCGTCACATGACGGTGCTGAAAAATCTTTCGATCCAGGCGCAATGCTGTTGGGTTGACAAGAGTGTGGCAGTTGTAGACTAACGTAAAATGTACTGAAACAATCATTCCCAGAGATACCCTGGAGCTACAGTTGAATTTTTAATTGGAATTCATTGGGATTTGGAATTTATTGGAATTTGAAGGAGCGGTTAAATGCAAGTCATTAAAAGGGATGGAACCTTTGAAGATGTTAAAATTGAAAAAATTTTACATGCGGTGAATCGAGCCTGCCGTGGGATTCCTGGTGTTGAGTCCCTTGAGATTGCCAAACGAACCATTAGCGCTCTTCATCAGGGTAGCACCACTCAAGAATTAGACGAGCTCTCGATTTCAAACGCAGTTCTTTTGATGACGGATGAACCCAACTACTCCAAAGTGGCTGCTCGAATGCTGGCTGAGAGTATTCGTAAGGAAGTGGGACGAGATTTAGCTTTCCGAGATTACATTCAGACCGGAGCGCAGTTAGGTTTGCTCTCGGGCAACTTAGTGGAACTGGCTCAACAAGATGTGAATGCGATTGAGTATGCCATTCGCCATGAACGGGATGATTTGTTTGAGTATTTTGGATTGAAAACGGTCGCAGATCGGTATTTGCTTCGAGATCCGAAAAGCAGAAAGCTCATTGAGCGTCCGCAGTGGTTATTCATGCGGGTGGCGTTAGGGTTGTCTAAGAACCTGGATGAAGCCATTAGCTTCTATAATATCATTAGCCAATTTGAGTACATGCCGGCCACACCGACTTTATTTAACTCGGGTACTCGCCATCCTCAGATGAGTTCGTGTTATCTCTTGACGGTTTCTGATGACAGTTTAGAGGGGATTTATAAATCCATTACCGACTGTGCGCGGTTGGCGAAGTTTTCAGGGGGAATCGGAATTGACTGGACTCGAATCCGTGCCTCAGGAGCGTTGATTCATGGTACCAACGGCCTAAGCAACGGAATCATCCCCTTTTTGAAAGTCTTTGATTCGTCGGTTCACGCCATTAATCAGGGCGGAAAAAGAAAAGGCGCTGCCGCCGTTTATCTTGAGCCTTGGCATGCGGATATTGAGTCTTTCTTGGAGTTAAGAAACAATACCGGAGCCGAGGAGCGACGAACCCATAATTTGAACCTGGCTCTTTGGGTCTCCGATCTGTTCATGAAGCGCGTAGATCAGGACGCTACCTGGAGCTTGTTTTCTCCGAGTGATGTGCCTGAGCTTTTAGAGACCTATGGAGAAGAGTTTGAGTCGGCTTATGAAAAGGCAGAAAAAGACGGTAAAGCCGTTCGTACGGTCCAAGCTCGGTCTTTGTATGCTCGAATGATCCAAACGCTCGCTGAGACGGGAAATGGTTGGATCTGTTTTAAAGATAAAGCGAATCTTCGTTCCGCTCAGACAGCGAAAAAAGGAAACGTGATTCGAAGCTCCAATCTATGCACGGAAATTCTCGAAGTCACCTCCAGTTCAGAGACTGCAGTCTGCAACTTGGGAAGTGTGAATTTATCGATGTTCGTGAACTCGAAGCAGGAGTTTGATTTTGATCGCTTGAGAAAAGTAGTTGATACGGCAGTTCAGTTTCTAGACCGAGTGATCGATATTAACTTCTACAACACTCCTGAAGCTAAAGCTTCAAACCAAAAGTGGCGACCCGTGGGACTGGGTATTATGGGTTTGCAAGACGCCTTGTTTAAGATGCGCTTGCCGTTCACCAGTGAGGACGCAAAAAAGCTCTCCTCTCAAATCTCCGAGACGATTTACTACCAAGCCTTAAATACGAGCATGAGATTAGCTCAGCAATCAGAGCCGTTTGAAATGTTCCGGGAATCCCGCTATGCAGATGGTGAGCTTCAGGTTCAGTTGGCCAGAAAGTATCAGAATAGCCTGCCTGAGCTACATTATGATTGGGATCGCTTGGCTCAAGACGTTCGGACACATGGGTTAAGAAATAGCCTTCTGATTGCCATTGCTCCCACGGCAACCATTGCATCCATTGTCGGAAGTTTTGAGAGTATTGAGCCTCAGATTTCAAACTTTTTTAAGCGGGAAACCCTCAGTGGTGAGTTTTTGCAAGTCAATCGCTACTTGATTGCTGACTTAAAGAAGCGGGGTCTTTGGAGCTCTCAGATGCGTTCGAAGATCATTCAACACGAGGGGTCGATTCAGGAGATCGATGAGATTCCAAGTGAGCTTAAAGATCTTTATAAAACCGTTTGGGAGATCTCTCAGAAGGAGCTGATTGACATGGCGGCCTTACGCTCGGCATTCATCTGTCAGTCTCAATCCTTAAATTTATTCATTGAAAACCCCACCATTGGGAAGCTTTCTTCCATGTATATGTATGCGTGGAACCAAGGGGTGAAAACCACTTATTATTTGCGCTCAAGGGCAAGAACGAGCATCCAAAAGGCTACCGTCTCAGTGACTCCTGAGGCAGCCTTGGCCTGCTCCCTTGAGAATCCTGAATCCTGTGAAGCATGTCAGTGAATTGGACACGAAACGAACCGAGGTGAACTATGATTCTCAGTACTGATTTGGATTTAACCCTAAGACCCATGAAGTATCCGCAGTTCTTTCAGTTGTACAAGAACTCGATTAAAAATATCTGGACTACAGATGAGATTGATTTTTCGATCGATTACCAGCATCTGAGGGACCGTCTCTCACCTCAGGAGTCGCATTTAATTAAGCGTCTCGTGGCCTTTTTTGCTACAGCAGATAATCTGGTGGCTCATAATCTGGTGCTGAACTTTTACAAGCACGTGAATTCACCTGAGTATCGAATGTTCTTGGGTAAGCAGCTTTTTGACGAGATGCTGCATGTGGAGACCTATCTCTTATTGGTGGATAATTACATTCCAGAGATCGAAGAGCGGCAGAAAGCATTTGATGCTTATCAGAACATTCCTTCAGTGAAGTTGAAGGCTGACTTTTGCTTTAAGTACATGGATTCGATCTATCATTTAGATAAACTCGATTCTCATGAGAAGCGAAGACAGTTTGTTGAGAACTTGATCTGCTTTGCTGCATGTGTGGAAGGGCTGTTTTTCTTTGGCTCGTTTGCTTACGTGTATTTCCTAAGAAACAAGGGCCTGCTTCCTGGTCTAGCCACGGCGACCAACTGGGTGTTTAGAGATGAGACCATGCATATTGAAGGTGCCATGCAGGTGATTCAGGCGATTCGAAAAGAATATCCTGAAATTTTTGACGCAAGCTTAACAGAACGTGTGGGCCAGATGATGGAAGAGGCGCTCACAGTGGAAATGAGCTTCTGTCAGGATGCCCTCAGTTTAGGCGTCAATGGGATGTCTCCAACACTGATGAAAGAGTACTTGCAGTACGTCGCCGATCAGCGACTCACGCAGATGGGATTTGCAAAGATGTACTCCTCAAAAAATCCCTTCTCATTCATGGTGCTCCAAGATCTGCAGCCGCTGACCAACTTCTTTGAAAAACGGGTGACCGAATATCAAAAAGGAATCGACACCAGCGGAAGCTCCGTGGTGTTTAACGAAGCGTTTTAAAAAATAGTGTTCGAAGCGCTGGAACGAAAGACGGGTTTTTCATGTCAACCAAGACGCTGAAGGTTTTAACCGGGTTGTTTGGATTTGGTGTTCTGGGGATTGCCGTGAGTTTGGTGATGACCGTAATTCTCGGAGTGCAGGATTACCGGCTTAAGCATCAGCCTCAGGCCCCACATTTTATCCCGACACCGGCACAGCATCCGTAAGAAGAACAGGCGACTCGATCAGCTCAGGCCGCTTTCGACCCAGCGAGAATCTTGATTCGGGTCTAAAGTGGTCTGAGCTGATTGGAATGCGTGAGATGCTTCTTGGGTTTTGAAGCCCACGATTGCTGCCTACTCTGTAATGCAGACGAGTAGGTCTCGGGCTTTTTTCCAACGGATGCCCAGGTCCCCGAGGGCTTCGACTTTAAGCTGTTTTGAAGCTCTGAGTAAAATCGTAAGTAGCGTTGCATGACTCGAGATGGATACACTTGGGGCTGTGTATTTCGATTTAAGTGCTTTCTCACATTGCCTGAACCCATGTTATAGGCGGCCAAGTACAGTTGGCCGCGGTAATCAAATTCCTCTCTTAAGTAGGCCAGGTAAGCGGATCCAATGATGATATTGGAAACGGGGTTTTTCAAAGTCTTCTTTCCCTTCCAAGGGATTTCAAACAGCTCGGTGATCCAGGCACCTGTCTCAGGGGTGATTTGCATCAGTCCGATTTCCCCCGCGCTTCCTAAGGCTTCCGGGTTAAAGCTACTTTCGTTTTCAATGACGGACATGAGAAAGACCGGGTCAAAGCCGTACTTCTGGCTTTGTTGAATGATGGTGTTGGCAATGGGTCTGGACTGGTGTTTCCAAGTTTCAGGTAAAGCTTTCGAGGTCCAGAGGATGAGGAATTGACCAATCATGGCGACCTCCTCTCCGGATTTGACGACGCTTTTGGGCTACTGTTTTCCCATCAGCTCCTTGGCATGAATCCATCGAGAAATGGCTTTTTCGGCATCCAGCTCCGTGAGCAAGGCGGTGTGATGAATGCTCCAGGAGGGCTTAGAATGAACCAAGGGCGTGCTTCCTTCATGCGTACCGGCTTGCGCGCTGGCCTTCGGGCTTGCTTGAGGGCTAGCCCAAGCCTGGGGGGTTAAGGCGAGGGCCAGGACCAGCAGATGGCTTTGAAGTTTCCTCATGGTCTCTCTCTTAGAGCAATCAGCAGGCCAAGAAGAGATAATTCTAACCTATTGAAAACCAAGGAAAAAACTATCATAATTGATATTTCCCCGAGCTTCAGGTTTGAGAATCAGTGGTCAACTGTCGATCGTTTAGGCATTTTGTGACAAATCGGGTGTTTTAATTTCTAAAGATAAAGGTGGGCTGCTTTCCGCCTTCTTTCCCTCTTGGTTTTCAGCAATGATTTTCACTGCATAGGAGATGGTTCTTCCACTGACGGCAAGACTGCGAAGCTGCTCGGGCGTGACTTGGGCTCGCCAGGTAGTGCCCCCAATGTTTTCCATGGGGATCTCAACGGGGATGGTAGTGAATTGAAGCGTCACGCGAGTGATTTTTGAGCTGAAGTCTTTGACGTCCGCAAGAATCTCAGGGGTGCGGTTGGGCTGAAGGCTTCGGTTCAATTCCACTTGATGAGGATCCACTCGAGCATTTAAGACGGTGGGGCCTCGTACCGAGAGTGCTTCACTGAGATCTTTGGGGCTCGGAACGCTCGAGCATCCGACAACTGAGAGCAAAGTAAACCCCAGAAAGAGAGGAGCAACAGGATCAAAAGACAGGCGGTTGAATTGGAATTTTTTAAGCTTCATACCGAAGCGGCTCTGCAAGATTAAAGCCCGGAAAACTTTTTTCCCCCTTCCTCCAGTTCCCCGATCGCCAACACCTTGCGTGAGCTCCGGCATTCGGATATGGTCTCAGACTAGACCAAAGTCATTTAAAAGCTGGGTGTTACACTCAGAAAATTTTCTAACGGGTGAAGGAAGCGTTTTGAGAAGCTTAATTCAAAAAACCATTCGTCACGCCCGTGCAGTGGCCTGGATGGGGACCTTGCTGGCGTTTGTGGGGGCTTATTTTTCGGTTCTGCTTTATATGAATCTGCGGACTGATATTGAAGAGTTGCTTCCCTCTTCAGCTCGCAGTGTTGTGGACCTGAACGAAGTGACCTCTCGCTTAGAAGCCGTGGATAATATTGTGCTGTTGGCTTTCTCCGAACAGCCAGTTCAGAGCAAAAAATTTATCCTGGATCTCGCTCAGCGTCTCTCGCAAGTTCCAAAGCAAACGATCTCTCAGGTTGAATACCGGATCGATCGTGAGCTTCAGTTTTTTAAGGATCGAAGGCCCCTGTTCATTGACTTGCCCGATCTCATCCAATTGAAGAATTACATTCGGGATCGGATTCATTATGAAAAGGAACTCTACAACCCGCTCAATATTTTCAGAGGCAAAGAGATTCCCGAGCCCAAGCTGGATTATGAAGCGATGCGCAAGAAGTATGAAAATCGTGTGGCAGGCTATGATCATTTTCCTGGCGGGTTTTATGCCACAGCGGATGAAAAAATTCGGGCCATGATTCTTTACATGCCTGGTAAGGGGCTGAATAAGGCCTTGAAGCTGAAGGCTGAGCTTGAAAAGGCGGTCGCAGAGTTGAACCCTAAGTCGTACGCTGCTGACCTTGAGGTGAAGTTCACCGGCAATGGTCAAAATATGATCGAAGAAAGTGCCGCTTTAGTAGAGGACTTGGAAGTCTCAACAGTCATTGTGATGGTCGTGGTGACGCTGGCGATGCTTGCTTTTTACCGCTCGATGGGCGCAACTTTGGCGTTGGTTGTCAGTTTATTGATGGGGACGTTTTGGACGTTTGGAATTTCCTACTTTGTTGTGGGCTATTTGAATGCCAATACGGCGTTTTTAGCTAGCATCGTCATTGGAAATGGCATAAACTTTGGGATCATCTTTTTGGCTCGCTATCTGGAGGAGAGACGAAACGGCAGTTCTCATCCTCTGGCTGTTGAAACGGCTTTAATCAGTACGGCTCCCTCGACGGGAACGGCAGCATTAGCGGCAGGGCTCTCTTATGGGTCTTTGATGCTCACCGGGTTTCGTGGGTTTAGTCAGTTTGGGATTATCGGACTCCTTGGAATGATTTGCTGTTGGATCAGCGCTTGCACGCTTTTACCCGCTTACCTGACGCTTTTAGATCGGAAGCTGAAGCCCGGTTGGTACTATCCAAAACACCCGAGTCCGGTGATCTCAGGTCTTCTGGCTCGCTTTGTGGAAAGGCTGCCTAAGACGATTTGGACTCTCTCGCTCATCTTTTTGGCCATCTCCTTGTTTTTGGTGAAAAACTCTAAGCTCGATCTCATTGAAACGGATATGAACAAGCTTCGAGATAAAAGGAGCATGACTACGGGATCTGGGGCTCTCTATCACTACATTGATGACATCTTTCAGCATTCGTTTTCTCCTATTGTGGTTTTACCCAAAAAACGAGAGCATACCCAACTCATTGCCGACCGATTTAAGCAGGAACGAGATCGTCCAGGATCTCAGAGCAAGATCACCACGGTGCAAACTCTTGAGGATTTTGTCCCCTCTCAGCAACCCGAAAAAATCAAAGTTTTGCAAGAAATCCGACGGCTTCTACCCGTTCGATTGATCAATTTACTTCCTCAGGCCGAAAAAACGCTCGTCATGGAGCTATTAAATCCCAAGTCTTTTGTGGAGTTTCGGGAAAAAGACTTGCCCCCTCTGATCTTAGGTAAGTTTCGTGAGACGGATGGAAGTTTAGGCAAAATCGTCTTGGTGGATAAGAAAATTGAAAAAGGATCCGATGATGCCAATACGATTGCAGAGTTTGTGCGCACGACCCGAAAGGTCGCTGACTCGGTGGCTCCTCATACACCGGTAGCCGGGGATCTAGCCATCACCTACGACATGTTTCAATCCATTACCCAAGATGGGCCCAAGGCTACTTTATTTGCATTTTTAGCGGTTTTAGCGCTGGTGGTGGTTTTATTTAGGAGCCTCAAAACAATTCTTTTGGTTCTGGTTGCCCTAGGGTTTGGAGTGATCTGGCTTGCTGGAATTATCATTGGTTTTCACGTCAAGATCAATTTTCTCAACTTCATCGCTCTTCCCATTACCTTTGGAATTGGTTTGGATTATGGAGTCAATATCTTTCAAAGGTATAAGATTGAGGGGCCGGGTAAGATTCTCTCAGTGATCCGAAATACGGGAGGAGCTGTTCTTCTCAGTAGTTTGACCACGATCATTGGGTATGGTTCTCTTTTAATTGCAGGAAATCAAGCATTTGTAAGTTTTGGTTTACTTGCCGTGTTAGGGGAGATTACCTGTATTATCGGAGCCATTATCGCGCTTCCTGCTTTTTTATGCTTTTTAGAGGAACGAAAAAAAGCAACTAGAAAAAAGCTAGTTTTAGTTAATTAATGTAATATAATAGAGAAAATGCAGGCTCGCGTTTTCTTGAAACCAAAGTCGAGTGTGGGGCTGTTTTTAGCTCTCTTTTTATTAGCTCAAGGCGCAAAGAGTGATTCCTCTTCTGTGTCTGGGTTAGTCAGTGAATCGTTGTCGCCTAACACTCCAATGCCACAGGCTGCTCCAACAGATAGTTCAGGAGGGAAGAAAGCCTCCTCTTTTGGCTCTGGTATCAATCCCTCCCTTGGAGCGGATGGAGAAAAAAAGGGGTCTGAGATCTATCGGATCGATGAAGTGATCGCTGAGGCCAGGCGGAGTCGGTATTCCGATCAGTTGCCGCTTAGTCTTAAAAATTGGCCCCCTTCGGTCATCGAAAAAGGTTTTGAGTCTCATAAACCCATTTGGATTAAGGGGATTAAAACGGCCGGCAATTCGACCTACATCGGAAGTTTGAAGCAATTTCTGATCCAAGCCCCTCTTCATCGTGTTGCGGCTCATATGGAGGACTTTGAGGCCTATCCTAAAATCTTAAGAGACGTAAAAAAAGTGGAGGTCGTTCATCGGAGTGGAAACAAATTCACCACGGCTTGGGAGCGAAAGTCGCCTGTATTTTTTATTCCGAATATTCATTATGAGCAAATTTACCTCATTGATCGTTCGGACAAAAGAGTCGTGGTTCGCTATCAACTGAAATCAGGTGACTCCATTCGTTTTGCAGATGGGTTGACTGTACTTTCAGCGGAAGGCAGTGCCACTCGGCTTACAGCCTATGATTTTTTTGATGCTGAATTTGGAATCTTATCAGGCATTGCGGCCGGAAAAATTTGGCATGATGCCTTGCATGGGGTAGTTCGAGATGATTTTTCGTTTAAGCTCTCAGCTGAGCATCCCAATTGGAGTTCCGACCGACTTTCTGATGAAGTGGACCGATTAATGGATCAATATTCCATTGATCCGATTGAGTACCTGGATCCTCCTGCGTGGTTGAAGTCCGAAAACTAGAGTGTTCTTGAGGGAAAAGAGTCTGGAAACTCCGATGCAGGCTCAGGCCTGCAAGTCCGAGGATCTGGTTTGGGTATCCGTTTGGCTCAAAGTGCCTCTGGGGCCATCCAAGCAAGAAGGCGCCTTCGGGTTGTGTCTGGTTTTAAACTTTTTTTTCGTACCAAAGTAGGCTAAAAAAGGAGTCGACTCGTAAAATTCAAGAGTCAACCGGTACAATCAGATTCAGATCCCCGCGAGTAAAAAGGAGAACGATATGAGAAATCGATTTGATTCAATAGAGACCTCAAGTGATCTTCGGGTTCATTCGCGTCAGATGGCCATCTCACGATTCATCAGCCGCACCTATGGGTGGATGGTGCTCGGTCTACTCACCACCGCTGTGGTGAGTTTTTCTATCGTGCGATCCGAGACGGCCTTAGAAGTTTTAGTCGGTAATCGAGCCCTCTTTTATGCCTGCGCAATTGGGCAGGTGTTGTTGGTCTTGGGTCTCACCGCAGCTCTGCCCAGGCTCAGTGCTACTCAAGCCCTTTTTGGTTTTCTTGGATACTCGGCTCTCAATGGGGTGGTGTTGAGCGTGATTTTTCTTCTCTACACCCTGACCTCCATTGCTCATGTTTTTGTGATTGCAGCCGGGATGTTTGCTGGCCTAGCTCTTTATGGAACCCTCACGCGCAAGGACCTAACAGCCGTAGGAAGTTTTGTGGGGATGGGGCTTTGGGGACTCCTGCTCGTGGGCTTAGTGAATCTGTTTGTGGGAAGTCAAGCCCTGAGCATGGGAATGGCTGTGGCTGGGGTGGTTATTTTTTCTGGACTCACTGCCTATGATTCTCAACGAATTCGCGCAATGGCCTATGATTTCTCTGGTGGCTTTTACAGTGAGGAGGAGCAAGGAAAAGGCTCCATCTTGGCTGCTCTGGGACTTTATTTAAACTTCATTAATCTTTTTATTCATTTGCTTCGACTGTTTGGAAATCGAAGAGACTAGTTGAGCTGAATTCAGGGGGGGGTCTGTCATCTCCCCTTTTTTTTATTTTCTTTGAGGAAACCCCCCATGGCCTTCGTTCGCTCTTTCAAATTAGATCCCCAGTATTTCCGTAGCGCTGGAGTAGGCCTTGTGGCAACTGCCGTGGGTTTAGGTTCTTTGGAGGTCATGGTGGATCTCTTTCATTTTACTCCCGAGCAGGTCAACCTACCCACGCTTTTTTTTGGAACCTTAGTTCAGTTTATCGGACACCGGTATTTTGTTTTTCAGGCCTTTCACGCTCAAGTGCTCTCTCAAATGCTGAGTTTTGCGGTTGTTGAAACGGTCGCATTCTTCTTAAATGCCTTATTATTTCAGTTTCTTGTTGCCCAAGGAGGGATTCACTTCATCACGGCTCGACTCTTGGGGTCG